>JAQSDJ010000243.1 GCA_029945855.1 Lacunisphaera sp.
CTCCCGCGCGATGGCCGTCGCGGTGTCCGGATGATCCCCGGTGATCATGACGACGTGGATGCCGGCGGCGCGGCACCGGGCGACGGCGTCCTTGGCCTCGGGCCGGGGCGGATCCTGCATCCCGGTCAGTCCCACGAACACGAGGTCGCGCTCCACGGTTTCGGCGGAAATGTCGGCGGGCAACGTGGTGCCCAGATCGCGCCAGGCTGAGCCGAGCACGCGCAGGGCCTGCTGCGCCATCGTAGTGGTTTGCGCGAGGAGGCGCTCCCGGTCCGGGGCCGTCAGCGGTCGGATGCCCGTGCCGGTGTAGAGCGAGGTGCACCGTTCCAGTAGCGCGCCCGGTGCGCCGTTGCAGAAGGCGCGGAACTTACCGTCCGGCCCCCGGCGGATGACTGAACTTCGTTTGCGGTCGGAATCGAAGGGCAACTCCTGCTCTTTCGGCCATTCTTGTTCGAGCTGCGCGCGGACAACGCCGGCCTTGGCCCCGGCCGCCAGCAAGGCTCCCTCCGTCGGGTCCCCCACGGTTTTCCAAGCCGGCCCTTCCCGGACCAGATGGGCGTTGTTGCAGCCGACCATGACGGTGGCGAGCTCGCGCAACGGCGCCGTATGGGCAGCCTCGGCCCGCTTGCCCTCGAAGCGGATTTCCCCCTCTGGCCCGTAACCTTCGCCCGTGACCTCGTAGACTTGGCCTGCGACGTAGAGCGCGCGAACGGTCATCTCGCCGACGGTCAGCGTGCCGGTCTTGTCCGTGCAGATGACCGTTGTCGAACCGAGGGTCTCCACGGCGGCCAGTTTGCGCACCAGCGCGCGGCGCCGGGCCATGCGCAGCACACCCAGCGAAAGCGCCACCGTGACGACCGTCGGCAACCCCTCCGGCACGGCGGCCACGGCGAGGCTGACCGAGGTCATGAACAGCTCCAGGGGCTTCGTCCCCCGCAGCAGCCCCAGCCCGAACAGCAGGGCGACGATGCCCAGCGCCGCCCAGACGAGCACCCGCCCGAAGGATTCCAGCCTTTGCTCCAGCGGAGTCTTTTCGTCCGCCCCCGCCGCTTCGATCAGTCCGGCGATGCGGCCCAGCTCGGTCTGCATGCCCGTGGCGACGACGACCGCCGAGCCCGTGCCGGTCGCGACGCTGGTGCCCATGAACACCATGTTGTCGCGATCACCGAGCGCGACGTCCGGTTCGACCAGGGCCGCGGGTCGCTTGGCCGCCGCCTCCGATTCGCCGGTCAGCGCGGACTCGATGCAGGTGAGCGAAGCCGCGGTGAGGAGCCGGGCGTCCGCGGCGACCAGATCGCCCGCTTCGAGGGCGAGGATGTCACCGGTGACGAGACCGGCCGCCGGGATCGAGGCGACCTGCCCGGCGCGCCGCACCTTGGCCTGGGGCGCGGTCAGCTGCTGGAGCGCCGCGATGGATTTCTCCGCGTTGAACTCCTGGTAGAAGCCGATGACGGCGTTCAGGACCACGATGGCGAGGATGGCAATGGCATCCACCCCTTCGCCCAGCAGGCCGGAGATGATCCCGGCCCCGATGAGGATCCAGATGAGGAGGCTCTTGAACTGACCGAGGAAGATCCGCAGCAGGCTGACGCGGGCCGCTTGCTTCAGTGCGTTCGGGCCGTCGGCCACGAGGCGCCGGGCGGCTTCCGGCGCCGACAGCCCGGCGATGCCGGAGCCGAGCCGCGCCAACACTTCCTCGGCGGGCAACCGATGCCAGGCCGGCACCTGCACTTGAACCGGCCGGGCCGAGATTGCAGTCACAGGAGGATCCTCAGTGCCCGGCCGGGCCCCCGGAGGAGCGGGCCGCGGTTGTTTCATCGGCCGGAACCGGTCCGACCGCGTGTTCCCCGGGGCGCCAGAATTCCAGCAAGGCCATTGTCACGGTGAGCGTCACCGGCCCCAAAATGAGTCCGGCCGGGCCGAACACGATGATGCCGCCCACCACCGACATGAACGCGAGCACCGTGTGCTGCCTGAGCCGGTTCCCGACGAGGATCGGTCGGAGCAGGTTGTCGACGGTGCCGACGACCAGCGTGCCCCACAGCGTGAGGACCAGGGCCTTGCCCCAATGGCCTTCCGCCGCGAGGAAGAACGCCACCGGCAGCCAGACCACAAAGGCACCCAGCACGGGAATCAACGCGAACAGCGCCATCATTCCGCCCCAGAAAAGCGCCGCCGTCACGCCCAGCCACCAGAACATGAGCCCGCCCAACGCACCCTGCAGGAGAGCGACCGCCAGCGTGCCGTAGACCGTGGCGTGGATGGTATCGTCGACCTGGCGAAAGAGCCGGTCCGTCGCTGCCGCCGGAAGCGGCATCAGGGACCGGAGCGACTGGAGCACGGCCCGCCGGTCGCGCAGGAAAAAGAACAGCAGATAAAAGGTCAGGACCAGGCCGATCACCTGGTAGACGGAGCCCTTGACCAGGGCCCCGGCGCCGGCGCTCAGCCAGGCGGCGAGGGATTTCACCATGCCCGGCAGGTCGATCCGGCGCTGGATGGTGTCGGCCAATTCGGCGAGGCGCGGCTGGGCCTCGAGGGCGTGACGCCACTCCCCGGAGCCGAACCTGGCCTCGAAGAGGGCTGCGCCGTTCGCCGCCTGCACCACGAGCTGCTGGGCCACCACCAAGGCCGGAATCACCACGATCAGTCCGATCACCACAACGGCGATCAAGGCGGCCACCCCACGACGCTGGAATTTGGACTCGAGCCAGCGTTGCAAGGACATGAACAGGACCGCCAGCGTCAGGGCCCACGCACCGGCGGGCAGAAAGGGCACGGCCATCCGGCAACAAAGATACACGCCGCCGGCCGTCGCCAGCAGCAGCACCCAGGTGCGCACATGCATCCGGGGCCGCGGGACCCGGCTCGCCGGGTCCGTCTTCTCCTGGGGGATTGGTTCGTTCATCACAGACGGAGGTGGTGGAGCGCCGAAGTTCCGGCCCGCGGGCGCCGCGGCCGTCCGCCCGGTCGCATCATGGTGCGGCCCGGCGGACCTGCGGGAGGGCTCTCAGTTGGATTTTGCCTGCAGCTTGCGCTCCAGCGCCACCCGTTCCGGGCCGGTCGACTTCTCCGCCGCGTCCAGCGTCAGTTCCAGCTCCTTCGTCCGGGCAGGGAGCTGCTGAAACGTCTTCAGATCCTTGGCGAAATCCTTCGGCGGTTCCGGGGGAGGCGGTTTCATGGCGGCGTTCCGGTTGAGGTCAGCCCTCCAGCGCGAAGCCGACCTTGATCGTCACCTGCCAGTGATGGATCTTCCCCTTGGTGATGTTGCCGCGCGTCTCGACCACCTCGAACCAGCAGAGGTTCTTGAGGGTTTTGCCCGCGCGCTTGATGGCCTGGCTGATGGCATCCTCGATGGAGGTGGAGGAGGTGCCGGTGAGTTCGATGATCTTGTAGATATTATTTTTCATGGTGGTGTGGCCGGGCGGAGGAAAGGTGCGGTCGGGAGCGTGGCCAATCAGTTGCCGCCGCAGCAGGCGGAGGAATCCTTGATGGCCTGCTGGATCGCCTCGCAGGTCGCGCCGGTGCGCTGCTGGATCCGGCCCAGCAGCTCGTCGGCCAGGCCGTCGACATACTTGAGGTCGTCATCCGTGAGCGTGGCCCACTTTTGTTTCAACCGGCCCTTGGTGATGTTCCAGTCGCCCTTGATTTCGAGTTTGTTCATGAGGATGGCCCTGATTGTCAGCCGGCCGAGGCTACGCCCCGCCGCGGCTGGCAGCTATGGGGCCTTACCCTACGGAACCCGGCGGCCGGCCCCGGGGAGCCCGAGCACGCGGATCGTGGCGCGGGCGATCATCCGTTCCTCGTCGGTGGCGATGACGCGGACCGTGACGGGGCCCGGCCGCGAGATCAGCGGGGCGTTCCGGGCGTTGCGCCGAAGATCCAGGCGGAGACCGAGGAAGCCGAGCCCGGCGCAAATCCGCTGCCGGATGACGGGGGCGTTTTCGCCGATGCCGCCCGTGAAGACGAGCGTGTCCACGCCGCCGAGCACCGCCGCATAGGCGCCGATCCATTTCCGGACCTGATAACAAAAAAGCTCCAGGGCCTCCGCCGCCCGCGGGTCCCGGGACTCGCGGGCCAGGAGGTCCCGCACATCAGAACTGGTCCCGGAGATTCCCAGCAGCCCGGACTCGTGGTTCACCATCCGGTCAAATTGCGCCGGAGTCATCTTATCTTTCCGCGCCAAAAACGAGAGCAGACCGGGGTCGAGATCGCCGGATCGCGTGCTCATGACGAGCCCGGCCGCGGGGGTGAAACCCATGCTGGTATCGAGGCATTGGCCCCGATGCACGGCCGCCAGGCTCGCCCCATTGCCGAGGTGCGCGAGGATCACCCGGCCCCGGGCCGCCGCCGGATCGAGCCGGCGGAGTTCCGCCAGCACATAGGCGTAGGAGAGCCCGTGGAAACCGTAGCGTTCGACGCCCTGCGCCGCATAACGCCGCGGGATGGGCAGCAGCCGTGCGACCCGCGGCATCGCGCGGTGAAACGCCGTGTCGAAGCACGCCACCTGGGGCAGACGGGGGTGGCGCCGGCGGATGACCTCGATCAGCTCGATCTCGCGGGGCAGGTGATCGGGATCATACGGCGTGATCCGGCGCAGTTCCGCGAGCAGCTTCGCCGTGATCCGCTCCGGTCGGGCATGCTTCATGCCGTGCACCACGCGGTGACCCGTGGCCTTGACGGACGCGAAGACCGGCTGGGTTTCCAGCCAGTCCAGCAAAAAGCCGGCGGCCGTGCGATGATCAGCGGCGGCCAGGCGCCGCGGGACGGGAGTTTTTCCGGTGGGCGCGACGACGGTCAGATTCGTGCCGCGCAAGCCGATGCGATCGATCTTTCCCGCGAGCCGGCACCGCGGCACCGGGCCGGTCTCATACAGGGCGAACCGGATGCTGGAAGAGCCGCCGTTGATGGCGAGGACGCAGGTGGCCGTGGATTTCATCCGTCAGCGGACTTTCATTTCAGCGACGTGCTCTTCGTGGTCATCCCGGAGAGGAATCACGGTGCCGGATATTTCCCGGCCATCGAGGGTCAGTTGATCCGCCTCGGATGAATCAGCGGCAAGCCGGGTGATCGTGATGTGATAGACGGTCTGCCGGTAGCGGTAGTGAATCTTGTAGGATGTCCAGGCGGCCGGCAGCCGGGGCGCCAACCGGAGCTGATCGCCCTCCCGGTTCACCCCCAGCAAGCTCTCAAGGAGCAGCCGATACATCCAGCCGGCCGAACCGGTATACCAGGTCCAGCCGCCGCGCCCCGTGTGTGGCGCGCCCGCATAGACGTCGGCGGCGACAACGTAGGGTTCAACCTTGTAGGTGGCGATCCGCCCGGGCGTGGCGCCGTGATGGACGGGATTGAGCAGGGCGAACAGTTCCCAAGCGCGGTCGTTCTCCCCCTGGAGGGCGAAGGCCATGGCGGTCCAGATCGCGGCATGCGTGTATTGCCCGCCGTTCTCGCGCACCCCGGGGATGTAACCCTTGATGTAGCCGGGATTGAGCGGGGATTTGTCGAAAGGCGGATCGAACAGCTGGATCAGCCGGGCGTTGCGGCGGACCAGCCGCTGGTCCACGGAGTCCATCGCCTGGATGGCGCGCGCCGGATCGCCGGCGCCGCTGATCACCGCCCAGCTTTGGGGCAGGGAATCGATCTGGCATTCGGAATTAACGTGCGAGCCGAGCGGCTCGCCGTGGTCGAACCAGGCGCGGCGATACCATTCGCCGTCCCAGGCGTGCTGCTCGATGTTCTGCTGCAGTTGCCGCGCCTGCGCGAGGCAGCGGTCGGCGAAGGCCGGATCGCTCCGGGCGCGCGCCAGACCGGCGAACCGGGTCAACACGTCGTAAAGGAAGAACGCCAGCCAGACGCTTTCCCCCCGGCCCTCGTGGCCCACCCGGTTCATGCCGTCGTTCCAGTCGCCGCAACCCATCAGCGGCAGGCCGTGCGCACCGAATTTCAGCCCGCATTCGATGGCCCGCACGCAATGCTGGTAAAGCGTGGCCGACTCCTCGGAGCGGTTCGGCAGGTCGTAGTAGGCCTCCTCCTCCGGCTTGACCGGCCGGCCTTCGAGGAAAGGGATCTTCTCGTCCAGCACCCCGGTGTCGGCGACACACGCGACGTAACGGCAGGTCGCATACGGCAGCCACAGGAAGTCGTCGGAAAAATGCGTCCGCACGCCGCGGCCCGCCGGAGGATGCCACCAATGCTGCACGTCGCCCTCGCGGAACTGGCGGGCGGCGGCGCGCAGCAGATGCGCGCGGGTGAGGGCCGGCTCGGCGTGCACCAGCGCCATCACATCCTGCAGCTGGTCGCGGAACCCGTAGGCGCCGCCGGATTGATAAAACCCCGTCCGCCCCCAGAGCCGGCAGCCGATGGTCTGATACAGCAGCCAGCCGTTGGCCATGACGTTCACGGCGGGATCGGGCGTGTCCACGTTGATGGCGCCCAAGGTCCGGTTCCAGTAGGCCCAGACGCCTTCCAGCGCGACCCGGCAGGCGTTGGCGCCGTGAAACCGCTGGATCAGGTTCTGCACCTCCCCGAGGTTACGGCCGACCCCGAGGCGAAAGCCCGTTTCCCGCTCCTGCCCGTCCGGCAGATCCAGGACGACCTGCATCGCGCCGCAGGGGTCCAGCCCCGCGCCGACGTGGCCGGAAAGGCGCGCACGCTTCAAGGCCGCCGGTTGAGCCAGGTTGCCGTTCCGGCCCAGAAATTCCTTCCGGTCCCCGGTGACGGTGCGCGTCGCCTCGCCGGCGTCGATGAACGCGATGCGGCCGGGAAACTCGGTGTTGTAGTGGTTGCGCGCCAGCAACGCGCCGGTCTTGGGGTCCACCTCGGTCTGCACGTGCAGCAGGTTTTTCTGCCGCAGGTCGCCCAGCACCCATTCCCAGTAGCCGGTGACCGAGATGCGGCGCGGCCGGCCCGAGAGGTTGCGCACCTTGAGGATCGTGAACTTCACCGGGGCATCCATCGCCACGTAGACCCACAGCTCGGAGACGATGCCGGATTCGGTGTGCTCGAAGACGGTGTAGCCGAAACCGTGGCGGATGACATAGGGCGTCGCCCCGCGGGCGGGCAGCGGCGTCGGCGACCAGAACCGGCCGGTCTGCTCGTCGCGGAGATAGAAGGCCTCGCCGGTGGGGTCCTGCACAGGATCATTGTTCCAGGGCGTCAGCCTGAATTCATGGGCGTTCTCCCCCCAGGTGTAGGCGCTGCCGCTTTCCGAGACCACGGTGCCGTAGGACGGATTGGCGAGCACGTTGACCCAGGGCGTCGGGGTCATCTGTCCGGGCAGGAGGGTGATGACATACTCGTGGCCGTCGCGGGTGAAGCCGCCGAGACCGTTCGGGAAGATCAGCTCCCGCGGCGGAAGCGTCTGGGGTGGCTCCGGCCGCACGGCGCGGGTGGCGACCAGCGCCGGGACCAACGGCTCCGGCACGCTCCGCCGTTCCATTTGCTGCGCCAGGGCACCGTCCTCGTCGTCGAGGACAATCCGCGCCGCGGCCTGCAGCAACAGGAGATCGTCATGGGGCACCTGCTCCAGCCGCCGGACGAAAATGCCGCCCGGCTTGTCCTGCATCTGCGCCTCGATCCCCGAGGCGATCAGGCTGGTGATCTGGTCCTGCAGTGACTGGTGATAAACCGATACATCCTCGTTCAGGATGACCAGCTCGACGGCCAGCCCCTTCATGCGCCAGTAGGAGTGAGCCTGGATCAGCTGCCGGACGAGTTCGATCTTCTTCGGATCGCTGATGCGGAGCAGGACCACCGGCACGTCGCCGGAAATGCCGTAGCTCCAGAGGCTGTTTTGTCCGCGCCGGTTGTTGCGCAACACGCCCGACCCGGCCCGGCGGGCGGGATCGGCAAAAACCAGCGCGCCGGCCAGCCGGCCATAAAGCTGGGCCTCGCCCGTCGTGATATTGAGTTGGCGCAAGGTCACCTGGCTGTGCGTCCAGGCCAGGGCGAAAGTGCGGTCGGCCATGCGGGGACTTTGATATTTTTCCGCCTGGGCCAGGGCGGCGTCCCGGCTTTCGGTCATGCCCAGCACCAGGTCGATGATGGCCTTTTCTCCGGGCGGCAGGGTGACCGTGCGCCGCAGCGCGACGATGGGATCGAGCACGGACCCCACGGTGTTCGACAAGGGCGAGGCCCCCTGCAGGGCGGCCGGATTGGCCTGGGTGCCGCCCCGCCCGACAAATTTGCCGCGATCGGTTTCGCAGGAGATTGCACCCTGCGCCCCGCCCTGCCCCACCAGCAGATGCAGCAGCCAAGGGGATTTCTCCTCGGGCGAACGGGCGCGCCGCGTGCAGAGGATGGCGGCGGAGGCCGGCATAAATTCCGTCTGCACGAACAGATTGCTGAAGGCGGGATGTGCCGCGTCCGCCGCGGGATTGGCCATCACCACCTCCGAGTAGCTGGTCAGCTCGATCACGCGCGGCCCGGGGGACCGGTTGGTGATCGTGATGCGCCGCAGCTCCACGTCGTCCTCCGGCGACACGCTGATCTCGGTGTGGACCTCGAGGCCGGCGTATTTGTGCCGGAACTCCACGCAGCCCTGGGTGAAGACGGCCTCGTAATCTTCCGTTGCGCGCAGCGTGGGCTGATACGCCGTGGACCAGAACTCCCCCGAAGCGAGGTCGCGCAGGTAGACAAACGTGCCCCAGCCATCCCGCGTGGCGTCCTCGCGCCAGCGGGTGACCGCCAGGTCGCGCCAGCGGCTGTAACCGCCGCCGGCACTGCTGATGACGACATGATAGCGGCCGTTGGACAGCAGATGGACCTCCGGAGCCGCCAGGGAGGGATTCGTGTAGACCCGCATCTTGCTTTCGTTGTCACCGGGAAAGGGCCGGGTTTCCGCCCGTTCCAGATCACCGGCGAGCACACTTGCGGCGGTCCGCGGCACCCGCTCCTGCAACAGCAGATCCGCCGCCTTGAGCAGCGGACAGGCGAGGAAGCGACGCGGCATGGGCTCCGCCCGCAACAGGTTGACCAGGGCCAGCAGGCTCATCCCCTGGTGGTGCGCCATGAAGGACCGGATCGTGACGCTGGTTTCGTCCGGCGGGAGCCGGGACGGCGTGTAATCCACCGCTTCATAGAAACCGTAGGCCCCGGCGCGTCCCTCCGCCGCCAGCCGTTGCAGGTTTTCGCAGGCGGCCACCGGCTCGACCATCAGGGCCAGGGCGGTGGCATAGGGCGCGATCACCTGATCCTCGGCCAGGCCCCGCTTCAAGCCCAGGCCCGGCACGCCGAAGGCCCGGTATTGGTAGTTCTGATGAACGTCGGTCTGGTGGTAACCCGATTCGGAAATTCCCCAGGGCATGCCGCGGGTCCGGCCATACTCGATCTGGTGCTCCACCGCCGCCCGGCAACTGTGATCGAGCAGCGTGTTCTCATAGCCGGGCATGACGAGCAGCGGCATCAGATACTCGAACATCGAGCCGCTCCACGACACGAGGATCGGCCCGCCCCGGGATTCGATGAGCAACCGCCCCAGCGAGAACCAGTGGTCCTGCGGAACCTGGCCCAAGGCGATGGCGACGTAGCTGCACAACCGCGCCTCCGAGGCCAGCAGGTCATAGTAACCGGAATCAAACTGATGCGCGGTGACGTTGTATCCGGTGAGAAACAGATCCCGCGCCGGATCGAACAGGAACGCGAAATCCATCGCGGCCAGTTCGTCGCATTGCCCGGCGAGATCCTCCAGGGCGCCCAGGCGCTGCCGGGCGTGCTCGCCGGCTTCGCCCTCCGGACCGGCGGATTGCTCCCACGTCGAGATTTCCCTCAGCGTGGGCACGGGGGCGGGTTGGGTCGATTTCCCTTTCGTTGCGGCCGGCCGCGTCAGCCACGGCGCGAGGAAACGCAGGTCCGCCAGATGTTCCTCGCAGTTCCGCTGCAAAGTCGCGGCCCACCGCCTGGGTTCCTCCGCCCCACCCGCCAGCGAGCCGGCGATCCTGGTCGCCTGACCGGTCATCTTTTCCAGCAGGGCAAACGCCGCCGGCAGTCCCGCCGGAACGTGCGCCAGATCCGCCTCGAGCCCGGCCAGGGCGGCCTGGTCGGGCGCGAGTTCCCGGAGCACCCTCACCGTGTCGCGCAATCCGGCGAACACCTCGGGGGTGTGGATTTTCTCCCCGGCCTGCTCCCTCAGCCCGGCGCCGAGCGTCAGCAGATGTCCCGCGAGGTTGCCGCTGTCCACGCTGGAGACATAGAGCGGCGGCAGCGGTTGGAGCGTGCGGGTCTCATACCAGTTGTAGAAGTGTCCGCGATGCCGTTCGAGCCGTTGCATCGTGGCCAGCGTGTCGTGCGTGCGGCGGATCAGGCCGCCGGTCGAAAGATAACCGAGGTCGCGGGCCGCCAGGTTGGCGAGCAGCGCCAGGCCCATGTTTGTGGGCGAGGTCCGCGCGGCGGTCACGGGTGCCGGCACTTCCTGGAAATTGTCCGGCGGCAGCCAGTTCTCCTCCGCGGTGACGAAGGTCTCGAAATAATGCCACGTCCGGCGGGCGGTGCGGCGCAGGAAACCGGTTTGTCCGGCCGTCAGCTCCGGCGCGGTGGAGGCGATCGGCTGGCTGATCCACCAGGCGATCCAGGGCGCCGCCAGCCACAACCCCAGGATCGGCAGCGCCAGCGGCAGTTGCGCCGGCTGCAGGGCCACCAGCAGCCCGCCCCCCAGCAGGGCGACGGCCGGCGCCGCCCCCATGGTCGCATAAAAACCGCCGAGGCCGGCGCGCGTGGTCCCCTCGGAATCACCTGACGTCTGCCACTCCAGCAGCCGTTTGTGCGTCACCAGCAGGCGCGACAGCGTCCGGCCGATCGCATCCAGGCTCATGTAGGCATCGTAGGGCAGAAAGGCCAGGGTGAGGACGATCTGGGCGAGTTGCCGGCCGGCTGACGTGGCCCCGGCGCCCAGATGCATCCCCCACGGCAGATCGGCCGGCTTGTGCGGCAACTTGACCAGCGTCGTCAGCAAACCGGGGAGAGAGATGAGGCCCAGCACCAGCACCGAACCCAGACCGCCGTAGACCGGCACCAGGAGCCAGCTGCCCAGCAGCAGGAGCAACAGGGCGGCGGGGACCAGGCTGCGCCGCAGGTTGTCGAAGATTTTCCACTGCGACAGCGCCGAGAGCGGATTGGCGATGCGGCGGGCATCGGAACCGGGCACCCGTGGCAGGAGCCACTGCGTGATCTGCCAGTCACCGCGGATCCAGCGGTGACGCCGGGCGATGTCCACATTGTAGCGGGAAGGGTGTTCCTCGTAGAGTTCCACGTCGCTCACGAGGGCGGAGCGGGCGTGACAGGCTTCCAGCAGATCGTGGCTGAGCACGGTGTTCTCCGGGCAGCGGCCGGCCATGGCCCGCTCGAAGGCGTCCACCTCGTAGATGCCCTTCCCGATGAACGAGCCCTCGCGAAAAACATCCTGATACATGTCGGACACTTCCCGCGTGTAGGGATCGATGCCGGCGTCGCCGGCAAAAAGCCGGACGAACCACGACCGCCGGGCGCCCGGCAGGCTCACGCCGACGCGCGGTTGCAGGATGCCGTAGCCTTCCACGACCACCCCGCGTCCGGCATCAAACACCGGACGGTTCAGCGGATGGGCCATCGTGCCGACGAGCTGGCGGGCGGCATCGCGCGGCAGCTGGGTGTCGGTGTCGAGCGTGATGACATACCGGATGGCCGGCAGGACGCC
>JAQSDJ010000244.1 GCA_029945855.1 Lacunisphaera sp.
GGCCGCAATGCCCTCGACGTGATGAACAAGGCCCGCGCCGCCGAGGAAGCCGGCAAATTCCGCGAGGCGCGCAAGCTCTACCAGACCGTCAACCGGAAATACCCGAACTCCGTCTTCGCCCCCGAGGCCCTCTACCGCACCGGCGCCATCTACCAGAAGAACCAGCAATACTACAAGGCGTTCGACAGCTACCAGGGGATGCTGGCCCGCTACCCGAGCTCGGAAAAATTTATCCAGGTGGTCGGCGAGCAATACCGCATCGCCTCCCAGCTGTTCGAGGGCAAGCGCAGCCGCATCTGGGGCCTCTTCCCCGGCTTCCGGAACCGGGAGAAGGCGTTGGAATATTTCGAGATCATCGTGCAGACCGCGCCCTACAGCGACTATGCCCCGCTCGCGCTCATGAACGCCGCCCGCGGCTACAAGCAGATCAACGAGGTCCCCGCCGCCATCGACGCGCTCGACCGCATGATCAACACCTACCCGCGCAGCGTGCTCACGCCCGACGCCTACCTCAAGATCGCCCAGACCCACGCCTCGCTCGTCGACGGCCCGTATTACGACCAAGCCTCGACCAAGGAAGCCATCACCTACTACGAGGACTACATGATCCTGTTCCCCGGCGACACCGGCATGATCACGGCCGAGAAGGGCCTCGACGAGATGAAGACCGTCCTGGCCAAGAGCAAGCTGACCATCGCGGACTACTACCTGAAGTATCGCCGGAATTACAAGGGCGCGAAGGTGTTTTATAACGAGGCCATCACGGTATATCCCGATTCTCCCGTCGCCGCCCAGGCCCGCACCAAGCTCGTCGAGGTCGAAGCCAAGCTCGAGGAGCAGGCCGCGGCCGCCGCCGGTGCCCCCGCCGCCAAGCCGGTCGCGCCCAGGAAAAAGCGCCTCTGGCTGTTCTGAGGTCTGCTGATGCACGCTCGTCCGATTTCGGTGGGTGTTGCCCTCACGCACCGCCTGGCGGGCCAGGCCGCTGTCCTCATTCTGCTGACCTCTGTCCTCTGTCTCTTCGCCGGTTGCGCCGGCTACCAGCTCGGCACCGGCACCGCGCCCAGGTTCGCCACGCTGTTCATCGCGCCCGTCGCCGCCGAGGCGCTCATCCCCCAGGCCCAGATCCTGGCCACGACCCAGCTGCGCGAGGCCTTCGCCCGGGACGGCCGTGTGACCCTCGTCAACTCGGCCGACACCGCCGACGCCGTGCTGCGCGTCACCCTCACCGGCTATGAGCGCGAGGTCGCCGTTTCGCGGCAGAACGACACCGGGCTCGCCCGCCGTTTCGACGTCACGCTGAAGGCGCACGCCACGCTGACCGACAACCGCACCAAGCAGGATCTTTTCGTGCGCCGCCCCCTCACGGCGAAGCGCGGCGTGTTCACCGACAGCGGGCTGGTGCCGGCCGAATATCAGTCGCTGCCGCTGCTCACTGAACAACTCGCCCAGGAAGCCACCCACGCGGTGCTGGATACGTGGTGACAATCAATTTGTAGGGGCGTCCCTTGCGGACGCCCGCGGGACTACCGATACGGAACAATTCAATTCAGCCACAGATAAACACAGATGCACACGGATCGATAAAGAGTTGGGGAACCCCGAATCGGAACCATTCGGTTCCCGGCTTTTGGTTCCCTTCAGCTGCCCGGTCCGGGCTATCTGTGTTCATGTGTGTTCATCTGTGGTTTTTAACTGCATGAGGCCGGCTTAGGAGTTGAGCCTTTCCCGTCCTCCGTCTTCTGTCCTCTGCCCTCCGATGCCCACCCCCCTTCTCGCCCCTTCCCTGCTCGCCGGTGATCACGCCCGTCTGGCCGACAGCGCCGCGCTCGTCGCCGCCGCCGGGGCGGCCTGGCTGCACTGCGACATCATGGACGGGCATTTCGTGCCCAACCTGACCTTCGGTCCGGAAACCTTCGCCGCCCTGCGCCGCGCGGGCTCGACGCTGTTCTTCGACACGCACCTGATGCTGGCCGAGCCGCAGAAATACATCGAGGCGTTCGCGAAGGCCGGCTCCAACCTGATCAGCATCCACATCGAGCCTGTCTACGACCACCGCGCCACCCTTGCCCGCATCCGCCAGCTCGGTTGCCAGAATGGCATCGTTCTCAATCCCGGCACCCCGGCCGCGGCCATCGAGCCGCTGCTCGGCGAGGTCGACCTCGTGCTGGTGATGACCGTGCAGCCGGGTTTCGGCGGCCAATCCTTCCGCCGCGACATGCTGCCCAAGCTGCAGCAGATCGACGCCTGGCGCCGGGAGCGCGGCCTGAACTTCCGCCTCGAGGTTGACGGCGGCGTCGACCTGGTCACCGCCAAGGAATGCCGCGCCGCCGGCGCCGACACCTTCGTGGCCGGCACCTCCTTCTTCAAGGCCGCCGACCAGGCGGGCTTCGTCGCCGCGGTCGCACAACTGTAGATCGGAACCGTGCAGCGTAATGTAGGGCCGCCGCTTGCCGGCGGGCCGCTCCAACGATGCGCATCGTGTGGTGGAACCCGGCCTCCGGACGGGTTGTTGAACTTGCGCACGCATAACCGGTCCGGAGGCCCGGTTCCACCCACTTCAACCGAATGATAGCGGATCAGCTCGTCACCGCTTCCCCGCCCGCGCGAGTTCCGCCGCCTTGAGATATTGCCGGCGGAATCCATCCGCCAGCTCGCTGGCGAGGCGCACCTCATCAACCTTGTTCTTCGAGCCCAGCACGCGCCGGATGCGGCCGTCCGTCGCGCCGTAGTCCACGGCCGAGAGGTCGCTCATGACTGCGAGGGCTTCCGCCGGCATCCCGGCCGCGATGATCTCGCGCCACGCCGCCACCAGCTCGGGATGGGGGTCGAGACACATCACCCGGATCACGAAAGCCATCTCACGCACCAGGTTGCCCGTCCACTCGCCGTGATAGATCATGGGATTGCCGGCCGCGTAGGGGTTGACGTCCGGGTCGGACCGGTGGGGCGCGAACTCCGGCACCGTGTAGAAGTCGCGGCGGATGGGCAGCCGGCGCAGCTCATACCGGACCGGCCCGCCCGGGGTGCCCGGCCGGAAATTCCAGAGCTTCTGCCCGTCCATCGACACCGCATACTCGATGAAGGCGCGGGCCGCCGCGGGATTCGGCGCGCCGCGCAGGACCGCGAGGGGGTCGGGCGAGAGCACCGTGCCGTCCGGCGGGGAATAATAACCGATCCGTCCCTCCGTGCCGTCGAGCCGGCGGGCGGACTGCTGGAAACCGCCCCGGCCGTAGAAATCGATGCACATGCCGGCCGCGGAATTGCCCTGCACGACGTCGATCGGTGATTTCTGCGACGAGTCGGTGAAGTAACGGGCGTTGGCCCCGATGCGCTGCACGAGGCGCAGGCCGCTCACCCAGCCCTCCGCCACCGCCTGGGCTTCAACTTCTGACGGCGCGCGCCCGGTCTCCCGGACCAGCTGCGCCTGGCGCCGGTGGATGTGTTGCTGGATGACATTCTCGAAGGCCTTGGCGATCGAACTGCTCTTCGTGGGATCGCACAACGCCACCTCGCCCCGCAACCGCGGGTCCTGCAGATCGTCCCATTGCCGCGGCTCGCGGTCGATTCCCAGCCGCTGCAGCGAGTCCCGGTTGTAGATCATGCCGTAGGCGCTGAGCACGTTGCCCACCCAGCGACCCTGCGGATCCCAATATGGCTCGCCAGTGAATGTCGCCGGGATGGCGTTGTCGCCGAACCACTCCGGATGCAGCTGCAGGATGCCCGAGTCCACGATCCGGCCCGCCGCGGCCTGCCGGACATGGTCGTAGGGGCCGCCGCCGAAAAACACGTCGAGGCCACAGCTCACAGTGGAGGCGAGAAACGCCCGCCGCGCCTCCAATTCGACCGGGTCGTCACCGGGCGTGTCGTCGGGCACGAGGCTGCCGTCCTGAAACGCCGCCTGCACCCCCATGCTCCACGGACGTCCCAGCTTTCCGGTCCAGTGGTGCTGGAAGGCGGCCACGTATTCCGACTCGATGAAGCGCGTGATCTCGCTCGTGCCGCCGATCACGCGCCAGTCGATCGCGATGGTGCGGCCGGTTTTCACGCGATACCACTCGGCAAACCCCCGGGAATATTCGTAGCGCGTCGCCTCGTTGTGCGGCGTGATGACGACGAGCCGCTCGTCGGCGTCCGCCACCGTCGCCTGCTTCTTCGGCCGCAGGAGGAACGGCAGTCCGACGACCGCCGCCAGGGCGAGGAGGATGAGCGCGCGTTTCATGGGTGGAACCCGGCCTCCGGACGGGTTTGCCATGGCGCACATCGAACCAACCCGTCCGGAGGCCGGGTTCCACCTTCGATCCACGCGGTGTCGTTCATGATCTGCCCTCAGCTGGCCAGCACGACCACATCCTCCGACGTCGCGGTTGCATGGAGCTCCCCGCGGGACGCACTGTCGACATGGTGCGGGTTGAGCTCGAGGATCTTCAGCCCCGTCCCGTTCGCGCAGATGAATTCATACTGCGCCACCTCCCCGAGATAGACGCAGGCGCCGATGCGGCCCTTGACCGTGTTGCGTGCGGCCGGCTCGCGGCTGAGTTTCCAGCATTCCGGGCGGATGGACAGGGTGACTTCGGCCCCGACGGCGGGCACGTGCACCGGATCGCCGGCCACGCCCTCGAACTTGCCCACGACGGTTTCCACGGTGATGCGGCCACCGGTCACCCCGCGCACCGTGCCCGGCAGGAAGTCCGTCTCCCCGATGAAATTTGCCACCGTCCGGTTGACCGGTCGCTTGAAGACCTCGCGCGGCGTGCCGACCTGGAGGATCCGGCCGCCATCGAGGATCGCCATGCGATCGGCGATGGAGAGCGCCTCCTTCTGGTCGTGGGTGACGTAGACCGTGGTCAGCTTGTATTCCTTACAAACCCGGCGGATTTCCGCGCGCATCTCGAGCCGGAGCCTGGCGTCGAGGTTGGACAGCGGCTCGTCGAGCAGCAGGCAGCGCGGCCGGATGACCAACGCCCGCGCCAGCGCGACACGCTGCTGCTGGCCGCCGGAGAGCTGGTTGGGCCGGCGGTCCGCAAACGGCTCCATGTGCACGGCGGCGAGGGCCTGGGCCACGCGCTGCCGGATCTCGTCCCGCGGCACCTTGCGCTCCTCCAGGCCGAAGGCGACGTTCTCCGCCACGGTCATGTGCGGCCACAACGCGTAGCTCTGAAACATCATCCCCGTGTTCCGCTTGTGCGGCTCCAGCCGGGTGACATCCTCGTCGCCAAATAAGATCCGGCCCTGTTCCGGAATGTAGAAGCCCGCCAGGCAGCGCAGCAGCGTCGTCTTGCCGCAGCCGCTCGGTCCCAGCAGGAAGAACAGCTCGCCCGGGTTGATGGTCAGGTCGAGGCCCTGCAACGCGACCACGGGGCCGAATTGCTTGGTCAGTTGCTGAACCTGGATGGATATCATTGCTCGGGGGGCCGCGTTCCCGGCGAGGCAACCGCCGGCCTCCGGCCAAGTCAAAGCCATTAACCTCGCGGGAGGGTTGGTCCCATCAGGGATGGACTGGCTCGAATGCGGAGGAGCTTTACGCCCCGACTTTGGACATTCGCTGTCGGAAGGGTCGGGGCGTAAGGCCCCTCCCACATTTGAATTCCCCGAAATCATCCGGACGCCAAAAGTCGCCCCCCCCCTCTTGGCCCTTGTCCCTTGGCCCTTGGCCCTTCTTGATTCCCCCATGCCCACCCCGAAAGGCCCGCCGGAACTCAAGCACCTTGACCACGTCCTCGTGTCCGCGACCGCCATCAAGCGCCGCGTCGCCGGCCTCGGGACGCAGATCAATCACGACTACACCAACAAGGACCTGATGGTGGTGGCCATCGTCAACGGCGCCCTGATCTTCGCCGCCGACCTCCTGCGCCAGTTGAGCAGCCCGCTGCGCCTCGACTGCCTGCGTGCCTCCAGCTACCATGACGGCACCAAGGCCGTCCACGAACCCCGCATCGTCGACCAGATGAAACTCGACGTGCGCGGCCAGCACGTGCTGCTGGTGGACGACATCCTCGACACCGGCAAGACCCTCGCCGCCGTCGCCGGCCTGATCAAGAGCAAGGGCGCCCTGTCCGTGAAGACCTGTGTGCTGCTCGACAAGAAGGCCCGCCGCGCCGTGCCCTTCGAGGCGGATTACGCGGGCTTCGAGATTCCCGACGAATTCGTCGTCGGCTACGGGCTGGACTTCAACGAACGCTACCGGAACCTCCCCTGCATCGGCGTCCTGAAGCCGAAATTCTACGCCGGGAAGTGAGCCGGGCTTGCTTTTGGAAGAGCGGGTTTTTCCCGACCCGCCCGTTCACCATGAGCTCCCTGCCGCCAGTCGCTGTTCCCCCCTCGATGTTCACCCGGCTCCGCCGCCTGCTCCGCCCCGGCTGGCTGGCTCTTTTCCTCTCTGCTCTCATCACGCCGCTGCCGGCCGAGATTCGTTGCCCGCCCCTTTTCAGCGAGCACATGGTGCTCCAGCGCGACCAGCCCCTGCCCGTCTGGGGCGAGGCCGCGCCCGGTGAGACGGTCACCGTGACGTTCGCCGGCCAGACCCGGACGACCACGGCCGATCCCGCCGGCCGCTGGCGCGTGACCCTCGACGCGCTCCCGGCGAGCGCCGAACCGCGCACGCTGCAGATCCAGGGCAGCAACACCCTCGCCTTTGCCGACGTGCTCGTCGGCGAGGTCTGGTTCTGCTCCGGCCAGTCGAATATGGAAAAATTCTTCGGCCCGCGCAAGGGCCAGAAGCCGGTCGACAACCATGAACTGGAAGTGGCCGCCGCCCATTATCCGCGGCTCCGCCTCTTCCAGGTGCCGCATGCGCCCCTGCCGCCGCCGGGCCCGGCGCTGCTGCACTGGCTGCCCTGCTCGCCTGAGGCGCTCTCGCAATCCGGCTTTTCCGCCCTCGCCTATTATTTCGGCCGGCAGATCCACCAGACCCTCGGCGTGCCCGTCGGCCTGATCCACTCCAGTTTTGGCGGGACGCGGATCGAAGCCTGGCTGCCGGACGAGGCCTTCACCGCGCCACCGCTGCGGGACCTGCCGGACCAGCCTTATTTCGCCTGGATCGCGGGCGTCCAGCGGACCGAGCTTTTCCACAGCATGGTCGAGCCGTATGCGCCCTACGCCCTCCGCGGGTTCCTCTGGTATCAGGGCGAGACCAACCTGATGGCGGGCAACGTCGCCGCCTACGCCGAGAAACAGGCCGCGCTGATCGCCGGCTGGCGCCGGGCCTGGGGCCGCCCCGCCGCGCCTTTCTACGGCGTGCTGCTCGCGCCGATGGATTATTCGCGGTGGGAGAAATTCCCCGTCACGGACCAGGCCCTGCCGGTTTTTTGGGAACAGCAGGTCCGCGCCTTCTCCCCGCCGGGCACCGGCTATGCCGTCACCACCGACCTGGTGGCGGATACCCATGACATCCATCCGACGAACAAGCGGGACATCGGCCTGCGGCTCGCGGGGCTGGCCCTCGCCGAAACCTACGGCCGCGCCGACCTGCCCGCCCGCGGGCCGACCTTCGCCACCATGAATATCTCGGGCAACCGCATCGAGCTGACCTTCGATCACGCCGAGGGGCTGCGCTCCCGGGACGGCCAGGCGCTGACGGGATTCGTCATCTCGGCTGAGAACCAGACCTTCCTGCCGGCCCAGGCGCGGCTCGAGGCCGGCAAGGTGATCGTATCCCATGAACGGGTGGAGAAACCCGTCGCCGTGCGCTTCGCCTGGCATGAGACGGCCAATCCCAACCTGATCAACGGGGCGGGCTTGCCCGCGGTGCCCTTCCGCACCGACGCCTGGCCGATCCAGTATCTGCGCTCGGTTCCGGCCGAGTCGACGCCGGCGGCGAAGTGACCTGTTTTTGTCGGGGCGTCCCTTGCGACGCCCGCGGGCGCCGTCGAGCGGCGCCCCTCCACGAAGGGTTTTGAAATAGACCCTCCTCTCATCTCTACCGGGCGGAATACTCCCTGATCGTGTCGAAGAGCGCCGCGATGTTCGCGGGCGGGATGTCCGGCAAGATGGCCTCATGGCTCGGAGAGACCACCAGGCCGGTCGGAAAGAGACGCACCAGTTCGCGCACCCTGGTGGCGACTTGATCCGGCGTGCCATTCACGAGAAGATTCTGCGCATCCACTCCGCCGCAAAAGGAAATCCGGCCGGAGAACTTCCCGGCCAGCGTTTCGGCGGCCATGCCCGTGGCCAGCGCCTGGATCGGATGGATGGCGTCGGCGCCGGCCTCGATGAGGTCCGGGATGATCTCGCTGATCGCTCCGCAGGAATGATGGATGACCTTGAGGTTATGGCGCTTCGCCTGCGCGATCAGCTCCCGTGTCCCGGGCAGGACGTATTCGCGGATCAGGTCCCGGGAAAGCATCAGGCAGCTCTGGCTCCCGAAATCGTTGCCGATGAGGACGGCGTCGAGCTTCCCGCGGGTCGCCTGGTAGAAGATCTCGTTCGCCTCGAGGTAAAACGTGGTGATGCGGTCGATGACGGCGCGGAACATCGCGGGCTCGGTCAGCATGTTCATCAACGCCGTTTCCATGCCGAACGCGGCGCAGGCGTCCTGGAAATGCGCCGACCACACGACGCCGAGGCGCGCGTAATCGTCCGGCGCGGCCTCGACTGCACTGCGACACTCGGCCGGCGAGATATGCAAGTGCGCCACGGGCCAGGGGAAGTCGTCGACCGCCGCCGGATCCGTCACGTCCTCAAAGAATCCCGGCGAGTTCAGGGTCCGTTCGCCTTCCGCGAGGTGACCCTTCCGGGAGAAATCGAAGGCCATGTAGATGGCATCCGAGACCTCCGAATGATAGGGCAGTTCGACCGGCCACACATCGTCGCCGAGCTTTCGCTTCAAGGCGGCGTAGTCGCCCGCCCCGAAATGCTTCATCAGGGCCGGCAGGGCCGCGGCGGCGGGCACGCCCAGCCAGGAGGCGGGACGATCCACCGGGCGGCGCTCGATGGTGGCAAGAAAACGGGCTTTGGAGGTCATGGTAGGAATTTGGTCCCGGCCGGCGCGGCGGGCCGGGCGAGCACGGCCACGCCGTAGCGCGGCAGGTTGGCGACGGAGACTTCGCCCCCGTTGAGCACGTCGGTCATCGCACTCGGCAGCGCGATCTCCTGCGGACCGGCCGAGAAATTCGTGATCACGTAGACTTCGCGCCCCGCGCCGACGCGGCGGCTGACTTTCACGCCCGCCGGGGCGGGCAGCACGGGGGCGGTGACGCCGGCCTGCTTGGTCCACTGCTTCGCCGCCGCCGTCATGAGCGCGGGGTCGAGCACGGCGCCAAGGTAGGTGATGGTGCCCTGGCCCACCTTGCGGCTGATCGCCGCCGGCTGATCCGTGAGCCAGTCGTTGCCGGGGCCATAGCGCATCAGCACCTCGGTATCCGGCGCCAACCGGTCGAAATACTCCGCCCAAACCGTGGCCTTGCCCGCGCCCCAGGCGCCGGCAATCGGCACGTCCTCGAGCAAGGCGTAGAACTGCTCCACCCGGCCGCCGAGCGCCGGCAGGAGCGGACCGGGCTGGCGCTCGCGGTTGAGCGCGTTGAACTCGTTCTTCATGCCCGTGCGCGGCCCGAGCACGAGGTGGCCGCCCTGCCGCACGTAGTCTGTGAGCCGCCGCGCCAGTTCCGGCGAGACCACGTTGAGGCTCGGGGCGACCACGAGCTTGTAGCGCGCGAGGTCCATGGCGGGCGTCACGATGTCCACCGCCTGCGTCGGCTCGCGCAGCGCGCGGTAATAATCGATCAGGATCTGCATCTGGTCGTAGCGCTGGCTGAACCGGTTGAAATCGATCGCCCAGCGGCTGTCGTAGTCGTGGATCAGGGCGACCTCCGAGACCGGCGATGTGCCGGCGAGGACCGGACCGGCCCGGGCAAACTCCGCGCCGGTCTGCGCGATCTCGGCGTAGACCGGCACGGGCTCGCCGTCGGGCCCGACGAGCGAGCCGTGGTATTGCTCCTGGCCGTTGAGCGCGCTGCGCCACTGCCAGAACGCCACGCAGTCCGCGCCATGGCCGACCGAATGCCAGACCATCGCGCGCGTCTCACCGCGATCGAGCGAGTTGCTGACCGAACCCCAGTCAACGAAGCCCGGCGGCATTTCCAGCACCCAGAAATTTTTCTGCTTCCAGCCGCGCACGAGGTCGTGCGTCGCGCCGCTGCGCAGGGGGTCGAGGTGGCCGGTGCCGTTCCGCGCGTTGTCGAACCAGCCGGAGCCGAGGTATTCGTCCCAGGAAATCAGATCGAGGTCGGCCGCCACCTGCTGCCGGTTGAACCGGTTGGCCCAGCCGAGGCCGCCGAGGTTCGTCGTGATGAGCTGGCGCGGCTCCACGAGCCGGCGCAGCACGTCGGTCTGGTTGCGCTGGAAGTCGCGCCAGGTGTCGGTGATGAAGCGCTTGTGTTCGAGCAGCAGGCCCGGGTTGGCGCGGGCCGTCGTCATCGGGACCTGGCTCCATTGCGAGTAGGTCTGGCTCCAGTAGGCGGTCATCCAGTGCAGGTTCAACGCCTCGAGCGTGCCATATTTCTTCTCCAACCAGCCGTGGAAGCGCGCATACGACTCGGGGTCGTAGGAGTCCTCGGTGTATTCGTTGCCGATCTGCCAGGCGACGACGTGCGGATTGTGGCCGAAACGTCTCGCCAGCTGCTCCACGACGGCGGCGCACAGCTGCCGGTATTTTTCACTGCCGATGGAAAAGTGCCGGCGCGAGCCGTGCTGGAGCTGCTTGCCGTCCTCGCCCACGCGCAGGATCTCCGGATACTTCGTCGTCATCCAAGCCGGCGGCGTGTCCGTCGGCGTGCCGATGATCGTCACCATCCCGTGGCGCGCGGCGGCGGCGACGGCGCGCTCCATCCAGTCGAGTTCGTAGACGCCCTCGCGCGGCTCGATCGTGCTCCAGGCGAACTCGCCGATGCGCACCATGTTCATTCCCGCCTGCCGCATGTGGGCGAGGTCCGTGTCCCACTGGCTCTCCGGCCATTGTTCCGGATACCAGGCCGAGCCGAGCATGAGCGGCGGGATCGGCGACGGCTTCACCCCGGCCGCGACGGCAGTCAGCGCCAGGACCAAAGCGGCGGCGGCAAGAACGTTCAGGAAGATTTTGTGCGGGCTTTGCATAAGGCGATCAGGGTTTAACGGAGTGGAGCGAGACCGTCGTCGAGGGCAGGCCGGGGGCGGTGACGGTGAGCGTGATCCGGCCGGGATTGCTTCCGAGACGGACGACGGCCAGCGCGCGCCCCTGGAAGAGCGTGCGTTCCGGCCCTTGGTAGGAATCAAACGACGTCAGGTCGCCCGAGCCGACACCGGCGAGCGTGCCGTCGCCCTCGAGGCTGAACGTCACCCGCGGGGTTGCGGTCGGTTGCCACGCGCCGTTCTCATCCACCGCCTGCACCGTCACGTAGGCGAGATCCTGTCCGTTGGCCCGGTAAAGCTTCCGGTCCAGCGTGACCTGCAGGCGGGCGGCGGGCCCGGCCGTGCGGAGCACGCAGGTTTCCACGGGGCGGCCGCCGCTGAGGCCGGTCGCCTTCAATTCGCCGGGCACATACGGCACCGTGAAGACCGCCTTGAATTCCTCGGCCCGCGTCGTGGGCTTTTCGCCGAGCACTCGGCCGTTCAGCTCCAG
>JAQSDJ010000245.1 GCA_029945855.1 Lacunisphaera sp.
TAAAGCTTGGGCGCGATCTGGGTGCTGGCCTTCTTCTCCTCGGTGACGCTGGCGACGGGCTGGCCCGAGCAGGCGGCGTGGATGGCCGCGGCCTTGGCCCGGTCCCAGACGCGGTCGATGCGGTCGTGCTCGTCGTCGCTCTTCTTGAAATCGGTGCGCTGGTAGGCGCCCTCGTAGCTGCCCTTGGCGACGCCGAAGTTGGCGGTGATGCGCCAGTAGCCGCGGGGCACGAAATTGCGGATCTCCAGTTCGCGGTTGTAGACGATGGCGAGGGTGGGGGTCTGGACGCGGCCGACCGAGGCGACGTTGCCGGCGCGGGAACCGAACATGCGCTTGGTCAGCGCGCGGGTGCCGTTGATGCCGATCAGCCAGTCGCTCTCACTACGGCAGCGGGCGGCGTCGGCCAGACCCTGCATCTGCTCGGCGCTGCGGAGGTGTTTGAAGGCCTCGTTGATGCCGTCGTTGGTCATCGACGACATCCAGAGCCGCTGGAAGGGCTTTTTGCACTTCGTGAGCTGGTATATATAAGTGAAGATGAGTTCGCCCTCGCGGCCGGCGTCGCAGGCGTTGATGACGCGGGTGATGTCCTTCCGGGCGAGCAGCTTCTTGAGCTGGCCGAAGCGGTCTCTGCCCTCGGGCAGGGGCTGCAGCTGGAACTCGTCGGGGATGATGGGCAGCGTCTCCAGCCGCCAGAAACCGTATTTCTTCTTGTCGATGTCCTCCGGCATCTGGAGCCCGACCAAATGGCCGACCGCCGACGAAATCACGTATTCGTCGTTCTCGTAATGGTCGGTTTTCTTCGGGATTTTGCCGAGGGCGCGGGCGAGGTCCGCCGCCACGGACGGTTTCTCGGCAATGATGAGGCACTTCATGTGGGTGCGAGCCGTTAGGGGCCGCCGCGCACAATTTCAAGCAATACTTTTTCGGCGGAGCTCGCGGCGGGGTCGCGGCGGCTCCATAAACCGGCCGCAAAACTGTGGGACAAATAGGGGGCGGGCGACCTCGCCCTCTGGTTTATTTCACGCCCTGTTCCGCGAGCACCGCGTCGAGCGCCTGGAGCAGCGCGGCCATCGTTTCGGTGGTCTCGTCCCCCATGTTCGAGATGCGGAAGGTCAGGCCCTTGAGCTTGCCGTAGCCGCCGTCGATGACGAAGCCGTGCTTCGCCTTCAGAGCCTTGTTCGCCGCGGCGAGGTCGACCTTGAGGGTGTTGGCGAAACAGTTGAGCGAGACGGAGCCGTGGCCTTCCTTCGGGAACAGCTTGAAGCCTTTCGCGAACGCCCAGTCGCGCACCTGCTGGTTGTTGCGGGCATGCCGGGCGAAGCGGGCCTCGAGGCCCTCGGCCTTGATGTCGTCGAGCTTGGAGCGGAGGGCGTAGATCAGCGGGATGACGGGCGTGCTGGGGGTCATGCCGCTCTCGTGGTTCTTCTGGAACTCGAGGAAATCGAAATAATAGCCGCGGGTCTTGCACAGGGCGGCGCGGGCAAGGGCGCGTTTCGACGGCGAGAGCAGGGACATGCCCGGGGGCAGGGCGAGGGCCTTCTGCGAGCCGGTGATGATGACATCCAGGCCGAGCTCGTCCTTCTTGATCGGCATCGCGCTGAACGAGCTGACGGTGTCCACGATGCTGATGACGTCGGGAAACTGCCGCAGCACGGCGGCGATGGCCGGCAGGTCGCTCATGCAACCGCACGAGGTCTCGTTGTGGATGAGGGTGACGGTGTCGTATTGGCCGGTGGCGAGTTCCTTCCGCAGGGCCTCAGGATCGACGGGCTGGCCCCATTCGGACTTGAGCGCGCCCGCGGCGAGGCCGCAGCGCTGGGCGACGTCGAGCCACTTGTCCGAGAAGGCGCCGTTCATGCAGCAGAGGACCTTCTTCTGGGTGAGATTGCGGATCGAGCCCTCCATCACGCCCCAGGCGCTGCTGGTCGAGAGATAGACCGGGTCGGTCGTGCAGAGGAGCGCCTGCAGGTCCGGCTGGATGGACTGGTAGAGCGCCACGAAGTCGGTGCTGCGGTGCCCGATCATGGGCTGCGCCATCGCGCGCAGGGTTTTCTCGGAGACGGCGATCGGGCCGGGGATGAAAAGTTTATAGCTCATGGTGTCGGTTGGTTAAGCCGGTGTTGCATGACGCAGCACCAACGGTTAGCACCAACCCACCATCCGGCCCCTTTCAACGCAAAGCCAATTTACTCATGCCCAATCGCTGGCTCCGTCATAAAATCGATGAATTCGAGCAGTTCGCCATCGATGTCATCATGGGGCGCCGCGAGGGGACGATGGCGATGCTGTTCGGGGCGTTCCTGCAGGTGTGCTCCTATCTCTTCAGCGGCATTGTGCAGCTCCGGCTCTGGCTCTACCGCAACCGCATCTTCCGCGACCAGCCGCTCGGCTGCCTCGTCGTGGTCGTGGGCAACCTGACGGTCGGCGGCACGGGCAAGACCCCCATCGTGGAGATGTTCGCCAAGGCCCTGCGCGACCGCGGCCGCAAGGTCGCGATCCTCTCCCGCGGCTACAAGAGCAAGGCGCCGCCGCTGTGGCAGAAATGGTGGTTCTGGCTCAACCACACCGAGCCGCCGCCGCCGCGCGTCGTCAGCGACGGCGACCAGGTCCTGCTCGATTCCGAACTGGCCGGCGACGAGCCGTTCATGCTGGCGCGCAACCTGCCGGGCGTCGTCGTGCTGGTGGACAAGGACCGGGTGAAGGCCGGCGCCTACGCCATCGCGCGCTTCGGCTGCGACACCCTCGTCCTCGACGACGGCTTCCAATACCTGCCGCTCAAGGGCCGGCTCAACCTGCTGCTGGTCGACAAGACCAATCCGTTCGGCAACGGCTTCCTGTTGCCGCGCGGCATCCTGCGCGAACCGATCAAGCACCTGCAGCGCGCCTCCTATGTTTTCCTGACCAAGTCCAAAGGCGTGCGCGACGAGGAGCTCGAGGGGATGATCCGGCGGTTCAACCCGGCGGCGGAAATCATCGAATGCGCGCACAAGCCGCAATACCTGCAGCTTCTGGGCGAGGGCGAGCCGTTTCGACATGCTCAAGGCCCCGAGCCTGTCGCGGGGCGCCTGCCGCTTTCGGCCCTGGCCGGGAAGCGGATCGGCGCCTTCAGCGGCATCGCCGCACCCGAGAGCTTCGAGGCGTTCCTGCGGGATACCGGCGCGAAACTCGGTTACACGCGGCGGTTCCTCGACCATTATCGGTTCACCGCCGAGGACCTGACCGAGGTGTTCGCCGAGGCGCAGGTCGCCGGGGTGACCATGATGATCACGACGGAAAAGGACGCGGTGCGCCTCGCGACGGCGGAGAAATTTCCGCTGCCGGTCTACTATCTGCGGCTGGAGATCGAGATCCTGCGCGGGGCGGCGGATTTCCAAGAGGCGGTCGGCAAGATCTGCTTCCCGAACGGCGAGCCGGTGGTGGCGACCACGCCGCCGATGTAGACGAATCGCGGGCGAGGTCGCCCGCGCTCCATTTTCTGGAGCCACGGCGACCCCGCCGTGGAAATACACCTTTGCTATTGAACGCCGTCCGCTCCGCCCCGAATCTCGGCGCATGAGTGATCCCCGTTTCGACCGGCTGGCCGAGGTGCTGACCGGTTTCTCCACCGCATTGAAGAAGGGCGAACGCGTGCTCATCGACGCCTTCGACGTGCCCGACACCTTCACCATCGCCCTCGTGCGGGCGGCGCAGGCCCGCGGCGCCTTGCCCTACGTGAACATCCAGCGCGCCCGCGTCACACGCGAGCTGCTGCGCGGCGCCACCGCCGAGCAATACGGCACGACCGCCGAGGTCGAACTCCAGCGCATGCAGCAGATGCAGGCCTACATCGCCGTCCGCGGCTCGGAAAACATCTTCGAGACCTCCGACGTTCCTGCCGAAAGGGTGCAGGCCGTCGCCAAGGTGCTCAAGCCCGTGCTCGACCACCGCGTGAACAAGACCAAGTGGGTCGTGCTGCGCTGGCCCTCGTCCGCCATGGCCCAGCAGGCGGGCATGAGCACGCAGGCCTTCGAGGATTTCTTCTTCCGTGTCTGCACCTTCGATTACCGCCGCTACGGCCCCGGCATGAAGGCGCTGGCCGCCTTGATGAACAAGACCGACCGCGTGCACCTGAAGGGCCCGGGCACCGACCTGAAGTTCTCCATCAAGGGCATCGGCGCCGTGCCGTGCGGCGGCCTGCGCAACATCCCGGACGGCGAGGTCTTCTCCTGCCCGGTGAAGGACAGTGTCGAGGGGGTCATCCAATACAACGCGCCGACCGTCTACCTCGGCACCTCCTTCGACCACATCCGCCTCGTTTTCAAACAAGGCAAGATCATCGAGGCCACCAGCAACAACACGAAGCGCCTGAACGAGATCCTCGATACCGACGCCGGCTCACGCTACATCGGCGAATTCGCCATCGGCTTCAACCCGCACATCCTCGAGCCGATGCGTGATATTCTTTTCGACGAGAAGATCGCCGGCTCGTTCCACTTCACGCCCGGCCAGGCCTATGAGGAAGGCGGCAACGGCAACAAGTCGGCCGTCCACTGGGATATGGTCAACATCCAGCGCCCCGAATACGGCGGCGGCGAAATCTGGTTCGACGGCAAGCTCATCCGCAAGGACGGTCTGTTCACGATCCCGGCGTTGAAGAAGCTGAATCCCGATCAGTTGCTGAAGAAGGGGTGAGCTTGTCGGTCGCCTTTACGCCCGACGTGTCGGGGATAAACCCCGACTTACGAAATCAAATGCCAACGGACATTCCACTCGCCGCCTTCATCCAGTCGCTCCCCAAGACGGAGACGCACCTGCATTTTGAGGGCACGCTGCCGCTTGAGCTGCTGCGGCAGGTGCGGCCGGAGTTCGCCACGCCACCGGTCTCCTGGGCGCGCAACTTCAAGTTCCGGGACTTCGCTCATTTCGAGACCGAACTGCTCGACATGGCGTTCTCCTGGTTCACCTCGGCCGACCGCTACCACCAGGCGGCGAAGGTCGTCTTCGCCCGGCAGGTTTCGCAGAACATAAAATATGTCGAGACCAGCTTCGCCTCCGGTTGCATCGAGTTCCTCGGCCTTGACGGTCGCGAGGTTCTTGAGGCCATCCGGTCCGCCGTCCCGGCCGGCCTGGAGGTTCGTGTCTTCCTCGGCATCCACCACAACGGCTGCACGCCGAAGATGAAGCCGGTGTTGGCCGACGCGCTGACCTGGCCGGATCTCGCCGGGATCGACCTGCACGGCACCGAGAGTTTCCCGCTCGAGCCGTGGTCTGCGGAATACTGGGCGGCGGCGCGGCAGGCCGGCAAATTCACCAAGGCCCACGCCGGCGAATTGATGGGCGCCGACTTTGTTCGCCGCGTGCTGGAGGAATTGCAGCCGCAACGCCTCGAGCACGGCATCCGGGCGGTCGAGGATCCGGCGGTTCTGGCCGAGATCAAACGCCGCGGCCTGGCGCTCGATGTTTGTCCGATTTCGAATCATAAACTCGTGCCCGGGATCAGCCTCGAGAATCATCCCATCCGCCGGTTGGTCGACGCCGGGGTGAAAGTGACCGTGAGCACCGACGACCCGCTCTCCTTCGGCAACACGATCGCGCACGAATACATCGCCCTGGTCGAGCGGCGCGGCTTTTCCCGGAAGGAGATCGTGCAGCTCATGCGCAACGGTTTCGAGGTGGCGCTCATGCCCGCGGCACAGAAGCAGCCGTGGCTCGACCAGCTGGACGCCGCATTGAGGTAGGGCGAATCCTCCGGATGAGCCGTTTCGACAGGCTTAAGGCCCCGAGCTTGTGGCGGGGCCGCGGCTCGGCGGGACGACTTGCCCTAGCTACCTGCCTGCTTGCGCGCGAGTGATTGCCATGCTCCATTCGGGGCGCGTGCCGACCACCACCAGTTACACCGTCCCCGACACCATCCGCCGCGAACGCGCCGACAAGGTGCTGGCGCGGGCCTTCCCCGAGCACAGCCGGGTGGCGTTCCAACGCGCGCTGGAGGCCGGGCTGGTCAAGGCCGACGGCAAGGTCATCGGGCAGGCGGACGAGGTGCTGCGCGGCCAGGTGCTGGAGTTCGGTTTTCCTGAAACCACGGTGGCCGAGCTGAAGGCCGTGGATATCCCGCTCAACGTGATTTTCGAGGACAAGCATCTGATCGTCCTCAACAAGGCGGCGGGCATGGTGGTGCACCCCGGCACAAACACCGGCGAGGACACGATGGTGCACGCGCTGCTGGCGCATTGCGCCGGCGAACTCAGCGGCATCGGCGGGGTGGAGCGCCCGGGCATCGTCCACCGGCTCGACAAGGAGACTTCCGGCCTGCTGGTCGTTGCCAAGCACGATGCCGCCCATCGCGCCCTGTCCGACCAGTTCGCCTCCCGCACCCTGACGAAGGAATACATCGCGCTCGTTTCCGGCGTGCCCAAGGCCGAGAGCGGCACGATCGACAGCGCCATCAGCCGGCATCCCGTGCACCGGCACCGCATGACGGTAGGCGAGGGCGGCCGGCCGTCGCGGACCGACTGGGCGGTGGAGAAGAAATTCGGCGGACTCGCCGCGCTGGTGCGCTGCCGCATCCACACGGGGCGCACGCACCAGATCCGGGTGCACCTGAAATCAATCGGCCATCCGCTGCTCGGCGATCCGACCTACGGGTGGAAACCGAATCCCGCGCTGCCCGTGCCGCCGCGCGTCATGCTGCACGCCGAGCATCTGATCTTCACGCATCCCGTGACCGGCAAGGTAATGGATCTGCACGCGCCGCTGCCGAAGGATTTCAAGCAGCTGCTGACGGCGCTGCGGAAATTGTAGGTGGAACCGGTCCTCCGGACCGGTTTTCCCTGTGCACGTCCCACAACCCGTCCGGAGGACGGGTTCCACCTTTCAGAGTGTCTCCAGCGCCTCCGCCGCCAACCCCCAGCGGAGATTGTGCAGGGAGTGATGGAAGCGGTCGATGTGGCCGTAATCGGCCACCGTCAGCATCGTGATGAGCGCGGCGGGGAAGACGTCGGCACGGGCGGCGGGCAGGCCGGGGACGGCTTTGCGTTCCTCGAGCGTCAGGTGGGCCATGTCATCCAGCATATGATGAAGGGTGTCGGTGCCGATGATCGCCGGGGTGTCCTCGAAACTCATCCCGTGGCGTGCGGCCTTGATTGCCCGGACGGTGCTCATGCTGCCGCCGGCGAACACTGCGGCCGGCGCGGTCACCGGGAAGCGGAATTTGCTGCGTTTCAGTTCATCCCGCACGTGCAGGGCCAGGGCGGTGGACTCGGCGGCCTGCAGGGGCGCCGCCGGATTCTTGATAAATCTCTCCGTCAGGCGCACACAGCCCAGTTGCAGGCTGACGGCCTGGGTGATGCGCCGCTCGCGGAACAGCAGGCATTCCAGGCTGCCGCCGCCGAGGTCGAAGACGTAGAAGTCCTTGAAGTCTACCAAGGCCGGGTCGCTGGTCAGGCCGCGGCCAATGAGGTTGGCTTCCTCGTCGCCGGCTAGGATGCGGATGTCGTATCCGGTGGCGGCCTTGACCCGCGTGCGGAAATCCCCGCCGTTGCGGGCGTCGCGCACGGCGCTGGTCGCGACGAGGATTGTTCGGGCGGGCGAAAAGGGCTCGGCGGTGGCGAGCAATTCCTGGATCGCGGCCAGGCCGCGCGCCATGCCCTCCTCGCCGAGCAGGGGTTCGGTCTTGCTGATGCCCGCGCTGATGCGTGCGTCGATCGTCCGACTGGCCAGGGCCGACATCGTGCCGGCGGCGTCGCGCACAGCGACGAGCACCTTGATGGAGTTGCTGCCGATATCGATGACGGCGACGGGCGAATTATGATTCACTGGCTGCATCAGGTGGAACCCGTCCTCCGGACGGGTTGGCTCGAGGCGCGAATCTGAAAACGCGTCCGGAGGACGCGTTCCACCTTATAGGATGACAGTCAGAAGATGTTTGCTTCGTGGTCATCCGTGCAATCCGTGGTCGAAGCCTTCTGGCTATGGCGTGAAGTCCCGCGGGGCGATGAGCACCACGAACTCGCCCTTGAGGCTGCCGGCGGTGAGTTTCGCCTGCACCTCGCCGGCGAGGCCGACGTGGAAGGTCTCGTGCAGCTTGGTGACCTCCTTGGCGATGCAGATGACGCGGTCGGCGCCGAGCACCGCGACGATCTCCCCGGCAAACTTCTCGATGCGGTGGCAGCTTTCGTAGAGTGCGATCGTGTAGTCGAAGTCGCGGTGTTTCTCCAAAAACGCGAGCCGTGCCGCGGACTTGGGCGGCAGGAAGCCCACGAACAGGAACCCGTTGGTCGGCAGGCCGGCGGCGCTGAGCACGGCGGTGAGGGCGCTGGCGCCGGGCACGGGCACCACGGGCAGGCCGCGGCGGCGGCAGGCGCGCACCACGCGGAAACCCGGGTCGCTCAGGCCGGGTGTGCCGGCGTCGCTGACGACGGCCACGGACTTCCCTTGGGCGATCTGTTCGGCGAGTTTTTCCGCAGCCTCGGCTTCATTGTGATCGTGATACGCGAAGAGCTCGCGATTCAGGCCAAGGCGGGTGAGCATCGTGCCGGTTGTGCGAGTGTCTTCGCAGGCGACGAGGTCCACGGCGCCGAGGATGGCCCGGGCGCGGTCGGTCAGGTCGGCCAGGTTGCCGATGGGGGTGGCCACGACATAGAGGTGGCCGGGAAGCGGGGTCAGCGAGGCATTCGCGGCGGGCGTGGTCATGACGTCGCCAGCAAGTGTGCAGGGCCCGCGGGATCAGTTGCCCATGCCGGGAATGCGGCCTTCCCAGTCAGCGGGGCGGCTCCACGGAATCGACGAATTCTGCTGGGGTGCGCAACCGGCGAAACCGGCGAGCGCCAGAATGGCCAGCAAAAGCGCGAAAAGGACTTTGCGAGGGTTGGGCATGTTCAATTGGTCAATAGGGCGTAATCGCCGGTCTGCAACTGTCCTTTCAGGGTGGTGGACAGCACTTGGGCAAGGGAAAAACGGGACCGGGCATCGCTGATTTGAACCCGGGCGAGCTCGGATGTTCCCCGCCACAGGCGGAGAATCTGCCCCGGCCGGGCTCCGTGGGCGGCGCCGAAGTCCAGCACCACGAACGAGTCGCGCGGCCCGACCCGGACCACCTGATAGGGCTCGGGCGGGGCGGACTCCGGCTCCGCCACCGGGGTGGCAGCCGGCTCGGCCAGCACGCGGGTGAGCAACTGGGTGAGCTGTTGTTCGAGCTCGGTGATCCGGGTGCGATGGGCGCGGAGGTCGATCACAGCCGGCTCGGCGGGCCTGCTCGCGGGCGGGGTCCGACCGTCGCCAAGGCTATGGCCGACAGGCGCCCGCGCACAATCTGGAGCCGCGGCAACCTCGCCGCGGGCTGTTTCCACAGGGGCGGCGGTTTCCGTGAGCCTCTGTTTCAGGGTGGCGAGCTCGGTCATCAGCTCGACCTCGCGCTGCTCCCGCGCAGAGAGTTCGCGGGTGAGCTGGTGCTGCCTGACCTCGGTCGCGGTGGTGCGGGACTTGGCAGAGCCGAGCTGGGAATCCAGCTCGACGGCGTGCCGGCTGAAATTCTCCGCCTGCGCCGCCGCCTGCTTCGCCTCGTAGCGCAGGTCGGCGTTTTTCCGGGCCAACCGGGTGACCTGCGCGGCGAGGCCGGCGCTCGCGGAGCGTTCCCGCCACAGCGCCGCGCCCAGGCCGAGGGCGGCCAAGCTCACCAGCAAGGTGAAGGTCCGCAGCTTCATGCGACGGAGTTCCGGCAGGGAGGGTTAAGGGCTGGGAGCATGGTGCATTCCCCGCCCGGGCGATAAACCCGGGCGGGCCTGCCACGGGCCCGGCATGGCGTTTTCCTGTTTCCAGACTCGCCAGCCGCGCGGGGCGAGGCAATTCTCAAACGGTGGAATTGAACCGCCCCAAAGCCACGATTCGGCGGATCCAGGCCTTCACGCTGGTCGAGATCATGATCGTGGTGGTCATCATCGGGCTGCTGGCGGCAATGGCGATTCCCGCCTTCCAGCGTTCGCGGCTGCGGTCCCAGGCCGCGCGCCTGACGAATGATTTCCGGCAGATCGATTCCGCCTTCCAGCGCTACTTGCTGGAGAACGGGACGGCCCCAGCGGCTGCCGGTCTCGGGGTCGTGCCCACCGGCATGACCGGCTACCTGCCTACGGCCTTCACCTCGACCTCCCCGCTGGGGGGCAATTATCAGTGGTCAGGACCGAGCGCTTACGTGGTTCTGCGCAATAGCAATGCCACCGACACGATTATGCAGATGGTGGACACCGCCTTGGACGACGGCGACCTGACCACCGGCGAATTTCAAAAACTCGCCGGCATCGGCTACGGCATGCACATCCGCTAGGCTCGGGCTCAGGCCTGCTTTGTGTAGGTCGAACCGAACCAGGGTTTCCGGACGGCCTTGGTGAGGCGATTGCCCGGGTTGGCGGCAAGGTGCTCGAGCACCTTGAAGATCGCCTCGGTCTTGTCAGGCTGGCCGAGCTGCGCGGCGAGGGATTCCGCCGTGAAGGCGATGCCGGGGGCCGCGCGCAGGGCCGCGTCGATCTGTAGCTTGAGGGTGATTACACCGCCCGCGGCCTTCTTGCCGGCCTCGACACCGGGCTGATGGTAGGCGTTGATGTTGACGAGCGAGGCATAGAGACCGACCGCGCGCTCGAAGAGGGCGATGAGCATGCCGATCGTCTTCGGTGAAACCTCGCCGACGGTGATCGTCATCGAATGACGGTCCTTTTCGCTCAGCGCGTCGCGCGTGCCGAGGAAGAAGCCTTGCAGGAAGTCGCCGCTGGTGACGCCCGGCTCGACCTCGAGCGAAGTGTCGGCGTGGCGGTCCTTGAGCACCTCGATGAAGGTGAGGAAGAAATTGTTTACGCCCTCGCGGAGCTGCTGGACGTAGGCGTGCTGGTCGGTCGAGCCCTTGTTGCCGTAGACGGAGAGGCCCTGGTTGACGACGTTCCCGGCGAGGTCGAGTTCCTTGCCGAGCGACTCCATGACGAGCTGCTGCAGATAGCGGGAGAGGAGCAGCAGGCGGTCCTTGTAGGGCAGCACGACGAGATCCTTGGTGCCGCGGCCGTCGGTCGCCCAATACCACATGAGCGCCATGAGCGCGGCGGGATTGTCGCTGAGCTTCGTCTTGCGCGTAGTCGCGTCCATCGCGGCGGCGCCGGCGAGCAGCTGGTCGATCTTGATGCCCTGCAGGGCGGCCGGCAGCAGGCCGACGGCGCAGAGCGCGGAGGTGCGGCCGCCGACCCAGTCCCACATCGGGAAGCGCGCGAGCCAGCCCTCCTTTTGCGCGACCTGATCGAGCTTGGAGCCCTCGCCGGTGACGGCGACGAACTGCTTCGCGTAGTCGAGGCCCGCGGCCTTGAACGCGGCCTGGGCCTCGAGCATGCCGTTGCGGGTTTCCGCGGTGCCGCCGGACTTGGAGATGACGATGACGAGCGTCTGCTTCAGGCGCGACCCGAGCTGCTTGAGCACGTAGTC
>JAQSDJ010000246.1 GCA_029945855.1 Lacunisphaera sp.
TTGAGCTTGTCGAAACGGCTGGTCGGAAGACCAGCCCTCCAGCAATCCACGATGGCGGGGACATTCGGATAGGCTCTCAGCGCGAGTGACTTACTTGCCGCCCAGCGGCTGCACCGCCCTCACCCACTCAGCCACCGGCACGCCGCCTTCGAGGTGTTCGCGGCGGATGCGGTCAAAACGCTCCGGCGTGACCTGCGCATACCAAACCCCCTCGGGATAGACCACGAGCCACGGTCCGTCGTGACACAACCGCAGGCACGCCGCCTTGGTGCGCAGCGCCGGGATGCCGTGCTTCTTGAGCTCCGTCTTGAGGTGTTCCCAGGTCGCCAACCCCTGCTCCGGCGTGCAGCAATCCGGTCCGGCGCAGAGGAACAGGTGCCGCCGGGCACTCGGCAGGCCGATCTGGTCAAAGGTTTTTTTCACAGGAGCAAACGAAGTAAACAGAGGATGTAACTGACGGGAGTTTCCTCCGTAATCAATTCTCGGTTCTCTCCGTTTACTCCTGTAGATTCCTTCAGCCCTTCAGCGCTGCGGCGTAATTTTGCTCGGCTTGCGTCCAGTTCACGACGTTCCAGAACGCCGTGATGTAGTCGGCCCGGCGGTTCTGGTAGTGGAGGTAATAGGCGTGCTCCCACACATCGAGGCCGATGATGGGCTTCGCGCCGTCGCTGAGCGGCGAATCCTGGTTGGCGGTCGAGTGGACCAGCAGCTTGCCGTCCTTCAGGCTCAGCCAGGCCCAGCCGCTGCCGAAGCGTTTCATGGCCGCATCGGCAAAGAGTTTCTTGAACTCGTCCATCGAACCAAACGCGCCGGCGATCGCGACCGACAGCTGGCCGATGGATATGCCCGTGGCGGGACCGATGACCTGCCAGAAGAAACTGTGATTCACGTGGCCGCCGGCATTGTTGCGGAGGCCGGTGCGGATCGCCTCCGGCACGCTGCCGAGGTCGCGCACCAGCGCCTCGGGTCCGCGCGCCAGCAGATCAGGATGATCCTTCAGAAGATTCTTCGCATTCGTGATGTAGGCCTGGTGGTGCTTCGTGTGGTGAATCTCCATCGTCCGGGCGTCGATGTGCGGCTCGAGGGCGGCGTAGCCATAGGGCAGCTTGGGCAGATCCCAGCCCAGGCCGGTAGCGGCCGGGGTGTCGGCGGCAATTGATTTGGTCAGCCCGAGACCGGCGACCACGGCGCCGGTGCCGATTATCTTCAAGGCATCGCGACGCGTCATTTCCGGGGAAGTATGGGGAATGCTCATGATTATGGGGGTTGGATCCGACCATACCCAACAATCGCCGGGAAGAAAGCACGGGTTTGCCGCGGAATCTTTTCATTAACCATGTATTTCCGGATGGGCATGGATAAACCCAATGCACCAGACACAGAGGAATGGCCACGAAAAGGCACAATAATGGTTTGATGAGCCAAGGAAAATACTCCGCGCGCCTATAGGCGCATTAAGCGTCTCATTCGTCGGCGGATTTTCGTGCCTCTTTGTGGCCATCAACAGGGCAATGTAGCATAACCTCCATCCGTGCCCATCCGTGTTAACCGTGGTAAAAACTACCGGTCGTAGCGGTAACCCACGCCGTGCACCGTCACGATCGCCTTGGGCTCGTCGGGGGCCGGTTCAACCTTTTTCCGCAACTGCGCCACGTGCTGGTCGAGCGTGCGGGTGGTGCCGAAATAGTCGACCCCCCAGCCGGCGTTGAGCAACGCATCCCGGGTGAGCACCGCGCCCGGATGGGCCGCGAACACCTCGGCGAGCTTCATCTCCCGGGCGGTGAGCGCGGTCGTCCGGCCCGCCACCGTCGCGGTGAACTTGCGCCGGTCGATCTCCGCCGCGCCGAGCCGGAACACGGGCGGGAGTTCGACCGCCGACAAGGCCGGACCGGACGCGCGCGCGCGCCGGAGCAATGCTTCCACCCGGGCCAGCAGTTCGTGCACGCCGAAAGGCTTGAGGACGTAGTCGTCGGCGCCGAGCTTCAGCCCCACGACCTTGTCGATCTCCTCGCCCTTCGCGGTGAGCATCAGGATGGGCACCGCGCTGCCCCCGCCGCGCAGTTCGCGGCAGACGTCGTAGCCGCTGTGCCGCGGCATCATCACGTCGAGGATCACGAGGTCGAACTTCTCCTGCGGAAACAATTTCAGCGCCTGCGCCCCGTCGACCGCCGCCGTGACGGCATAGCCTTCGCTCTCCAGCGTGGCGATCAGGCCCAGCCGGATGTTGGCGTCGTCCTCGGCGATGAGAATCTTTGCTTTCATAAAATCAATTTTACAGGAGGTAACGGAGGAAACAGAGACTGGCGGATTGATTTACAGTTATCTCTGTGTGCTCCTGGGCGAATCCGTGTTTCTGAGCGGAACAAATTCACTTCAACCACAGATAAACACAGAGGCACACCGATAGATGTGGACTTGGAATCCCCGAGATCTGAACCATTTTGTGCTCCGGTTTTCCCCTGCGTTTGGCCGGCCTATCCGAGGTATCTGTGTTCATTTGTGTCCATCTGTGGTTTTTAAACTGCATGGCAGAGGGATTGGTCAAAAGCATCATGGCAGTTCGAGGATGAAGCTGGCGCCGCCGCCCGCCCGGGGCAGGTGGCGCAGTTCGCCGCCGAGCCCGCGCGCGAGCTGCCGGGCGATGCTCAGGCCGAGGCCCGCACCGGCCTTCTCCGCCGTGAGCGTGTCGTCGACGCGGTGGAATTTCTCAAAGATTCGCTCCCGGTGCGTGGGCGGCACGCCGGGGCCGCGGTCGAGCACGCGGATCTCCGCCCCACCCGCCTGCCCTGAGGCCAGCTCCACGGTCACCTCGCCGCCCGCCGCGCCGTATTTGGCGGCGTTGTCGAGCAGGTTGAGCACGATCTGCTCGAAGGCGTCGCGGTCCGAGGTTACCGGCAGCGGCTGGGCCGGCAGGCCGCGGTGCAACACCAATCCCGCCTCGGTCAGCCGGGGGGCCTGCGTGTCGAGCAGGCGGGTCAGCTCGGCGCGCAGGTCGAGATTGTCCCGGGCATATTTCTTCTGACCCTGCTCGAGCCGGCTGAAATCGAGCGCGTTGCCGACGAGCCGCGCCAGGCGCTGGGTCTCGCGGCCGATGGTGCGGAGATATTCGCCGCTCTGCGCCGCGTCGCGCACGCGGCCCTGTTCGAGCAGTTCGGAGTAGAGCCGGATGGTGGTCAGCGGCGTCTTGAACTCGTGCGAGACGTTGGCGACGAACGACGTCTTCTGCGCCGCCTCCGCCTCGCTGCGGCGCGCCTGCCAGAGCAGCAACGAGCCGCCCGCCACGATGGCGGCGACGAAAATGCCCACGAGCAGCGTGCTGATCAGGAAAAATCCTCCGCTGCCCGCACCGTCGCCGGCGACCTCCGGCACAAAGGCCACCACGGTCCAACCCGGCAGCAGCTCCGCCGCCAGCGGCACCGTGACCGCCGCGATCGCCGCTCGCGGCACGGCGCCGGCCTGGTGCAGCACCCGGCCCTGGTCGTCGCGCAAGGCGTAACCCTCCTCCCCGGAAATCTCCGCCGGCAGCGCCCCGCCCAGCCGGCTGATGAGCGCGGCCATCTCCAGTTCGACGCCGCGCACCCCGTCCGCGCCGGCCGGTTGCACCCAGCCCAGCAGATGAAGGCGGCCGTCCACCTTCACCGGGAACCAGCCGCGTTGCTCGCGCGCCCTGCCGGTATCCAGGCCGGAATCGAGATTTGTCCGGGCGGGCGGGCGGAAGTCTTTGATATCGGCCTCCGGCCTACCCGGCGAGGCGGCGGCCGCCAGCGACGGACTCCGTTGCTCCGAGGTCACGCCAGTGTATCCCCGCACCAGCGCCGGGGCGCTGGATTCAGTGCGAGCGGCTTCCGGATATATGTTTTTCGCCAGCGCCTGCACGTCGCGCCGGGCGCTTTGCACCTTGGAGACGTTGGAGGCGACCTGCTGCCGGGACGATGAATCGTAGGATTCCTTTTTTTGCGCGACCTCGTCCAGCAGAGACGCTGCCGCGGGAGCCGATGCCGTGCGCGACGGGATCGTCGCGCCTCCATTGTCATTCCGCCAGGGCGGCGATTCGCGAAGCCGCGCAGCAAACCGGCGAAGGAAACCGCGGCCGTCGTCATCGGCCCGGTCGGGCGCGGGCCGCAGCACCCGGCCATCCGGCGCACACTGGAACCCGGTGCGGACGAGCGGATTCGTTTTCTCAAGCTGGTCGAGCAACCGGTCGATGCCGCCGGCCGGTTCCGCGGCGAGGAGATCGAGCAGGCCGCTCTGCACGTCGCCGACGAGCAGTTCGGCATTCTCGGCGATCAGGCGGGCGCGGGCGGTCACGGCCGCGCGGCGCGCCTCGTCGGCGTAGGCGGCGCGCTCCGCCAACCGCGCCTGCTCGCGCCGCAGGAGCATGATGGCGCCGAGGCCCACCCCCAGCGCGGGGATGAGCAGGAGCAGCCAGTAGGCCAGAATGCGACGCGAGACGGGGAACACGGGGAAGAGGCTAGGTGAAAAGCGCCGGTTGAAAAGCAGCGAAACACCGGCGCACGGGTTTTGCGGAATTAGCAACTCACACCCGTCTCGTCCCTACACACCCCGCCCTGACGGGCACCCCTCTTCCTAGAGGGGATTTTTGCTGGTGTTGATCGATTCCCCTCTATCAAAAGGGGTGGCACGAAGTGACGGGGTGTGTTGCCTTGGCATGGCAGAGGACGAAGTATCCGCTTACGGTCGGGCAGAGCCGGAGGACTGTTGGTTCTTCACCTGCTGGCTGTCCGCCCGGTAGGCCTTGCGCTGGGCGTTGTCGAGGCCGTCGCGCTCGAGGCGGGCGGCCTCGGGGGCGGCCGCGGCGGCGGTGGCTGCCACGGCGGTGTTGGAGTAGACCTTGCCGATCTCCTTCAACTCGGCGGAGCGCTGCCGCAGCAAGGCCGCGGCCTCGTTCTTTTTGCCGCTGTCAACCAGCGCGATCGCCTCGTCCTTGGCCACGGCCAGCACGTTGGCGGCATAGTCGGCCTGCACCTGGTGGTCCGCCGAGGCGACCACGACCCGCGCCTCGGCGCTGAACGACACGTTGCGCTGCGCGGTGACGGAGGCGGAACGCGCGGTGAGGGCGTCCTCGTAGTTGACCCGGGCGCGGGCGATTTCCCGCTCGGTGCCGGCCATTTCCGGCGAGACCTCGACCTCGATGAGGGCGAACTTCTCCTGGCCGCCGTAGAGCTGGTTGAGCGTCAGTTCGGCCTTCTGGCCGCGGATGGCGCCCTCGCGACCCACGAAATTGACCGGACGCACGCCCGCCGGAAAGTCGATCTCGATGACCACGCGGCGCGCGACGACATTGAGCACGTCACCGAGCTCCCGGTTGAAGATGCCCGGCAGATCGCGACTGTTTTCCACGAAGTAGGTGTTGCCGTCGCTGCGCGATGCGAGGCGGGCCATCAGGTCCTCGTTGAAGCCGAGACCGAGACCGATGGTGGTGACGGAGATACCCTCCTTCATCAACGAATGGCCGAGCCGGCCGAGTTCCTCGGGTGAGCTGGGGCCGACGTTGGCAAGACCGTCGGAGAGCAAAATGACGCGGTTCACGTAGCGGCTGTCCTCGATAAACCGGCGCACCTCGGCGGCGCCGCGGGTCACGCCGCCGTAGAGCGCGGTGCTGCCCTCGGCCTCGATGCTGCGGATGGCCGCCTCGAGTCCGTATGCATGGCCGACCCGCTGGGCCGGCACGAGGGTCTCGACCCGGGTGTCGTAGGCGATGATCGAGATGATGTCGTCCGGGCCGAGCCGGCGCACGAGCTCGAGGGCCGCCTCGCGGGCCTGGGCGATCTTGTCGCCGCCCATCGAGCCGGAGCGGTCGATGACCAGCGCGAGGTTGACCGGCGGACGCGCCCCGCGCGGCGGCAGGCGGAGGCAATCGAGGCCGATCTTGACGACGGCCCGCTCGGTGGAACCGGCGGGGAGCACGCGGCGGTCGACATCGACGCTCAGGCGCACGGGGTGTTCGACGGTGGACTTGGCGAAAAGCGATATCACGCCCGAGAGCGCAACCGCGAGGACTGGGAGGAGGAATGTTTTCATGGTGGTTGTGGGATTACGCCCGCCATCAAAGCAGAATCCGCCGCGGAGGTTGTCAGTGGCCGGTCAGGCGATTGTCAGGGAATTGTCAGGTCGCGCACCCGCTAGACGCGCCGGACTTGTTTTGTCCGCGGGATGCGCTATCAAAACGTCCGTGCTCCTCTTCCGGCGGATATTCAATTTCGAGAAGGCCAAGGTCGCCCAGCTGACGGAAAACCGTCGCAACACGCGCTACACCCCAGGGGCGGGCTATCCCCTGCAGGCCTGCCTGCACCTGGCGCGCGACGATTGGCAGGCCGGCGAGGTGCAGGATCTCTCGGGCCGGGGTCTCGGGCTGCTGCTGGGCGGCGCAACCCCGGCCAACATCGGTCAGGACCTGAAGGTCAAGCTGGTGCTCGGCGGGCAGGAACTCGTGCTCGGATGCAGCATCATCCATATTGAGCCGCGCCCCGCCGGCGTGTTCTGCGGCCTCGACCTGAGGTTCGGCACTTTCGAGGAACAGAAAGCCTACCTCCAGATACTGCAGCCGGTCGCCCTCGGCCAGTCGCTGCAGGCGGTGGCGGCCGAACGGGTCGTCCAGAACGAGCCGCAATTCATCAAGCAGGTGTTCCGCGGCGAAGGCGACTGCGTGCTGACCGTGTGGCTGGCGAAGACCGTAGGCACACCCCTGCATAGCTTCGAGTTCCAGCTGGACGACTACTTCTGCCACGCCGACGTCCAATCCGGCGTGCTTGAGGCCTACTTGCGCGAGAAGTCCGACTCCCACCAGGGCAAGCTGAGCCAGCCGGTGTTCGACCAGTCAGGCGGCCTGCGCGACGAGATCCGGCAGTTGTTCCGCTTGGTCCTGCCCAACCTCTCCCCCGCCGTGCCGGCCGACGTGCGCTGCTTCCTGCAGCGGTTCACGGCGGAAAGCGTCGATCTGAAATCTCAGATTTGAGATTTGTCGGCCCTACCCAGCCAGCAGTTTCCGCACGATCTCGTCGACGAGCTTGGGGTTGGCCTTGCCCTTCGAAGCTTTCATCACGGCACCCTTGATCGGATTGAGCGCCTTCTCGTTGCCCGCCTTGAATTCCGCGGCGGCGCCCGCGTTCGCCGCGATGGCGGCGGCCACCCACTGCGCCAGCTCGCCGGTGTCGGTGGACTGCCTGAGCCCCTTCCGGTCCACGATCGCCGCCGGCGGCTCGCCGGTCGCGAACATCTCCACGAAAACCTCCTTGGCGAGGTTGTTGGAGATCACACCCGTCTCCACGAGCTGCACCAGGCCGGCGATGTGCGCGGGGCGGACCTTGCTGTCCGTCAGCGCCAGGTGGGCGGCGGCCAGCTCGCGCTGGAGGTCGTTGGCGATCCAGTTCGCCGCGGCCTGCGGCTGGCCGCCCAGCCGCGCCGCCTCCTCGAAGAATTCGCACAGGGGCACCTGCGGCACGAGCACGGAGGTGAGTGTGTAGGGCAGCGCGAACTGCTCCAGGTAACGGCGCTGCCGGTCAAAGAGCCGCTCGGGCAGGGTGGCGCGGATCGACGTGAGCCAGGCCTCGTCGACCTTCACGGGCATCAGGTCGGGATCGGGGAAGTAGCGGTAGTCGTGCGCCATCTCCTTCGAACGCATCGCGGTCGAGGTGCCGGCCTCGCCGTCGTATTGGCGGGTCTCCTGGACGATGGCGCCGCCGCCGGTGACGACGGCGGTCTGCCGGCGGATCTCGTGGGCGATGCCGTCGCGGACGAACGAGATGGAATTGAGGTTTTTCAGCTCCACCTTCGTGCCAAGCTTCGTCTCGCCCACGGGGCGGATGGAGATGTTGGCGTCGCACCGCATCTGCCCCTTCTCCATGTCGCAGTCGGAGACGCCGGCCTGCACCAGGGACAGGCGCAGGGCGGTGAGGAAGGCGAAGGCCTCGTCGGCGCTGGACAGCGCGGGATCGGTCACGATCTCCATGAGCGGCGTGCCGGCGCGGTTGTAGTCCACGAGCGAATCGGCGGCGCCGTGCGTGAGCTTGCCGACATCCTCCTCGAGGTGGATGCGGGTGAGCGGGATGCTCTTGTGTTCGCCCATGACGTTGCGCGCCGCGCCCGGCAGCTCGATCTCGACCGCGCCGCGCAGGCAGATGGGCTGGTCGTATTGGGAGATCTGGTAGTTCTTCGGCGAGTCCGGATAGAAATAGTTTTTGCGGTCCCACTTGCAGACCGGCGCGATGGCACAGCCGAGCATGAGGCCGGCCTTGATGATCTTGTCGAGGGCCTCCTTGTTCAGGACCGGCAGCGCGCCCGGCAACGCGAGCACGACGGGGTCGGTCAGCGTGTTCTCCGGCTCGCCGTAGCCGGCGGCGACGCGCGTGAACATCTTCGACGCCGTGCGGAGCTGCACGTGGACCTCGAGACCGATGACCGCTTCGTAGTTCATGGGGAGGAAAGTAGCGAGTAGCGGGTAGTCAGTAGCGAGTAGAGACAGTCGCTGTGGTGGTTTTGTTGATTCATGCTCGCTACTCGCTACTCGATGCTCGCTACGTCACAGTGCCGGATGGCACTGTGACCACTCGTGGCCCTGCTCGTAGGCGCGGGCGATGGCGAGGAGGGCGGCCTCCTGGAAGGGCTGACCGATGACCTGCAGACCGATGGGCAGGCCGCCGCCGGTGAAGCCGCAGGGCACGGAGATACCCGGCAGGCCGGCGAGGTTCACGCCGATGGTGTAGATGTCGCTCAGATACATCGCCAGCGGGTCGGCTGACTTCTCGCCGAGCTTGAAGGCGGCGGTCGGCGTCGTGGGCGAAAGCAGCGCGTCGCAGTCCTGAAAAACGCGCAGGAACTCGCCGCGAATGAGCGTGCGGACCTTCTGGGCGCGCAGGTAATAGGCGTCGTAGTAGCCGCTGCTGAGCACATGGGTGCCGAGGATGATGCGGCGCTTCACCTCCTCGCCGAAGCCCTCCGCGCGGGACTTCGCGTAAATGTCGATGGCGTCGGTCGCCGCCGCCGAGCGGTGGCCGTAGCGGATGCCGTCGTAGCGGGCGAGGTTCGACGACGCCTCGGCGGTCGCGATGAGATAATAGACCGCGACGGCATGCTCGGCCGTGAGCGGCAGCGAGACATCCTTGATCTCGCAACCGGCCGAGCGGTAGAACGCAATGGCCTGCTGCACGGCCGCGCCGATCTCGGGATCGAGCCCCGCGCCGAAGAATTCCTTGGGCACGCCGAGCCGCCACGGTCCCTTGCGTTTGGCCAGCTCCGCGCGGTAGTCGGGGATCTCCACCCGGAACGAAGTCGAATCGTGCGCGTCGTGGCCGGCGATGGCGCCGAGCAGGAGCGCCGCGTCCTCCACCGTGCGCGCGAAGGTGCCGATCTGGTCGAGGGACGAGGCGAACGCCGCGAGGCCGTAGCGCGAGACGAGGCCGTAGGTCGGCTTGAAGCCGACGATGCCGCAGAGCGCCGCCGGCTGGCGGATGGAGCCGCCGGTGTCGGAACCGAGCGCCAGCGGGACCTCGCCCGCCGCCACCGCCGCGGCCGAGCCGCCCGAGCTGCCGCCGGGCACGCGCGACAAATCCCACGGGTTGGCCGTCGGGCCGAACGCCGAGTTTTCCGTCGAGGAACCCATGGCGAACTCGTCCATGTTCAGCCGGCCGAAGGGAATCGCCCCGGCCGCCTTGAGCTTCGTCGTCACGGTCGCATCGTAGGGGGAGACGAAATTCGCGAGCATCTTGCTCGAGCAGGTCAGCGGCTGGCCCGCGACGGCGATGACATCCTTGAAGCCGACCGGGACACCGTCGAGCGGGCCCCTCGCCTGCCCCGCGGCGCGGCGGGCATCGGCGGCGGCGGCCAGCGCCAGGGCGCCGGCCTCGTCGAGGGAGTTGAAGGCCTTGACGCGGCCGTCGACCGCCTGTTGGCGGGCGACCAACGCCTGCACCAGCTCGACCGAGGAGATTTTATTCGCGTCGAGGAGCGCCGCCAGCGCGGCGGCCGGGAGATGGATAAGGTCGGCGGCCATCGGCTACTCCACGACCTTGGGCACCACGATCATATGGTCCCGCTGCGCCGGGGCGTTGCGCAGGGCCGACTCAACCGGGAGGCCGGGGCGGGCGACATCGGCGGCCCAGACGTTGAAGACCGGCGAGGCGTGCGCCATCGGCTCGACGCCCGTCACATCCACCTGCTTCAGCTTCTCGACGTAGTGCAGGATGTCGCCGAGTTGCCGGGCGAATTTCTGCTTCTCCGCGTCGGTGAGCGCGAGCCGGGCGAGGTGGGCCACATACTCGATGTTGAGGTCGGATGCCGGGTTCATGGGAGGTCGGATGCGCCCATCAGGGATGCGGCGGAACGGCCGCTTGGCAACCGGCAAAAAACAGCACGCGAGCAGACTTGATCACGCCGGAATTCCCGCGTAGCAGGTTCCTGTGCTGCTTTTCAAAAAGATCCTCAATTTCAGCAAGGAAGCGGTCGCCTCCAGCGACAAACGCCAGTCCGAGCGCTATCCGGTCGGCCAGGCCTTCCCCTTCAAATCCATCCTGACCCTCATGGGGCACGACAGCGAAGGCAAGCAGCTGGTCCATTCGAAGATAAGCCAGGACTGGGCCGGCCGGCTGACCAACCTCTCGGCCACGGGCGCCAGCATGCAGATGCATTCGGCCGCCGTGGGGGCCCGGGGCGAGTCCTGCCTGTTCAAGCTGAGCCTCGACGGCTATCTCATCGAGATTCCCAGCACGATCGCCTTCTTCCGTTTTTATACGCAGTATGCGCTCTGCGGGTTCTCGTTCAACTTCCCCGACCACGAGACGCAGAAGGCCTACCTGCAGATTCTCGAGCCGGTGGCGCTCGGCGCCTCGCTGGCCGTGGTGGATCCCAAGCAGATCAAGCAGGACATCGAGGGCCTGACCAAGGAGCAATACGCCGGCGACAAGTCCGCGCGCCTGACCGTCTGGCGCGACGCCAACGGTGGCATCCACAGCTTTGATTTCCGAATGAACGACTACTGCGTGCGCTGGGCCCTGGGCATGACCGAGATCCAGACCGGCGCGTTCGACCAAAAGGCCGCGGGCAAGAAGGGCGGCCTGACCATCTCCGGCATGACGCCGGCCCAGCAGGAGGAGGTCCACTGGCTGTTCTGCCTCGCGGTGCCCAACCTCTCCAAGGCGGTGGCGCCCGACGTGCGCAAGTTCCTGAGCCAGCTGGTCGCGGTCAAGTGAGGACCGGCGCTGGGCGGTAGGGCCGGCGCTTGTCGCCGGGCCGCAGTGCGCTCACGGAACGGTCCGCCGGCAAGCCGTTTCCACAGGCTCAAGGCCCCGAGCTGGTCGAGGGGCGGCGACCCTACCTACCATTGCAGCCTCAGCCAGCACCCGCACGCCCCAGCGCAGCAGCCAGACCCCGAGGCTGGAATACGGGCAG
>JAQSDJ010000247.1 GCA_029945855.1 Lacunisphaera sp.
GTCGGCGCCGAGCTGGCGCGCACCCACCTGCCCGACGTCATCGTCTGCGACATCGACATGCCCGGCCAGGACGGCAAGGGCTTCCTCAAGCAGCTCCGCCTCGACCCCGAGCTGGCCGACCGGCAGTTCGTGCTCATGACCGGCGACCCGTCCTACGCCAACCCCCGCGCCGGCATGGAGCTCGGCGCCGACGATTTCCTGCTAAAGCCCTTCTCGATCGGCGACCTCACCCGCGCCGTCGCCGCCCGCCTCAAGCGCGCCGAACTCAGCCGCCACCTCGAGTCGCGCATCATCGAGCAGCTGCTCGGCAGCCTGCACTCGACCCTGCCCCATGAATTTTTCACCCCGCTGGCCGGGGTGTTCGGCCTGACGGAGATGCTGGAGGAGGAACTGGACGACCTGTCCAAGGAGGAGATCCGCGAGATCCTGCACGACATCCTCACCTCGGCCAAGCGCCTGCACCGCACGCTGAAAAACTACCTGCACATCATCGAGCTGGATTCGCCCTCGCGTGCCGTGACGCCCGAGCCGCTTGAGGCCGAGTCCGTGCGCCAGGCCGCCCTGGCCGGCATCGAGTCCGCAGCCAAGCGCCACCAGCGCGCCGCCGATGTCACCACGGAGCTGACGGGGGCGCGGCTGCGCACCAGCCCGACGGAGTTCACCGCCCTCCTCGAGGAACTGGTGGACAATGCGCTCAGTTTTTCCCGCAAGGAATCGCCGGTCAAGGTGCGCCTGCAGCCCGACGGCCGCTGGCTGCGGCTGATCATCACGGACGAGGGCCGCGGCATGACGCCCAAGCAGCTCCAGCAGCTCGGGCTCTTCCAGCAGCACGACCGCAAGAAGTTCGAGCAGCAGGGCCTCGGGCTCGGCCTGGCCCTCGCCCGCCGCATCGTGCACCGCCTGGGCGGCGAACTGCGCTTCGACAGCGAGCCCGCCAAGGGCACCACCGTGCACATCGCCCTGCCGGTCGCGGCGGCGTGAGCCGAGATGGAGGCGGGACTATCAGTCCCGCGCGGCACGGCATCGCCACAGGCAAACTGCGGGACTGATTAGTCCCACCTCCACAAAAACCAATGACGGATATTTGTAACGTAATACGTTACAAATATCCTGGGGGAGGAGTGGGCAAGAACCGAGGATCAAGCACAGGCGACGGAGGAGCTGTGTTTTAAATCGGCACCACCGTCCGCGCGCCGTCCGCGGCGGCGGAGGCGTAGATCGCCTCGATGATGGCCACGTCGCGCCGGCCCATCTCGCCCGGCACCGGCGAGGCCCGGCCGGTGCGGACGCACTGCGCGAAATCGTCCATCTGTCGCGCCTGCTGGTTCACCGGCGGCTCGAAGCGCAGCGGCCCGCGGCTCGTCGCGCCCCGCAGGTTGCGGTAGCTGTAGGCCGGCGCCACCTCGAACCAGCCGCGCTCCGCCTCGGCGCGGAAATCGTTGCGTGCGTCGTTGTAGCTCGTGAAGCACTCACTCTTCCCTCCGCCGGGAAACTCCATCGTCCACGCGATGCCTTCCTCCACGTCGCGGAAAAACTCCGGGCGCGCCTTGGGCCGCTCCCGGGCCGTCACCGCCACCGGCGCGGCGTCCGCGGCCATGCAGGATTCCTGGATCACATAGACCCCGAGGTCCATCAGCGGCCCGCCGCCGGCGAGCTGCTTCTGCGCCCGCCATTGCGCCGAGCCCAGCCGGAAGGCGAAGCCCCCGCTCATCTGCCGGAAGGAACCGAACTCCCCCGTGCGCACGAGCCGCCGCAGCTCCTCGTGATAGGGATCGAAATGCAGCCGGTAGCCGATGGAGAGCCTCACCTTCGCCGCCGCGCAGGCCGCGAGGATGGCGTCGCATTCCGCCACGGTGTTCGCCATCGGCTTCTCGCAGATGACGTGTTTGCCGGCCCGGGCCGCGGCGATCGCGTGCGTGGCATGCAGGCCGTTCGGCGTGACCACGTAGACGATGTCGATGTCGGGATTTCCCGCCATCCGGTCCATCGTGTCGTAGCCAAAGATATTGTTCTCCGGAAACCCGTGGTCCCGGGCCCAGCGCGCGCCTTTGGCCCGGTCGCCAGTGACGACGCCCGCGAGCCGGCAATGCTCCGTGAGCCGCAGCGCCGGCCCGAGCTGGCCCGAGCTGTAGCCGCCGAGCCCGACGAGCGCCACGCCGAGCTGGCGCGGCGCGGGTTCGGTCGCGCGCCCCCAGCGCGGCGCCAGCGCCAGCGCGGCGGCGGCGGAAACTTGGCCGATGAATTGACGACGCGAAAACGAGACCGGGGCGTGGGACACGGTTTTCATGGGGTGCGGCCAAACTGGTCGTTCCGCCCCCGCGGCGCGAGCCGGCAATTGCCCGCCTGAGGGGCCGGCCTTGGAGGCGGGACGATCTGTCCCGCGGATTGCCCGCAGCGATGCCCCCATCTCGCGGGACTGATAGTCCCGACTCCTTTCTATTTCTTCGTCTCCGCCAGGCCGTATCTCTCCTCGGCCTCCTTCAGCAGCGCGCGGCTGATGATGAGCCGCTGCACCTCGCTCGAGCCCTCGCCAATCTCGCACAGCCGCGCGTCGCGCCACATGCGCTCGACGGCCGTGTCGCGCGTGTAACCCCAGCCGCCGCAGATCTGCAGCGCGCTGTTGGCGGCGCGTGACGCGGCTTCCGACGCGTAGAGCTTGGAAAACGAAGCCTCGAGGCTGAACTTCTGGCCGCGGGCGTGCATTACGCAGGGTTGCAGCAACAGGGCCTCGGCCGCGCGCAATTCCACCTCGCAGTCGGCCAGCTTGAACTGCAGCGCCTGGAACTCCGCGATGCGCTTGCCGAATTGTCTGCGCGTGAGCATGCGCTGCTTGGCGATCTCCACCGCCGCGCGGCCGAGTCCGATGGCCATGGCCGCGATGCCGAGCCGCCCCCCGTCGAGGCAGGCGAGCGCCGCGTGCTGGCCCTTGCCGCGCCCGCCGATCAGCTCGGCCGGCACGTTTTTGAGGTAAAACTCACTCGTGTTGCTGGCGCGAACACCGGCGGTCTTCACCTTCCGCACCGGCTCGATGTCCTTGGTGTGGATCCAAAACGCGGTGAACTCCTTTTTCCCCTTCTCGTCACGCCCGGTGATGGCCATCACGACCATGCGGTCGGAGTGCAGGCCCATCGTGATGTAAATTTTGTGGCCGTTGAGCACCCAGGTGCCGTCGGGCTGCGGCGTGCCGGTCGTCTCGACGCCGCCGGTGTCGGAACCCGCGTTGGGCTCGGTCAGGGCCCATGCGACCATCCAGTCACCGTTGAGCACGCTGGGGAAAATCTTCCGCTTCAGCTCGTCGCTGGCGAAACCGAGCGGATGGCCGACGCAGAGCGCGTTGTGCGCCGCCAGGTTCATCGCGAACGCCCCGCAATGCCGGGCGATCTCCTCGATCGCGAGGCAGTAGCCCAGCATCGACAATTCCCGGCCGCCCACGCTCTTCGGCGCGAGCATGCCCATGAGCCCGGCCCGGCCGGCCTTGGTGAACAAGTCGCGCGGCAGCTCCTCCTTCTCCTCCCACTCCGCGGCGTGCGGGGCGATCTCGCGGGCCGCGAATTCTGTGGTCTGCTTGAGGAACTCCCGTTCCTCCGGCTTCAGATGATCATAATACAGCGAATGGGGATGAAGCATGGCAGGGGGGGCGCAGGGCGTGGCTGGGCCGGCGGCTGGTCACTCCGGGCGCAGTGAGGAATTTCATCGTTCGCGAGGGGTGACACGACCGATGGCGTGGATCCTTCGCTGCGCCCGGAATGACTGACCGTCTTCTGTCCTGGACCGTAGCCGGGCCCGGTGGCGGCGCAAGCGTCCGGACACCCGGCCCCCCATAATACGCCGAAAGGCTGAAAACCACGACCAGCTCCGCCGCCCGCCGCTCGGTCATTGCACCCGGGACATTCCTCCGTTTCCCTTGCCCATATGGCCGCTGCTTCCACGCCACGCAACGCCGCGCCGCTCCGTATCCTCACCGCCGTGCCGGTGTGCGACGGGCACGACAGCGCCGTCACCACCATCAACATCGAGCTGGCCCGCCACGGCATCGAGGTCATCTACCTGGGCTACCACCAGTCGGCCGCGGCCATTGTCCGCGCGGCCATCCAGGAGGACGTCAACGTCGTCGGCCTCTCGTCCTACAACGGCGGTCACATCGTTTTCTTCAAGGAAGTCTGCGACCAGTTGCGGAAAAGCGGCAATGCCGACATCCCGGTCTTCGGCGGCGGCGGCGGCACGATCACCCACGCCGACGAGCGCGTGATGCAGCGCCAGGGCACCGACCGCATCTATTTCGCCGGCACGCCGCTCGACGCCATGATGGCCCAGATCAAGAAGGACTACGCCCGCGTCGCGAAGCCGAACCGGAAGTTCAAGGGCGACCGCGCCCTGGCCCGGGCGATCTCGATCGTGGAATCCGCCCCTGCTCGCTACTCGCTACCCACTACTCGCTACTCGAACGGCGCCGCGCGCCGTTCGTATGTCGTCGGCGTCGCCGGCCCGGGCGGCGCGGGCAAGTCCACGCTCATCGACGAGCTGACCTCGCGCTTCCTGCGCAGCAATCCCACGGGCCGCATCGCCCTCCTCGCCAACGATCCGTCGCACCCGGATTCCGGCGGCGCCATCTTGGGCGACCGCGTCTCCGCCATCTACGCGCAGGACGACCGCGTGTTCTTCCGCTCGCTCGCCACCCGCGGCAGCCTGACCGGGCTCTCCGCCGCCGCGCCGGCCGCCATCGACATTTTAAAACAATCCGGCGAGTTCGACCTCATCTTCGTGGAATCCGTCGGCGTCGGCCAGGAGAGCGACCCGTTCCGGATTTTCGGCAAGGGGCCGAAACTCGTCGATGCCACGCTGTTCGTCCTCGCGCCCTATTACGGCGGCCTTATCCAGCTGCAGAAGATCGCCCTGCTCAACGGCGCCGACCTCGTCGCGCTCAACAAGTGCGACCACCCGATGGCCCATACCGCCAAGGCCGAGATCCAGGCCCGGCTCGACCAGAACGGCAAGGACCAGGTCCTCCACCCCACGACCGCCGCGAAGCATTACGATCCGGGCGTCGACACCCTCTACGCCGCCATCGCGCGGCTTGGCGGCCTGGACCTGGTCCGCGGCGGCGAAAAAGCCTGCTTCATGGAGGATCCCGCATGAGCACCGTGAATCAGATTGGTAGGGGCCGTTGCCCCCAACGGCCCGGGCGGTTGAGGGCAACCGCCCCTACCTTCATTCCGTCCGTGTCTTTCGTGGTGTCCAACTCCTTCCTTTCATGAGCGCCCTCGGAAAAATCGCCGACTCCGTCGACACCTACAACCAGTTCGTCGCCGCCGAGGTCGCGCGCGCCCGACGCGACGAGAAATTCGCCGCCGAGCTCCGCGCGAAATGGGCGCAGCTCCACGCCTCGATCGAGATGACGAAGTCGCCGACCGGCACGCCGCTGCCGCGTCTCGCGCTGCCGTCAACCGACGAGCCCGGCGCCATCGCCGAGTTCTTGCTCGGCCAGGGTTTCCCCGGCCAGTTCCCCTACGCCACCGCCGCCTACCGGGAGATGTATCTCGACAAGGATTCCGAGGTGGAGCGCGTTGTCCCCAACGCGCTGGGCACAACCGCCAGCGGAAAATCCCCGCGCGGGGGGGACAACCAGCGCCACCCCGCCACCGTGCGCGAGGAGCCGATGCGCCTCTTCGCCGGTCTCGGGCTCGCCGAGGACACCAACGCGCGCTTCAAATATCTCCAGCGAAACCAGAAGAGCCTGCGTCTTTCCACCGCCTTCGACGGCCCGACGCTCTACGGCCTCGATTCGGACCACGAGGGCGTGCTCGGCAAGGTCGGCGAGGGCGGCGTGGCCATCGACACGGTCGAGGACATGACGCGGCTGTTCGCCGGCTTCGACCTCACGCGCACCGACGCGTCCGTCTCGATGACCATGAACGCCCCCGCGCCGGTCATCCTCGCGATGTTCATCGCCGCCGCGAAGCGCCGCTTCGGACCAGACTGCGTCGCGAATCTCCGCGGCACGATCCAAGCCGACATGCTCAAGGAAGTGCAGGCGCAGAACGAGGTCATCTTTCCCGTCGACGCCTCGCTGCGCTTCCTCTGCGACATGATCGAGTGGTGCGTGCCCAACATGCCCAAGTGGTATCCTGTCTCCATCTCGGGTTACCACATCGCCGAGGCCGGAGCCACGCCGGTGCAGCAGGCCGCGTTCACCCTTTCCAACGGCTTCACCTACGCCGGCCTGCTCCAGGCGCGTGGCGTCGACGTCAACCAGTTCGGCCCGCGCCTGTCGTTCTTCTTGGACTGCGGCCTCGACGTCGAATACCTCGTGCTCGGCCGCGTCTGCCGCCGCATCTGGGCCATCGGCATGCGCGATGTTTTCCAGGCCAACGCGAAGGCCCAGATCCTCAAGCTGCACACGCAGACCTCCGGCCGCTCGCTCATCGCCGCCGAGTTCCAGAACAACCTGACGCGCACGGCGGTCGAACTGATGCTGGCCTACCTGAATTACACCAATTCGTGCCACTCCAACTCCGCCGACGAACCGTTCACGACGCCGACCGAGAAATACGCCCTCCTCGCCTCGCACGGCCAGTCGATCATTTTGGAGGAGTCCGGTGTCTTCAAACACACGATGAACCTCTTCGGCGGCGCCCCCGGCCTGCTCGCGCTCGAGCGTCAGGTGGAAAAAGGCATCCTCGATGTGTTCCGCGAGATGGACACCCTCGGCGGCGTCATCACCGCGATGGAGCAGCGCTACCAGCGCAGCAAGATCCAGGAAGCCGGCCACGCCTACGAGAAACAGGTCTACGCGAACCAACGCCCGATCATCGGTCTAAACAAATATGTTTCCCACGAGCCGTTGCCGAGCGTTCCGCTCGCCCGGACTTCGCCGAAGAAACAACGTCTGCAAGTCGCCCGCCTCACCGCTTTTAAAAAGAAGCACGCGAAGAAAGCTCCCGCCGCCCTCCAGCGCCTTGAGAACGTCGCCCGCTCCGGCGGCAACGTCTTCGGTGAACTCGTTAATACCGTCGAAGTCTGCTCCCTTGGCCAGATCACCGCGTGCCTGACCAATGTCGTCGGGAAATTCCGGCCGATGGTGTGAGTTTCCATGAGCGCCACCTTGCACCTGCTGCATGGACTGCCCGGCTCGGGCAAAACCACCTATGCCCGCGAGTTGGCCGCCCGTCATGCGGCGGTGTGCTTGAGTCCGGACGAGTGGATGGTCGAACGGCACGGCAGCAATCCGCCGGAAGCCAGATTCGCCGACTACAAGGCAAGGATCACCGCGGAAGTCTGGGAACAGGCGGAAGCCCATCTGCGGGAGGGCACGGACGTGATCCTTGACAGCGGCTTCTGGACCCGCGCGGAACGCGACGACGCCCGCCGGCGGGCCCGCCACATCGGGGCCGGCTGTCTGCTCTATGCTTTCCAGTGTGACGATTCCGTGATGCTGCAACGGGTGCTGGCCCGATCCCAGGCGGCGCCCGATACCGCGCTCCAGATCAACGAGCCGGCCTTCCGGGTATTCCAAGACCGGTTTCAACCCCTGGAGGCCGACGAGCCGCATCTCGCGATCAGGACCTGACCCATGACCACCCCATCCCCCACCCCGGCCCTCCTCGACCGCTGCAACGAAATCGCGCAGCAGGAGGCGGCGTTGCGCGAGGGCGGTGGCACGGCGGGACAGGAGCGGCAGCACAAGCTCGGCCGCTTGTTCGTCCGCGAGCGCATCGCGGCACTGGTGGACGACCCGAAAGCTTTTCTCGAGTGTGGGCTCTGGGCGGCGCACGGGATGTATAAGGAATGGGGTGCGTTCCCTGGCGCGGGGGTCGTCACCGGCATCGCGGACATATCCGGGCACCCGTGCATGATTGTCGCCAACGACGCCACGGTGAAGGCCGGGGCATTCGTCCCGATGACGTGCAAGAAGGTTCTCCGCGCCCAGCGCATCGCCTTCGAAAACAACCTGCCGCTCGTCTATCTCGTCGATTCCGCCGGCGTTTTCCTGCCGATGCAGGATGAGATCTTTCCGGACGAGGACGACTTCGGCCGCATTTTCAGGAACAACGCCGTCATCTCCGCCGCCGGCATCCCGCAATACGCCGCCATCATGGGCAACTGCGTGGCGGGCGGTGCCTACCTGCCCGTGCTCTGCGACAAGATCCTCATGACGGAGGGCAGCGGCCTCTACCTCGCCGGCCCGCAGCTGGTGAAGGCGGCCATCGGTCAGGTGACCGACACCGAGACCCTCGGCGGCGCCGCGATGCACGCGGAGATTTCCGGCACCGTGGATTTCAAGGAGCAGGATGACCCGGCGGCGATCAAGCGGCTCAAGTCGCTGATCGCGCTGCTGCCTTCTGAGGTAGGGCGAGTCGTCCCCGACGAGCCGCGCGCGAAGACGGCTCATCCGGAGGATTCGCCCTACCAGCCCGAATTCCCCGCTTCGAAGATCTATGAACTCGTCTCCGTCGACGGGCGCAAGGAATACGACGTCCGCGATCTCATCAAATGCCTCGTCGATGCGGGCTCGGTGGACGAATACAAGGCCGACTACGGGAAATCGCTCGTCTGTGCGTTCGCCCGGCTCGGCGGCCGGCCCGTGGGCCTCGTCGCCAACCAGCGGATGCGCGTGCAGTCGAAGACCGCCGGCCTGCAGATGCCGGGGGTGATCTACGCCGACAGCGCCGACAAGGGCGCGCGGTTCATCATGGACTGCAACCAGACGCGCGTGCCGCTGCTGTTTTTGCAGGATGTCTCGGGCTTCATGGTCGGCAAGGACGCGGAGCAGAGCGGCATCATCCGTTCCGGCGCCAAGATGGTGAACGCGCTCAGCAATTCCACCGTGCCGAAGATCACCGTCATCACCGGCGGCTCGTTCGGCGCCGGCAACTACGCGATGTGCGGCAAGGCCTTCGATCCGCGCTTCATCTTCGCCTGGCCGCACGCCAGATACGCCGTCATGGGCGCCGCGCAGGCCAGCGACGTCGTGTTCAACATCCTCGCGAAGAGCTCGAAGGAGCCCCGCACGCCGGAACAGCTCGCGGCGCTCCGCGAGCAGGTGAAGGCCGGCTACCTCGAGCAGGCCGACATCCGTTACGGCGCCGCCCGCGGCTGGGTCGACGCGATCATCCAACCCCACGACACCCGCGCGACGCTGTTGCGCACCTTCTCCCTCGCCACCCGCCCGGCGCCGAAACCCGGCTTCCACACGGGCGTGCTGCAGGTGTGATTTTGGTAGGGGCGCTTGCCCTCAAGCGCCCGGAGTGGACCCATGCCGTTGCCTGTGGGCCAGCGAGCTTGCTCGCGCTCTTTGGGCGCCCGCCAGCGGGCTGGCCTACCGTCGCCTTTTCCCGGCTGCGCGTTTCGGAGGGAAATCAGGACCAATGGCATGAGTTGGGTGAGCGCCGTTGGGGCAACGGCCCCTGCCCTGCGCGAGCAAGCTCGCCGCCCACCTCACTCCGCCAGCGGCAGCTCAAGGATGGCGCGCAGGCCCACCTCGCCCGGGCCCGACTCGAGGCTGAGCGAGCCGCCGTGCAGCGCGACGATGGTCTGCACCATGGCGAGCCCGAGGCCGAGTCCCTGCTGTTCCTGCTTGTCGCGGCGAAACTGCCGGAACGCAGCGATGTTCTCGCGCTCCGCGGCGGTCATGCCCACCCCGCCGTCGGCGACCTCGAGCCGGTAAAGCCCGTCCTCGACGCGGCCCGTGACCCGGACCGGCGCGCCGGGCGGGGAAAACTTAAAGGCGTTGCCGACCAGCTCGGCCACGGCGGGCTGCAGCCAGCCCGCGCTGATGCGCACGGCGGCCGACGCGAAGTCCATCTGCAGGTCGGCCAGGCGGCCGGCCTCGACCGCCTCCTGCCGCGCGATGTCATCCAGGCCCGTGCCGGCGTCCATCATCGCGGCCGGATCGCTCCAGTTGCCCTCCCGGAGCTGTTCCAGTTGGAAATACTGCAGCAGCTTGCGGGCGAGCACGAGCTGCCGGACCGCGCTGACGCGGATGGAAGCGGCGAGTTCGCGGATTTCCCCGCGGCTGACCGTGCCGAACTCGGATTCGAGCACGTAGGCGGCGCCAAGGATGCCGTTCAGCGGCGTCAGCAACTCGTGCGACCACGGGGCGGAAAACTCCCGCTGCTGCTCCTCGGTGTGGCGCCGCAGCTCCTCCGTCAGCGCTGCGCGCTTGGCCAGCACGGCCGCGATGCCCTCGGCGATATCCCGGTATTGGAAGGGTTTCGTGATGTAATCGTCGGCGCCGTGCACCATGCCCCGGCGCTGGTCGGCGCGGTTGGTCTTGCCGGTGAGGAAAATGAACGGGATGTCGCGCAACGCCGGCTGCTGGCGCAGGGCCTCGAGCACGCCGAAACCGTTGAGGCGGGGCATGTCGATGTCGCACAGGATGACATCGGGCTGCTCGGCGGCCAGCGCCAGGCCGGCGACGCCATCGGCGGCGGTGAGCACCACATGGCCGTCCTGCTCGAGCTGGAGTTCGATCAGGGAGCGCCAGTGGGGATCATCCTCGATCACGAGGACTTTCCAGGTCTTGGGGCGGGTGGTGCTCACGGCAGCATCAAATCGGGACACGGACATGGTTCGTTGGTGTGAGCCGGCCCAAGCTCAGGGGAAACAGAAGCCAATTCCCGCCTTCAGTCCAGCATTTCCTCCAGGGCGGACGAACGGCGGCACCACCGATACGGGATCATGCAGATGGCGTGGGCCAGCGAGCTGGTCCGTTCGACAAGCGCAGGACCCCGAGCCTGTCGTGGGGCTCGCGCTCTGCAGAGCGCCCGCGAGCGGGCTGGCCCACCATGACCCATTCAGTTCGCCCATGACTTGAGCGGAAAATCCGGCCAACGGCCTGAGTTCGGCTGAGGACAAAGGCGGAAGACGCATCAACGCCGCGTCAGAAAGTTTTCAGCCTTTCAGTCTTTCAGCTCTTCAGCCTTTTCCCTCACCCCGGCAGCTTGAAACCTTCCATCTGGCTCCGCACTTCCTGCATGAAGGAGGCCGCGCCGGCGCCGTTCACGACCTTGTGGTCGAATGTCAGCGAGAGGGTGATGACCTCCGCGGGATGGATGACGCCGCCGTCGTTGATCAGGCGCTCGTGCGCCGAGCCGATGAAGATCGTGGCCATGGAGGGCGGCACGATGATGGGCGTGGCGTTCTCGACGCCGAACGCGCCGAGGCTGCTGATGTTCACCGGCGCCTGCACCTCGACGAGCTTGCCGGCGCGGATCGCCTCGACGGCCTGACCGTAGGCCGCGACAAACTCCGTCCAGCCCAGCTTGTTGGCCGCCGCGATGGACGCCGTCGCCAGCCGGTCGCCGTCGAGGGCGACCGCCACGCCGCAGTCAAAGTCGGTCTGGTCGAGGATGGCGCCCTCCCGGTTAACCACACAGCGGAAGGCGGCGTGTTTTTCCTGC
>JAQSDJ010000248.1 GCA_029945855.1 Lacunisphaera sp.
CACAGTCCGTCTCACGACGGGTCTGTGTTTCTGAGCCACCGGACCAACCTTGGCTTTCGCCTGTTCCGTTCCCCGTGTTGTCGTCACGGGGGACGTCCGGCCAACTCACGACTCGTCTCACCCCTCGTGCGCATACAAAACCCCACCATGAACTCCTCCCGTTGGATCGCCCGGTTGTTCGCCTTGCTCGCAGGTTCGGCGGCCATGGCGATGTCGGAATCCGCCGATAACCGCTACGCCGCGGAGCTGGGCCCGGAGGGAGCACTGCAACTCAGCCGCGCGGGTGGCGCAACGTGGAACTTCCGTCCTGAGTTCACGGTTCTCATCGCCCCGGAGGATCCGAAGCTGGCGATGCGGCCGGCGGGCATTCCGCGCGTGTCGTATAATGTGCCAACCTGGGAAACGCGCGGCGCCGCGGATCAGGTCGCGCTGAAGAACACAAAACGGTCGGAGGCGCAGGCCGGGGACGGTTTCGACGACCGTATCCTCGAGGGCGACACACGCTCACGCACCGCGGACTTGTTCGCCTCGGCGCCCGCTCATGCCGTCAAGGCCGTGCGCTGGGAACGCGCGGGCGACACGATCCGCTATACTTTCGCCGACCACCCCGCTTTTGCGCTCAGCGCGACAGTCACGCTGTCCGGGGACGCGCGGACCGAGCCGACCCTAGCCTATACCATCACGCCCAAGATCGCCGCGTGGTTTTCCGTGGGCTACACCGGGGCGCCGAAGATCGCCCCGTCCGAGGCCGATGAGTTCTGGCAGCCATTCATCTGGCAGGAGAAACGATTTCCCGCGCAATCGTTCATGACACCCGGATATGAATGCCCCATCCCGACGACGTTTGTGCGCCAGGGTGCCAGTATCCTCGGGGTGGTGGTGGATTCCTCGGAATTTCCCTTCAACCCGCTGCCGCTGCTCGAAAACAGTCGCTTCGGGGTCGCGTTGCGCACGCCTGATGGCGCGGCTCAGCCGATGGTGTTTGCCCCGTTGCTGGGCGGGGAGGGTTCGAAACGAACGGTGGGGGACACGTTCACCTTCAAACTCCGGCTCTACGTCGGGGTGGGGGAGGCCACTCTCGCGTATGAGGATATTGCGCGGCGGCTCTACGGTTTCCGCGACTACCGCACCAACGCGATCAGTTCCCTGAACGAGACGCTCGACCGCATGATCGACTACGGGATGAGCGACTACAGCTGGTTCATCGACGAGCTCAAGGGCTGCGCCTACTCGACCGACGTCCCTGGCGCCGTGAAGAACGTTTCGGCGCTCAACCCGCTCAACCTCGCGCTCGTGGCGGACGACGAGCGGATTTTTTCAAAACGCGCCTATCCGATCGCCGAATACCTGCTCTCGCGCGAGAAATTCCTGTTCTCCCTTGATCCGGAGCAGAAGATCCAGAGCCCCTCCCGGGCGCTCAAGGGCCCCTCCGCGCCGATCAGCGAGATCGCGGCGCTTTACGGCATCACGCACGGGGCGTCGCCGGTTTTCCGGCGGCTCGCCGAAACCGAACTCGGGCGCACCCGCACGCTCAACCTCGATGACGCTTCCCCCGGCGATACCTGGTCGAACAACCTGCACGTCTACCGCTCGACCGGCGACGAACGCCTGCTGGCCAAGGCGCGGGCCGGGGCCGACGCCTACCTGGCCGGCCGCATGGCGCAGGGCGCGGACGGGCTCAACGAGGGCGGGCTGTTTTTCTGGACCGGATTCACGCCGAAGTGGATCGACCTGCTCGAACTTTACGAAGTCACCCGCGATGTCCGCTACCTCGCGGCCGCCCGGCTCGGCGCCCGGCGCTACACGATGTTCACGTGGATGGCGCCGCAGATTCCCGACGAGCTGGTTACGGTCAACCCGGGTGGCAACGCGCCGGCCTACTGGTATCTGAAGAGCAAAGGGCATAAGCCGATGCACGCGCCGGAGGAGAAGGTGCCCGCCTGGCGGCTCTCCGAGATCGGCCTCACGCCGGAGTCCTCCGGCACGATGTCGGGCCACCGCGCCATCTTCATGGCAAACTTTGCGCCGTGGATGCTGCGTATCGCGGCCCTCACCGGCGATCAGCTACTGCACGACGTCGCGCGTTCCGCGGTGATCGGCCGTTATCGCAACTTCCCGGGTTACCATATAAACACGGCGCGCACGACGATCTACGAACAGGCAGACTATCCGCTGCGTCCGCATCTGGAGCTGAGCGTAAATTCCTTCCACTATAACCACATCTGGCCGCACATGAGCATCCTGCTCGATTATTTGGTCACGGATGCCTTCGCGCGTTCGCGGGGAGAGATCGACTTCCCGTCGCGCTTCATCGAGGGCTACGCGTATCTGCAGAGCAAGTTCTACGGCGACCGTCCGGGCAAGTTCAGCGGGTTCACCGACGCGACGCTTTGGATGCCGCAGCGTCTGCTCAAAACCGGTTCGGTCGAGCTCAACCATCTCACGGCGCGCGGCGACGGACGTCTCTATATCGCGTTCACCAACCAGTCGCGCGAGGCCGTTTCCACCGAGGTGGTGTTCAATCCCGACGTCCTGCCTGCGGCGGGGCGGGGAACCTACCGCGTGAAGGTCATCGCCGACGGCCGGCCGGCCGCAGACGCGACGCTCGCGCAGGGCCGTTTTCCCGTGAGTGTTTCGCCCATGGGGATCACCGCCGTCGTGATCGAGGGCCTGGCCGTCGCACCGAAGTTCCAGCATAAATTGCTCGCCGCCGCGCCCGCGCAGGCTTGGCAGAAGGATTACGCGGAGATCGCCTGGGGCGGCACCCGCGCGATGATCCTGAATTTCGGTCCGGCGGCGAAGACCGCCTACGTCTACCTTCAGGCCGATGACGCAAAGTTCAAGGAAGTGACGCTCCGCTACGAGACCGGCGGGCGGAAGGCCGAGATCACCGACGCGGCCTATCCGTTCGAATTCACCGTGCCGTTGCCGGAGGACGCGACCTCGTTCGGCTTCCAACTCACCGGGCGCACCGTCGACGGGCGGACGCCAGGCTCCGAAACCGTCACTCTGGAGAAGTAACCGTGCGTAAAATTCCCCATTTCCGCTGGTGGATCATCACGCTGGTGTTTCTCGCCGCGGTGCTGAACTACGTCGACCGGCAGGTGCTGTCGGCGCTGGCGCCGACGATCCAGAAGGATCTGGGCATGACCGACCGCGATTACGCGAACATCGTCAACATCTTCCTCGTCGCCTACACGCTCGCTTATCTCGTATCCGGCCGGTTGGTCGACCGGCTGGGCACGCGCCTGGGCATGGTGCTGTTCGTCGGCTGGTGGTCGGTCGCCAACATGCTGACCGCGGCCGCACAGGGCGTGCGCTCGATGGGGGCATTCCGCTTCGGCCTCGGCCTCGGCGAGGCCGGGGTATGGCCCGCCGCCTCGAAGGTCGTTTCAGAGTGGTTCCCTGCGCGGGAGCGTGCGCTGGCGATCGGCGTCTACACGATGGGGGCGACGATCGGCGCCACGGTGGCGCCCTATATCGTCATCCCGCTCTCGGCTTTTCCGTATGCGGAGAAGCTGCCGTGGATCGAGCAGATCCTCGGCCACGGGGCCGGCTGGCGCATGGCCTTCATCATCACGGGCGCGCTCGGCCTGCTGTGGCTGATCCCGTGGGCACTGTTTTACCGCCAGCCGCGCGAGAGCAGGCAGATCACGAAGCAGGAGCTGAAGCTCCTCGACGACTCCGTGGCGGAAGAAGAGAAGGCCGGCGGCGCCACCACCGGGGCGGCGTGGACCTGGCGGCAGGTTTTCTCCAGCAAGGTCGTGTGGCTCCTGCTGTTCGGCCGGCTCATCACGGACCCGGTCTGGTATTTCTACCAGTTCTGGTTCGCCAAATACCTGAATACGGAACGCGGCTTCGAGCAGGGCCAGCTCACGATCACGTGGGTCATTTACGCCGCCGCTGGTGTCGGCAGCCTGCTGGGGGGCTGGCTCTCGGGGGTGCTGGTGAAACGCAAGATCGCGCCGGCCCACAGCCGCCTGTGGGTGATGCTCGGCTGCGCGTGCCTGTTGCCGGTGTCGCCGTTCATCGCGAAGGTCGCGGGCCTGAATGTCGCCCTGACGCTCACGGTGATCGCTGTCTTCGCCTCGCTCGCCTGGCTCATCAACATCAGCTCGCTCATCGTCGACGTCGTGCCGAAGGCCTGCCTCGGCACGGTCTTCAGCGTGGTCGCCGCCGGCAGCACGGTCGGCGGCATCCTCATGAACACGCTGGTCGCGTCGATGGTGTCGTCGGGCCCGCTCCGGCCGCCTGAGGGCTTTCTGGACCGCGCCGTGCATGCGGTGTTCGGCCCGGTCCTCGACGCCGTGCATGGCACGGGCTACGCGGGATGGTTCCTCATCATGGCGTGCCTGCACCCGCTCGCCCTGGCCATGTTGTATTTCGGCGGCGTGCATCGCCCCGCGGCCAGGCCGCCGGCGTCGGCCTGATTTCGTCCCTTTGTATGCAAATCGAATCTCCCGTTTCCCACCGTGAGTTGAAGCTCGTGCCCCTGGCCGCCGACCTCGTTGTCGTCGGCGGAGGCCTGGCCGGCACCTGCGCCGCCATCACCGCGGCGCGCGCGGGCCTCAAGGTCGCGCTCGTGCAGGATCGTCCGGTGTTGGGTGGCAACAGTTCCAGCGAGGTGCGCCTCTGGGTTCTCGGGGCGACCTCACACATGGGCAACAACAACCGTTGGGCGCGCGAGGGCGGCGTGATCGACGAGATCCTCGTCGAGAACACGTTCCGCAACCGCGAGGGCAACCCGCACCTCGTCGACACAATCCTGCTCGAGAAGGTCGTGCGTGAGCCGAACATCACGCTGTTGCTCAACACCGCCGTCTTCGAGGCCGCCAAGCAGGACGCCGCCACCCTGCGCAGCGTGCGTGCGTTCTGCTCGCAGAACTCCACGCTCTATGAGCTTGCGGCGCCGCTCTTCTGCGACGCCTCGGGCGACGGCGTGCTGGGTTTCATGGCGGGGGCGGCCTTCCGCATGGGGGCGGAATCCCGCGAGGAATTCGGCGAGAAGTTTGCGCCGTCGAAAGATTACGGCGAGCTGCTCGGGCACTCGCTCTATTTCTACACCAAGGACGCGGGTCGGCCGGTGACGTTCACGCCTCCGAGCTACGCCTTGCAGGACATCACGAAGATCCCGCGCTGGCGGCAATTCAACGCGAAAGACCAAGGCTGCAAATTGTGGTGGGTCGAATACGGCGGCCGGCTCGACACCGTGCACGCGACCGAGGACATCAAGTGGGAACTCTGGCGCGTGGTCTACGGCGTGTGGCACCATATCAAGAACTCCGGCCAGTTTCCCGAAGCGGCCAATCTCACGCTCGAGTGGGTGGGCGCGATTCCCGGCAAGCGCGAGAGCCGCCGCTTCGAGGGCGATTACCTGCTGCGGCAGCAGGACGTGGTCGAGCAGCGGGCGCAGCCCGACGCCGTGGCCTACGGCGGCTGGTCGATCGACCTGCATCCGGCCGACGGCGTCTTCAGCGAAAAGCCCGGCTGCAACCAGTGGCACGCGAAGGGAATTTATCCGATTCCCTACCGTTCCCTCTACAGCCGCAACATCACCAATCTCTTCCTCGCCGGCCGCATCATCAGCGCGACCCACGTGGCCTTTGGTTCGAGCCGCGTGATGGCCACCTGCGCGCATGCCGCCCAGGCGGTCGGCCAGGCCGCATTCCTTTGCCAGCGGGACGGACTGCTGCCACGCGCCCTCACCGAACCGGCCCGCATGACAGAGCTGCAGCGCCGGTTGCAGCGCACGGGTCAGCACATCCCGGGCGTGCCGCTGCGCGATGACCAGGACCTGGCGTCGCGCGCGACGATCACGGCCTCCAGCGAATATCAGCTCCGTGAACTCGCGCCCGACGGCCCGCTGGTCAGTCTCGATGAGAGCTGGGCGATGATGCTGCCCGTGCAGGCCGGCACCACGCTCGACCTGACCGTGTGGGTGGAGGTGGCGGCGGACGCAGAACTCCGCGTCGAACTCCGGCAAAGCAGCCGGCCGGACAACCACACCCCGGACGTGGTCTTGGAAAAGAGCGTTCATGCGCTCATGCCCGGCTGCCAGTCCGTGCGAGTGACGTTCCGCCATGCCTTTGGCGATGAGCGCTATGCCTTTGTGTGCTTCTCCGGCAATGCCAGCATCCGGCTCTGCACCAGCGAGCAGCGGGTCACGGGCGTGCTGTCCCTCTGCCACGCGGTGAACCTCGCCGTCGCGAAAAGTGCAGTGCAGACGCCGCCCGCGGACATCGGCGTGGACTCGTTCGAGTTCTGGCTGCCGAAGCGGCGGCCGGCGGGGCAGAACCTCGCGCTGCGGCTCGACCGACCCCTGACGCCTTTCGGAGCCAGGAACCTGACCAGCGGCATCGCCCGGCCGACGAACCAGCCCAACGCCTGGGTTGCCGCCTTGGCCGAGGAGACGCCCGCCGTCACGCTGACGTGGGCCGGCCCGCAGACCATCGCGCGCGTGGAGCTGATGTTCGACACGGATTTCGACCATCCGATGGAGACGGTCTTGTGGGGCCATCCGGAGAATCGGATGCCGTTCTGCGCTCGCGGATATCGGGTGCTAGACGAGGCCGGGCAGGTGCTGGCCGAAGGTCGTGATCAGCACCAGACGCGGGCCGTGATCGTGCTGCCACAGCCGGTCATCACGAAATCGCTGCGCATCGAGCTGACACGCCCGGAGAAGAACATCCCGGCTGCGTTGTTCGCCGTGCGGTGTTACGCGAAAGCCACCCCATGATGAGCCGGACCGCCCGGCATATTTTCGGGGCGGCCAGAGGATGCATGGTCGCGGCACTGTGCGTTGCGGGCGACCTGTTGCCCGGGGCGGAAGCCCCCGAGGCGGCTGCGCTGAGCGATTCCGCCGTGCGCCTCGATTGGACGGAGCAATCCGATGGCTGGCACCTGTCGCGCGTCGCGGTGCGCACGCCCTCGGGTGAGATTTCCGCCGGCGCGTCGGTGGGACGTTACACGCTGCTGTATTCGCCGTCCGCGCCCGACAACACGCCGACGCCGTTTTTCCTGCCGGGACACCCGGAGCCCTTTCCCGGTGAGTTCATCTATCCGACCAAGAAATGGCAGGCCGCGACCTCGTCCGTGAGCCTGAACGCGGCCGGGGAGGAGCGGACGTTCTTTCCGGCCGGCCTCGAGCGGACCGCCACCGGCGCCTGGCTTTTCCGCCAGGAGACAGACGTGGCCACGCTGGCCGCCGAGTGGTGGCTCGATGCCTCCGCCCCGGGTGACGTGGAGGTGGCGGTGACGATCACCGCCAAGCGCCCCGGCTGGTTCTCCATCGCGACACCCACGCTGGTGGAGCTGACCCCGTCGGAGCTGCAATGGGCGGTGGTGCCCGGCTACTTCCAAGGCAACGAATTGAATCCCAACCTGCCGCTCGCGCTGGCCTACGGCCACGGCTTGCCGGACCGGCCGGTGTTGGCTCGCGAGCGCAGCGTGTCTACGCTTGCGTCGATCGCGACCAACCGCGCGGGTGTCACACTCGCCGTGGTGGCCGCGCCCGGCACGGCAGCGGATCCGTGGCCGGAGGACAAGGCCATGCGGGATGTCTGGCGGCTCGGGCTGTCCCATATGAACCGGCAGGGCCGGCTCGCCCCGACGCTCTATCATCCCGTGCTGGGCGAGGAGGGCTCGCAGCTCGCCCCCGGCGAGCAACGCACTTTCCGGTTCCGCTACGTGCTGCGCCAGGGCGACTGGTTTGCAGCCCTCAAGCATGTCATCAACGACGTCTACCGGTTACCGGACTTTCTCGCGCTGAAGCAACCGGCGCGCTCGCTGTCGGACCGGTTGGCCGCGCTGCACCGCTACGTGACCGACGACCGGACCTCGCTCTGGCGCACCGAGGAGTTCGGCGGGCTGACCATCGGGGCGCAGGCTTATCTCGGCGGCATCCTCGGGGCGGACAAGGACGGGATGAAAAACTCGGATTACGGCGCGATGTGGATGCTGGCGAAGCTGACAAACGATCCGAAGCTCGTGCGCGACCGGCTCCCGTTCGCCCGCAATTTCAAGCTGGCGCAGCAGCAGACCGAGCCGGGGTTTTTCCAAGGCGCGGCGCGCGGCCAGTATTTTCTCTCGAAAAGCCGCCGCTTCACCGAGGAATGGGGCGACATCGCCGAGCCGGTGGCGCTCACCTATTACACGATGCTCGATCTCGGCAACATCCTGTTGTTCGCGCCCGAGGACCGGGAATTGCGCGACCGGCTGAGACTTGGTGCGGAGCGCCTGCTCGAATGGCAGCGCGCTGATGGAAGCTGGGAGGTCGCCTATGATCACGCCACGCAGAAACCGCTCTACACGGAGACCCCGGACCTGCGGCCGACATTCTACGGCCTGCTGGTGGCCTATCGCATTCTGGGCGATGACAAATACCTGCAGGCTGCGCGCCGCGGCGCCGACTGGCTGTTGAAGAACGCGGTGCAGTCCGGTCGTTTCCTCGGAGTGTGCGGCGACACGCGCTTTGCCCCCGACTTCGCGACGGCGCAGCTCGCGCAGGCCCTGCTCGATCTGCACGCGATCACCGGTCATGCGCCCTACCGCGACGCCGCCGTGGCGACGGCAAAGTTTTATGTGACCTCGATCTTCACGCATCCGCTGGCGACAGGAGCGGAGAAGTCGGTGCAAGGACGGCGGCGGGCCGACTGGGAAATCACCCAAGCCGGGTTGGGATTCGAACATGGCGGCGCCATCGGCTCGGCGTGGAGCCGCGGACCGATCCTCCTGGCGACGCATGCCGGGCTGTTTGTGCGCATGCACGCGCTCACGGGCGAGCCGCTGTTCCGCGACCTCGCCCGGGCGGCGGCGCTTGCCCGCGACGCATTCGTCCATCCTGCGACAAGTGTCGCCTCTTATTACTGGAGCGACATGAACGCCGGAGCCGGAGCCTTTCCTCATCACGCGTGGTGGCAGATCGGTTGGATTACCGACTATTTGGTTGCCGAGGCGACGATGCGGTCGGCGGGGCAGATTTCTTTTCCCGCGGGATTCATCACGCCCAAGGTCGGGCCGCATCGCAGCTACGGTTTTGCGCCCGGGCGGGTGCTCGGCGAGGAAGCGGATCTGGCCTGGGGCGGGGTGGAAAGCGGTCATCCGGCGGTGGATACCTTGGTGGCGCGATCGGCGAAGGCTCGACGTGTGTTCGTGGTGCTGTTGAACCAGCGGGCGGAGCCCACCACAACACGAGTGCGGGCGGATGTCGGCGCCCTCACCGGCGGCGCGGCGGTCGGGTGGAAGAACGTGCAACTTCGTGCGGGCGCGGAGATGGTGGCGCAGCCGGCCGGCGATGAGAACCAGCCAGTGGAACTGCCGGCGTTCGGCCTCAGTGTGCTGGTCTACGACTACTGAGCGCCCATGAGCCTTCGCTTTCTTTTTGCTCTGCTCGGTCTGGCGCTGACGGCGGCGGCGGCCCCCGTGGTGATCGACAGTCCCGGGGGACAGCTGCGCGGCAAGCTGGCCGTCGATGCCGACGGGGCGTTGGTTTATTCGGTCGAACGCGCGGGCCGGGAGATCATCGCGCCTTCGCGCGTGGGGGTGACGGTGGACGGCGTCGATCTCGGTTCCGGGGTGACGCTGGGCGTGCCGGTCTTCGGTGCGCTGGACGAGAGTTATGCGGTGCTCGGCGGCAAGGCCCGGGCGCGCAATCACGCCCGCACGCTGCGGGTGCCCATGGCGCCGGCGGCCGGCCGGCCGGAAACGGTGCTCGAAGCCCGCGCCTATGACGATGGGTTTGCCTGGCGGCTGATCGTGCCGGGCGCGGGGCGTCGTCGCGTGCAGGGCGAGGCGTCGGGCTGGACCCTGCCGGCGGGAAGCCGCGTGTGGTTTTTCGAACGGGATTCCGACTGGAAACTGAAGAGCTACGCGGGCGAATGGATCTCCGCTGGCGCGGACGAACTGGCCACGGTGTCGAAGCAGGGCCCGGTCCAGGGTGCGCCGCTGGTGGCCGAACTGGCCGCGGGCGGAGGCTATGTGCTCGTGACCGAGGCGGCGCGGGAGAATTACAGCGGCTTGCGGCTGCGGGCGGTGCCCGGTTCGCGGGTGGTCCGGGCTGATTTCGCGGAGGCCGAGGAGGGTTTTGTCATCGACGGTCCCATCATCACGCCGTGGCGGGTGACGCTCGTGGCGCCCGATCTGGACGCGCTGGTGAACAGCGACCTGATCGCGAACCTTGCGCCACCGCCGGATGCGCATCTGTTCGCGGACACCTCTTATATCAAGCCGGGCCGGGCCGTGTGGCGCTGGTGGAGCGCAGGCACCGGGACGCCGGAGCAGGAAAGGCAATTCGTCGACCATGCGGTTGCGCTGGGATTCGAATACACGGTGATCGACGAAGGCTGGCTGGGCTGGCCGGAGCCGTGGAAGGATCTGGCCGGGATCGTCGACCATGCCCGCGACCGGGCCGTGGGCGTGTTTGTCTGGAAGCACTACCAGGAAGTCGCGGCCCCCGCGGACAACTGGGGGCAGCTGCGCACCTTCCTCGATGCGGTGCGGGCGGCGGGTGCGGTCGGGGTGAAACTCGATTTCCTCAACGCCGAATCGAAAGATCGCGTCGATTTTGCGATCGCCGCGCTACGACTCGCGGCCGAACGGCGGTTGATGGTGATTTTCCACGGGGTGACCAAGCCTGCCGGGGAGGCGCGCACCTATCCGAATGAAATCACGCGCGAGGGCATCCGCGGGCTGGAGCTGAACAAGATGAAGGAGGGCCCGATCCCGGCCTCGCACAACGCGGCGCTGCCGTTCACGCGCTTCGTGGTCGGCGCCGGCGACTACACCCCGCTGTCCTATTCGCGGCCCGGGCCGACGTCGTGGGCCCATCAGCTCGCGACCTTCATCCAGTTCACCTCGCCGATGCAGATCATGGCGGAGGATCCGGCCATGGTGCTGAACGACGCGGCCACGCGACCGGCGCTCGACGTGTTGAAATCGATTCCGGCCGTGTGGGACGAAACGCGAGTGCTCGCCTCCAGCGCTATCGGGCGACTTTCCGTCATAGCCCGGCGCAGCGGGACGACGTGGTTCTTGAGCCTCTTGAACGGCGGCCCGCCCGCAACGGTCGAGAATCCCGATCTGTCGTTTCTTGGTAAGGTCGGTTACCGGGCGGTGGAACTGACGAGTCCCCAGCCGCGGACGTTCGCGCGACGGGAGATCGAGCATGCCGGAGCGCAGACGCGTCTCAGGTTTGAGCTGCCTGCCGGGGGCGGGGCGGTGGTGCGATTCAGTGCGGATCAAGCGCCGGCAAGCCTGCCGGAGTTGCAGGGGCGGGACGGGCTGCCGAATTTCCACGCCAAGGCGAGTGCGGGTGGACTGGTGCGCGTCGCGTATCTGGGTGGCAGCATCACCACGGCCGATGGCTGGCGGGTGCAGACGCATGAGTTCCT
>JAQSDJ010000249.1 GCA_029945855.1 Lacunisphaera sp.
GATGCGGGCCACGGCCAGCCAGCCTTCCTGCGCGGGAGCGGCACCGTTGCCCGTGGTCGCCGGCCCGGAGGATTCCAGCTTCTGGAGGGCCAGCTCGGGCGAGCCGGGGGCGGTCAGGGCGAGGGCGGTGACCGTGCCCGGCTCGAAGTCGAGCACGCGCGGATCGCGCAGGGTTTCCTGGGCGGAGCCGAGCACGACGAGCAGCGGCGGCGGGACGGTGGTGGTGAAGACGGCGGACTTGTCCTCGATCCGGGCGAAATACTCCACCTCGGCGGGGGCGGCACCGTTGCCGGCTGCTGCCGGCGTGGTGGGGTTGCCCAGCAGCAAGGTCTCGCGGCGGGCGTTGCCCTCGAGGGTGACGCGCAGCGTGGGGGACTCGAGCCCGGACTTCTGCAGCAGGGGATTGGCGGGATCCAGGAAATTTTTCGCGTTGAGGGAATTGAGGGCGTTGATGGTGACCTCGACGGCGCTCTTGCTGGCGCGGGCGTTGATGGGGGACTCGAAGCTCCAGCGACTGGCGGCGTCGCGGCGCAGGCGGACCTTCAGGTTCGACGGGGCGGCCTGGACGTTGAGCGAGCGGACCTCGAAAACCGGGATGCTGAAGATGGTGGGGGCGCGCAGGTCCGCGAGGGGGAGGCTGACGCTGTCGGCGAGGCTGCGGCCGACGACATGGATGCGGGCGCCGTCGGGGGAGAGCACATAGAGACGGTTGCCGATCTTGGAGTCGTCACCGATCAACAGCTTATACTCCTTGCCGGCGGAGGTGAAGGTGAGCGTGATGGCCGGGTCCGCGAGACCGTAGTTGGCGAGACTCATGTCGGTCTTGGGGAGGTCGGCGACGGCAAAGCTGGTCTCGTGCTCGAGGAACTGGAGCTCGTTGACGATGCGGTGCAGGGCGTTGGGTTCGGCGGGCCACTCGTAGGGCTGGGTAAGCCACCAGGATTCGCCGCGCTTCATCAGCCGGAGGGAGGTGCCGTCGCGGGTGGTGCGGGCGAGGGAGTCGATCGACGCGGCCTCGGGCCCGAGGACGCGGCGGCGGGTCTCGAGGGTCTTCTGCTCGGCCTTCCACTTCTCCTCATATCGGAAGATGTAGAAAAAGAGGACGACGTTCAGGAAGAGGAGGACGATGGTGACTTTGGAGCGCATCGGGAGAAAGGGCTGAAGAGCTGAAAGGCTGAAGGGCTGGAGGGCTAAGGGTGGCGAGGAGGGGAGGAGGGTAGCGGGTTTCTATTCAGAAGAGATGGGAGGGTTCAGCCATTCAGTTCTTCAGTCTTTCAGCCCTTCAATTCCGCCTCGTCCAGTAGACGAAGAGGCCGAGCAGGCCGACGATCCCGGGCACGGCGAGGAGCAGGCCGAGGCGGAGGCGGACGAGCTCCTCCTGGCTGAGGGTGAGGGCGTAGAGCTGGATGGGGCGGGCGAGGATGTTGAGCTGGGTGTCGCGGTCGACGGCCCAGTTGACGGTGGCGAGGAAGAGGTTGAGGTTGCCCGGATTGAAGATGCGGTTGTTGGTCACGAGGTCGGCGGTGCCGACGACGGCGAGGCGGCCGCCGCGCACGCTGAGCGGGAGATTGTTGGCGGGCTTGAGGCGCTCGGAGATGACCATGACGCCGAGCTGACCCTTCAGGTCCTGGCCGGCGGTGAACTCGGCCGCGACGCGCTGGCGGTAGTTGGTCTCGCCATAGGCGGCTTTGCTGGTGGCGATGAGCTTCTTGACGCTCAGGCCGTCGTCGGCGGGGCGGCCGAGGTCGTCACTGACGACGCGGGCGGGACCCACGAGGACGGGGAGGACGTTGTTGATGAGCTGGTCGGTGATGTGGCTGTCCGGATCGGGCAGGAAATTCCACAGGCGGGTGTCGTTGGTTCCGGTGAGGCTCTGCGGGTCGAGATCGATGATGACGTTGTCGTAGACGATGACGCCCCAGTCGAAGAGGAGGTTCTCCAGCCCGAGCGGCTGGCCGGGATCGAGCAGCAGGAGGGCGCGGCCGGCGCGGGTGCTGAGAAAATTGCGGAGCAACTCCTCCTCGAAGGGCTGCAGGCGGCCCTGCGGGCCCGCGATGATGAGGAGCGCGGCGTCGTCGGGGATCTTGTGCGTGAGGTTGAGGTCGAGGCTGAGGAGGTCGAAATTGCGCTGGCGGAGCTCGTCGCGGAGCTGCGAGAGGCCGCGCACGGGATCGAAGTCATCGGGCCGCATCTCGCCGTGGCCGGAGAGGAAATAGATTTTTTTCTTCTCGAGGCTGGAGACGTCGAGGATGGCGGCGGTGAGGGCGGCCTCGCCCTGAAAGGCCTCGCGGCGGCGGTCCTTGGTGCGGTAGAACTCCCCGAGCGTGAGCACACGGCGGTGGCCTTCGCAGGTGAGGAGGACGACGTTGGGCTGGTCGAGGCCGAGTTCCTCCGCGCGCTTGCGGCTCTGGTAGATGTCAAGGTATTCGACGTGCACGCGGCCCTTGGCGCCGGCGGCGGTGACGTAGGCGTATTCGCGGAGCAGGCCGCTGATGTCGCGGTAGACCTGGGTCAGCTCGTCGTTGTCGCTGTCCTTCATCAGCGTGACCGTGATGTTCACGTTGCGCTCGAGCTGGTCGAGGTAGGACTTGGTCTCGGCGGAGAGCGAGTGCCGGCGGTTCTGGGTGAGGTCGAAGCGGAGCAGATGGTTTTGCGCGATGTAGTTGAGCCCGCCGAAGAGGCCGAGGAACAGCAGGGCCTGGAGGAGCAGGTTGATGAACCGGATCCAGCGGGCGGCGCGGAAGCTGTCGGAGAAGGGCATCGGGTGAGAGTCAGCTGCTGAGGATCTTGGCCTCGACGCCGAGGATGCTGAACAGGAGGGCGAGGGTGGCGCCGGTGAGGTAGAAGAACACCTGGCGCGTGTCCACGACCCCGTGGGTGAAGTCCTCGACGTGGCTGGCGATCTGGAGGGAGTCCACGGCGGACCGGAGGGGACTGAGCAGCCCGTGGTTGAGCGCGGTGAGTTCGCCGGCGTATTTCAGGCCGATGATGAGGCCGAAGAGCAGGGTGAAGCTGAGGATGGCGGCGACGGACTGGTTGCGCGTGAGGGCGCTGGCCAGCACGCCGAGGGCGATGAACAGCAGGCCGCTGACAGCGATGAAGAGGTAGCCGCCGATGAGCGGGCCGGCGTCGAGGAAGCGGGTGTCGCGGGCGTAGACCTGCAGGATGTAGTGGAAGCCGAGGGTGGAGGCCCAGAGCAGCAGGTAGAACAGGTAGGCGGCGGTGAATTTCCCGAGCACGACCTCGGTGGTGGTGACCGGCGTGGTGAGCAGCGTCTCGAGCGTGCCGAGGCGGCGTTCCTCGGCGAAGCACTTCATCGTGAGCAGCGGCACCATGAAGAACACCGGGATCCAGAAGACCGAGAAGAAGATGGCGGCGGGGGGCGTCTCCTGCGGGGTCTTGCTGTAGACCTCGAGGATGCCGGCGAAGATGAAACCCATGACGAGGAGGAAGAGCACGGCGGCGATGTAGGTGCTCGGGCTGTAGAGCAGCGCGCGGATCTCTTGCGAGAGGATGGTGAAGTAGTGGCGCATCGGGGAAAGGGCTGAAAGGCGGAATGACTGAACGGCTGAAAGCGGAACGGTGCCGAGGGATGGGGTTGGGTGGATTGGGTTTCAGCTCTTCAGTTTTTCAGTCCTTCAGTCTTTCAAATCCTCGGCAGCGGCGGGCGGCTGTCGCCGTTGACGGTCGGCTTGTCGGGCACGCGCGCGTCCCAGCTGCGGCGGGTGGCGGCGAGGAAGACATCCTCCAGCGAGGGCTGGGTGCGGCCGAGCGAGCGCACCCGGTAGCCGCGGGGGGGCAGGGCGGCCAGCAGCGGCTCGCCGAGGTCCGCGTCGGACTGGGTCTGGAGCGTGACGGTGCAGAAGCCGTCGGGGCCGCAGTCGCCGACGGTGGCGACCTTGAGGGTGGGCTCGATGGCGGCGAGGTCGGCGGCGAGGTTCTCCCGGTCGCCGGCGAGCTCGACGCGGTAGGTGGTGTGGCCGAAAATCTCCTGCCGCAGCTCGGCGGGGGAGCCCTGGGCGACGATGCGGCCGCTGTTGATGATGAGCACCCGGTCGCAGGTGGCCTCGATCTCGGGGAGAATGTGGGAGGAGATGATGACGCTCATGCGGCCGCGCAGGCTGGCGATGAGGTCGCGGACGATGAGGATCTGGTGCGGGTCGAGGCCGATGGTCGGCTCGTCCATGATGATGACGGCGGGCTCGGCGAGGATGGCCTCGGCGATGCCGACGCGCTGCTTGTTGCCCTTGGAGAGACGGCCGAGGATGCGGTGGCGGTTGCGCTTGAGGTCGCAGAGCTCGAGCACCTCGTCGATGCGTTCGCGGAGCCGGGCGCGGGGCATCTCCTTGAGGCGGCCGCGGAACCAGAGGTATTCGGAGACGCGCATGTCCTCGGGCAGCGGGTTGTTTTCCGGCATGTAGCCGATGTGGCGCTTGGTGGCCTCGGCCTGGCTGGCGACGGGCAGGCCGCAGATGCGGACGGAGCCGGAGTTGGCCGGCAGGTAGCCGGTGAGGATGCGCATGGTCGTGCTCTTGCCCGCGCCGTTGGGGCCGAGCAGGCCGACGATCTCGCCGCGCTTCACGGTGAAGCTGAGGTCGTTGACGGCGGTGAGGGAGCCGTAGGTCTTGACGAGATGGGAGACCTCGATGGTGGTTTCAGGGGAATCGGACATGCAGGCGGTGGCGCGGGTCATTTACACGGGGAAAGCGTCCCGCGGGCAAGCCTGCTCATCAGGGGGCGGGCGCGGCGGGAGGCCTGGCTAAAGTGACCTCGCCGGCGCGGAAGCGTTCCGAGCGGCCGGAGGGGAGGCGCACGATGAGCGAGCCCTCGGCGTCGATGCCTGTGGCGGTGCCGGCGACGGTGCGCGTGCCCTGGACGACACTGACCGGCCGGCCGCGCAACACGTCGTAGCGTTGCCACAGGTCAGCGAACTTGTCCCGGTATTCGCCGTCGAGGAAGGTGTCGTAGGCGCCGAGCACCCGGCCAATGAGCGCGGCGGCGAAGCGGTTCAGGTCCACCGGCGCGCCGGCCGCCTCGGCCAGGCTGATGGCGGTGGGCTGCAGCTCGCGCGGCAGGTCGGCGGTCCCGCCGTTGAGGTTGAGGCCGAGGCCGAAGACGAGGTCGTGGATCTCGTCGGCGTCGATGCGCGCCTCGGTGAGCATGCCGCCGGCCTTGCGGCCGGAGAGGAGCAGGTCGTTGGGCCACTTGAGGCCGGGGTCGATCTTGCAGAAGTTGGAGATGAGCTCGCAGACGTTGAGACCCATCCAGAGGGTGAAATCCTGCAAGTGGACGGGCTCGAGCTTGGGCCGGAAGACGAACGTGCAGTAGAGGTTGCCGCTGGCGGGGCTGTGCCAGGTGCGGCCGCGGCGGCCGCGGCCGGCGGTCTGCGTGCGGGCGAGGATGACGAGCGGCACCGCGCTGCCGACGGCGAGCTGGCGCTCGGCCTCGCTGTTGGTGCTGTCGACGGTGTCGAGGCACACCAGGTGCGGCGGCCGCGGCCGGCCGCTGAGGTAGGCGGCCACCAAGCCCGGGTGGAGTTCGGGCGGGGTGCCGACCAGCCGGTAACCGAGGCTGCGCGCGGCCTCGAAGACGAAGCCCTGCTTGGTGAGCTTTTGCAGCTGCATCCAGACGGCGACGCGGGAGATGCCGAGTTTTTTGGCGATGCGGGCGCCGGACACCGGCCGCGCCTCGCCGGCCAGCAGTTCGCGGAGGATGGTGATCTCGGTCTGGGCCATGGAGGAGGGCGTCGCGGGCGGCGGGGGAAGTTGTTACCAAAGCACAGAACGAGGGGCGCGCAATTGTCATTTGCGCGGCTGCCGGCTTAGCCAAGGATGCAGCAGGCTTCCCGCGAATGACGCGAATTGACGCGAATGTCTTTGGGTGGGTAGCAGCGGTGGCTTGTCGAGCCTTAGCCCTGAGGTGAAGGCTGATAACACCGCTGGTCGGCCATCTGACGATGGCTGCTACAGCAGGACGGTCCGCCGACCAGTGGCGACCCTAAATTCCCATGCGTCCCGATAAGCGGCCCAAGAGGTCGGGGCGTAAAGCCCCTCCCACATTCCAACCCCCTACAGAACGACCTGCGCTGCCGGCTCAGGGCTTGCCGATGGCGTCGCGCAGGGCCTTGGCCTGCGCGGGATCGACGGCCTCGACGGCCTTGGCGATCGTGTTGACGTCCTGCGTGAACTCTTCCTTCTGCTTGAGCCGCTGTTCCTCGCGCGCGCGCTCGGCGGCGGTCTGCCCGCCCATCCAGCCGGGCAGGGTGAATTTGTTGAGCAGCTTGCCGTCGAGCGCACTGACCTTGTCCTCGAGGCCCTTGTTCGTGACGACGATCTCGGGAGTGAGGCGCGGGCGCTGCTTGGGGGTGACCTTCAGCTTGGGCAGCTCGAGGGCGTCGGGGCTCGGGGTGTTGTTGGTCCCGTTGGCCTTGGGGGCGGAGGCATCATACTTGGCCAGGGTGTCGTTGAGCTGTTGCTGGGCCGGCGAGATGCCGGGGGTGGTGGGAATCTTGAACACGGGCGCGGCTGGCGGGGGGGCGGGCGTGGTCGCCGACGCACTTTCCTCGGCATGGAGGAGGGTGGCGAGGCAGAGGGTCAGAAGGAGGGCCGGTTTCTTCACAGGAGGAAGGACAGCAGTTAGGCCGAAAGTATCCCGCCTTGCCGACACAAATCCATGCTTCGGCCGGGTCACTTGCTGCCCGGGGGACGGCCGGACAGGGCGTTGACCATTTCCCGGCGCAGCTCGGCGGCCTGGGCGGGATCATCGGCCGCGATGGCGTCGATGGTGCCGAACATGTCGCGGTATTGCTGCGCGCGATATTGGGCCCGGCCGCGGGCCGCCAGCGAGGGGCCGAAAAGGGGGATGGAGAACCCGTTGAGCACGGCATCGAGGCCCTTGAGGGATTTCTTGTAGTCGACCGCGAACTTCTTGTTCAACGCCCGCGGCGTCATCAGGTCGTTCGGCGTGATGCGTTGCCGGGCTTTCTCGCGCACGGTCAGCTTGGGCAGTTCCAGCACATCGGGATCGGTGGTGGTGGCCGCGGCCGGGGCGTTCTTCGGCTGGTCCGGAGGCGGGACGAAGGCGGGCAGCTGGGCGCGGATCTCGGCGCTGAGCCGGCTGGACGTGGTGGCGGCAAGCAAAAGCAGGAGAAGTCCGGCGGCCTTCATCGGGGTGGGTTACACTGAGACAGTCATCCGGCCGGATGTTTCCTGCAAGGCGGCGATTCCCGCCGGCCGGGATTAACCCTGCTTTAGCGATTGCGCGAGCGCGCGCAGGCGGGGCCAGTGCAGGTCGGGGATCGCCGGGCCGAGGTGCTGCACGCACTCGGCGCCGAGCGCAGAACCGAGCGCGCCGGAGGCCGGCAAGGAGTATCCGCGCAGGTGGCCGTAAAGGAAGCCGCCGGCCCAGGCGTCGCCGGCGCCGGTGGTGTCGACGACGCGTTCCACCTTGACCGGGGCGATGCGATGCAGCTCCGAACTGCGGGCGACCCAGGCGCCGTCCTTGCCGATCTTCACGCAGGCGATGCCGCCGAAGCCGGCGAGCTCGCTGGCGTAGTGGTCGAAGGCCGCGTCGTGTTGGAAGAGCGCGCGGGCCTCGTCCTCGTTGGCGAAGACGATGTCCACGCCCTGGGCGAGCTGGGCGAGGATCCAGTCGCGGGCGACGTTGACGACCTCGAAGGAGGACAGCTCGAGGCTGATGGTGCAGCCGGCGGCCCGGGCGGTGGTGGCGACCTTGTCGGCCAGCGCCGGGTTGAAGAGGAGGTAGCCCTCGATGTGGGCGTGTTTCGCGCCGGCGAAATCGGCGGCGGTGATCTCGTCGGGGCTGAGCGTCATGGCGGCGCCGAGGTGCGTGCGCATCGTGCGCTGGCCGTCGGGCGTGACGAGGGAAAGGCAGCGGCCGTTGGGCAGGCTGGCGCGCTTGAAGCGCGAGCCGTCGCCGCCGGCGGCGGTGAAGTTGTTGAGGTAGTCCTGGGCCGTGCCGTCGCCGCCGATCTTTCCGAGATAGGTGGTGCGGAGGCCGAGCCGGGTCGCGCCGAGCACGGCGTTGGCGGCCGAGCCGCCGGGCGTCACGGCGAGCTGCCCGTCGATCCTGGCCAGCAGGGCGGCGATGTCGGTGTGGTCGACGAGGACCATGCCGCCCTTGTCGCCGGCGACATGGGTGCGCAGGAACGCGTCGTCGACATGCGCGAGCAGGTCCATGATGGGGTTGCCGATGCCGAGGAGTTCGAAGGAATGCGAGGACATGAGAAGGGGGGGGGTGTAGAGCGGGGTCGCGGCCCCCGCCACGCGGAAGGCGGGATCAGCGATCCCGCTCTACCGCTCAGCTCACCGTCAGGCTGGTGGCGAGGATGGGCTCGTCGTCCACCTCGATGATGATGGAGTAGTCGCCCGGCTGGTCGAAGCGCAGGCTGCGGAGCTCGTTGATGAGGTTGATGCGGTGGAGCGGGCTCTGGGACTCGAACTCGCGGTGGAGCAGCTCGGGCAGGTTGGTCGGGTCGAGGCCCATGCACATCCTGATCTTGTGCACGCCGGGCTGGCAGTCGGTCAGGGTGAGGAACCACACCATGTAGGGGTGCACGACAGGAAAGGAGCGGGCCTTGATGTTGGAGAACACGCCGAGGATGGTGTGCTTGCCGGAAGCCGGGTCGATGTGGACGCCGTCGCAGGTGATCCAGGCCAGGAGGGAGGGTTTTGACTGCACGGACGCGAACATGGCCGCCGGGGCGGGGGAGCGGCAAACTATTTCCTGCGATTTTCAGTGCAGGAATTGCCGGCGGGCCACCTTTTTCTTGTGTATGGTTGGCGGGCGGTTTTTACCTCTGGGCGATGAAGTATATTTTCGTCACGGGCGGGGTGGTTTCTTCTTTGGGCAAAGGGCTCACGGCGGGTGCGCTCGGCGCCCTGCTCGAGATGCGCGGGCTGAAGGTGCGCATCCAGAAGTTCGACCCCTATCTCAATGTGGATCCGGGCACGATGAGCCCGTTCCAGCACGGCGAGGTCTACGTGCTCGACGACGGCGCGGAGACCGACCTCGACCTCGGCCACTACGAGCGCTTCACGTCGGGCAAGCTCTCGCGGGCCAACAGCCTCTCGTCGGGCCAGATCTACGAGGCCGTCATCGCCAAGGAGCGCCGTGGCGACTATCTCGGCAAGACCGTGCAGGTGATCCCGCACGTCACAAACGAGATCAAGCGGCGCATCTACGGCGGCGGCAAGGGCGTGGACGTCCTCATCACCGAGATCGGCGGCACGACCGGCGACATCGAGGGCCTGCCGTTCCTCGAGGCCATGCGCCAGTTCGCCCTCGAGGTCGGGCCGAACAACTGCGTGTTCATCCACGTCACGCTCATCCCCTACCTGAAGGCCGCGGGCGAGCTGAAGACCAAGCCCACCCAGCAGAGCGTCGCCAAGCTCCGCGAGATCGGCATCCAGCCGCACATCCTGTGCTGCCGCTGCGACCACCCGATGACGCAGGACATGAAGGAAAAGCTCAGCATGTTCTGCAACGTGCCGGCGAAGGCCGTCATCGAGGAGCTCGACGTCGAGCATTCGATCTACGAGCTGCCGGTCATGCTGCAGAAGCAGGGCCTGGACGACCTCGTGGTCCACCAGCTCGGCCTGAAGACCCGCCGCAACCCGAACAACATCTGGGCCGAGGTCGTCCGCCGCATCAAGGCGCCGAAGCACGAGGTGAAGATCGGCGTGGTCGGCAAATACATCGAGCTGCAGGACGCCTACAAGTCCGTCTACGAATCCCTCAGCCACGCCGGCATCGCCAACCACTCCCGGGTGAAGATCATCCGCATCGACGCCGAGAACCTCGAGTCGAAGGCCGGGCTGGCCAAGCTCAAGACGCTCGACGGCATTCTGGTGCCCGGCGGCTTCGGCGACCGCGGCATCGAGGGCAAGATCGCCGCCGCGCGCTACGCCCGCGAGCACAAGGTGCCGTATTTCGGCCTGTGTCTCGGCATGCAGGTGGCGGTCATCGACTACGCCCGCAGCGTGCTGCGGCTGAAGGGGGCGAACTCCTTCGAGTTCGACGAGAAGACGCCGCATCCGGTCATCGCGCTGATGGACGAGCAGCGGCAGGTCGTCCAGAAGGGCGGCACGATGCGGCTCGGGGCCTACGAGTGCAAACTCAAGCCCGGCACGCTCGCCCGCAAGGCCTACGGCAAGGAGATCGTCTCCGAGCGCCACCGGCACCGTTTCGAGGTGAACAACGATTATATCGCGCGCCTGGAGAAGGCCGGCCTGGTCATCAGCGGCTGGAATCCGAAGCGCGGACTCGTCGAGGTCGTGGAACTCAAGAACCACCCGTGGTTCCTCGGCGTGCAATGCCACCCGGAGTTCCAGTCCAAGCCCAACCAGGCCCACCCGCTCTTCGCCGCCTTCGTCGCCGCCGCGATCAAGAACCAGAAGAAGAAAGGCTGAATGACTGAAGAGCGGAAAGGCTGAAGCCCTGAAAGGTTCGGCCTCGAAGCAAGTTCAGCCTTTCAGCTCTTCGGTTCTTCAGTCTTTTATCCCCCATGCTCTTCGACCCCCAGAAACTCCTCCTGCTCGCCGGTCCGTGCTCGCTCGAGAACGAGCCGGTCTGCCGCGCGGCCGCGGAGACGCTCACGCGGATCGGCAAAAAGCACCCGGAGCTGACGATCGTCTTCAAGGGTTCCTTCGACAAGGCCAACCGCACGTCGCTCAGCGGCGACCGCGGTCCCGGCATGGACGAGGGCCTCGCGCTGCTCGCGCTCATCAAGCGGGACTACGGCTTTCCGGTCGTGACCGACTTTCACGAGCGCGCGCAGGCCGCCGCCGTCGCCGAGGTGTGCGACGTGCTGCAGATCCCGGCGTTCCTTTGCCGGCAGACCGACCTGCTTCTCGCCGCCGCGGCGACGGGCCGCGTGGTGAACGTCAAAAAGGGGCAATTTCTGTCGCCGCAGGAAATGGAGTTCGTCGTCAGCAAGTTGAGACAGGGCCACGCGAAGGAAATCTGGCAGACGGAGCGCGGCACCACCTTCGGCTACCAAAACCTCGTCGTCGACATGCGCTCGTTCGCGCAGATGAAGGCGCTCGGCGCGCCGGCGATCTTCGACGCCACGCACAGCGTGCAGCAGCCCGGGGCGGCCGGCGGCAAGACCGGCGGGCGGCGCGAGTTCGTGCCCCCGCTGGCGAAGGCCGCGCTCGCGGCCGGCGCCGACGGGTTGTTCATCGAGACGCATCCCGATCCGGAGAAGGCGATTTCCGACGGCCCGAACCAGATACCCACCGCCGAGCTGCCCGCGCTGATCGAGGCGTGCCTCAAGGTGTGGCACGCGGTCAGGTCCTGACTTGTGGAGGCGGGG
>JAQSDJ010000250.1 GCA_029945855.1 Lacunisphaera sp.
GAGAAAGACGGCGTTGGTGTTGAGGAAGCGCACGTTCACGCCGTCGTCGAGCTTGGCGAGCAGGGCGTTGGCGCGGTCGTTTGCGGCCACCCGCTTGGCGGCATCGGCGATTGCCGCCTCGGTGATGAAGCCGTCGGCATTGCGGCGGGCGTCGCGCGGCAGGATGGCGAGCAACAGCACCTTCACGCCGGGGATCTTGGCCCGGATCAGCTCGATGATCTTCCGGTTGGCGGCGGCAATCTGCTCGCCGGTGTGCGCGCCGGAGTTGTTGGTGCCGATCATGAGCACCACGACCTTGGGGCTGATGCCGTCGAGTTCGCCGTTCTCGATGCGCCAGATCACATGCTGGGTCTGGTCGCCGCCGATGCCGAAGTTGGCCGGCTGGTATTTGCCGAAGTAATATTCCCAGACGTGCGGGGCCTTGCCCCAGCCTTCCGTGATGGAGTCGCCGAGGAAGAGCAGGCCGATCGGGCCGGACTTGGCGCGGGCGAGGAATTTCTCGTGCAACTCGAAGAAGCGCGCGTTGCCGGTCTTCGGGATCGCGGCCGAGGCGTCGACCAGGGTGACGGGGGCAGCGGGCGCGGTGACGGCGATGGGCGCGACCGGAGCGGCCGGAGTGGCGGCGGGCGTCTGCGCGACGGCGAGGGAAACGAGCCCGGCGAAAACGGGCAGGAGGAAGCGGGACAGCTTGTTCATATGGGTAGGAGGGCAGTCAAATGACAGCCGGCCCGGGCGCAAGGCTTCCCTCGGTCGGCGCGGCTCAACCCGCACCGACCGACTTGAGCAGCAGGCGGCGCTGCGTCCAGAAGCTGTCCGCGCTGTAGAGCGCAAGTCCGCCCCAGATGACGCCGTAGGCCAGCATCCGGTCAGCGTCGAAGGTCTCGTGGTAGACGAGCAGCCCGATGAGGAACTGCGCACTGGGCGAGAGGTATTGCAGCAGCCCGAGCGTGGTCAGCCGGATGCGTTGCGCGCCATAGGCGAACATCAGCAGGGGGAGGGCAGTGATGACGCCGACGCTGAGCACATAGAGATGCAGCCGCGCGTCCACCCGGCCAAGCGCGCCGGCGCCGGTGTGGTGCCACCAGAGCAGCGCCCCCGCCGCGAGCGGAAACAACAGGAGCGTCTCGACGGTCAGGCCGGTGATGGCGCCGAGCGCGGATTGCTTCTTCAGCAGACCGTAGCCGGCCCAGGTGCCGGCGATCGACAGCCCGATCCACGGTGCCTGGCCGAGCCGCACCAGCAGCAGCCCGACCCCGAGCGCGGCACACCCGATCGCCACCCACTGCAGCGGTCGCAGCCGCTCGTGAAAAAGCAGGAAGCCGAGGGACACGTTGACCAGCGGCACCAGGAAATAGCCCAGGCTGGACTCGATGACATGCCCGTGGTTAACCGCCCAGACATAAACCGTCCAGTTGGCCGTGAGCAACGCACTGCTGAGCAGGTTGAGCCCGATCAGGCGCTTGCTGCGGAAGGCGGCCCACAGGCCGGGGAAGTTGCGCTGCCACGCGATCACCCCCAGCAGGAACACCAGCGACCAGACGATGCGATGGGCGATGAGTTCGAAGGCGGAAACCGACTGCATCTGCTTCCAGTAGACCGGGACGAGGCCCCAGAACAGGAAGCCGCTGGCGGCGGCGAGTGCCCCGCGGGCGGCATCGGGATGGGAGGGAAGCTTGGGCAAGGGGCGGCCAAGGTGGGCCGGGCGGGCCGCGGCGTCAATCGGCCCGCCGCAGGTGCGCCCGGCTTTTGCCGGTCACTGTGCCGGCGGCGGCGGATTCCGGGCGGACTGCCAGGCGAGGAAACGCCAGCGGCCGTTCTCCTCGCGCCAGACGGCGAGGAAGTTCAGGTCGAGGACGGCCTTCTGTCCGGCGCTGCTGGCGCGGATGACAACCCGGCCGGTCATCAGCACGATTCCGGGGCTGGCGGCGCGGAAATTGATTTCCCGGTAATCGAAGGATTCATAAACCATGCCCCGGTTGACCAACGACTTGATGAAGCTGTCCTTGGTATCGACCTTGCCGTTGGAGTGGGCGTAGCGCAGTTCATCCGACAAGATCGCGTCGAGTCGCGCCGGGTCGGCGGCCTTGATGGCGCCGAGGCGCTCGTCCTCGGCGGCGCGCACGGCGGTGATTTGCCGGTCGGCCTCAAGCGGCGCGAGCAGGACGTAGGCGGCCGGTCCGCGCGGCGGTTGGGGCAGGGGGGCCTGGGCCGGCGAGGACCCGGCGGCACCGGCGGCGAGCGCGAGGAGCAGGGGCAGGGATCTCATGCGGAAAGCAGACGGATCAGGTGCGATGCACCGCGTGGGGCCGGCCGGCATCATCAATGGCGACGTAGGTGAATACGCCCTCGGTCACGCGGACGACCTCGCCACCCCGGGTGCGTTGGGCCCAAGCCTCGACATCGATGCGCATGGAAGTGCGGCCGACTTTCACCAGTGAGGCGTGGCAGCTCACGATATCGCCGACGTAAACGGGATTGATGAAGGACATCGCGTCGATCGCCACGGTGGTGACGCGCGAACGGGCCAGGTTGCGGGCATAGATCGCGCCGCCGATATCCATCTGCCCCAGCAGCCAGCCGCCGAAAATGTCACCGTTGGAGTTGGTGTCCGCGGGCATCGCGATGGTGCGGATGACAAGTTCACCGTGCGGCGCGAGGGTAGGGACGGTATCGCTCATGCCGGGAAGCTAATGGCGAACCCCATTCTGGCAAGCGCCAGCCGGGCCGGGCAGTGTTCGAATTTGCCGACAATGACCACCGGTAGGGCGAGTCGTCCCGACGAGCCGTTTCGACAAGCTCAAGGCCCCGAGCCAGTCGAGGGGCCGCGGCTCATCCGGAGGATTCGCCCTACCAAATCAGGACGCCACCGCGGGCCGGCTGACTTTGACGTTGTTTTCAGGGGGCATTGCCGGGATATTCTGCCAATCATGACAGGCACAGCTCAGGCCGCATTTCGGCGGTTGTTTAACGAAATCGGCACCGTCGACCAGGTGGGCATCGAGGAACGGGTCGCAAAATACACCACGCGCAGCCTCAAGAAGGGTTCAAAGCTTTTCGGCCTCAAGCTGGCCACCTCGATGGTCGACCTCACCACCCTCGAGGGCAAGGACACGCGCGGCAAGGTCGAGTCGCTTTGCCAGAAAGCCCTCTGCCCGCATGACGACCGCACGGTTCCGACCGTGGCCGCCGTCTGCGTCTATCCCTCGATGGTCAAACATGCCCGTCGCGCCCTGGGCGAGGACACCCCCGTCCGCATCGCGTCGGTCGCCACCGCCTTCCCGTCCGGCCAGGCCCCGCTCCGCACCCGCCTCGCCGAGGTGAAGGGCGCCGTCGCCGACGGCGCTGACGAGATCGACATGGTCATCAACCGGGGGGCGTTCCTCGCCGGCGAGTTTCAACTCGTGCAGGACGAGATCGCCGCCGTGCTGCAGGCCTGCGGTGGCTCGACGCTCAAGGTCATCCTCGAGGTCAGCGAACTCGAGACCTACGACAACATCCGCGCCGCGTCCTTCCTTGCCATGCGCGTGTTGCGGCCGAACGACTTCATCAAGACCAGCACCGGCAAGACCTCGCTCAACGCCACGCTCGGTAACAACCAGGTGATGCTCGAGGCCATCCGCGATTTCTACCTCGATACCGGCACGCCGGTTGCCATGAAACCCGCCGGCGGCATCCGCACCGCCAAGCAGGCGCTCCAGTTCCTCATCGCCGTCAAGGAGACCCTCGGCGACGAGTGGCTCAACAACACCCGCTACCGTTTCGGCGCCTCCTCGTTGCTCAACGACCTGCTCCGGCAGATCGAGAAGGAACGCACCGGCGCCTACCAGGCGCCGTATTATTTCAGCGAAGCCGCCGAGAGCTATTAGAAACCGTAGGGGCGCCGCTTGCCGGCGCCCGCGGGCGGCGACAAGCGCCGCCCCTACAAAATACCCAATCTGCCATGCCAACCCTGACTTCCGCCAAAAAATCCCCGCGTCCGGCCGCACGCGTCCACGGCCGCCCCGCCCCCGAGCTCATCTTCGGCGACCTCTGGGCCTACGACCCCGCGCCCGAGACCGCCGACCCGAAGCTGAAGCCGCGCTACGAGCTGTTCATCGGCGGCAAGTTCGTCGCCCCCGCCTCCGGCAAGTATTTCGACTCCATCAACCCGGCGAACGAGCAGAAGATCGCCGAGATGGCGCTGGGTGGCGCCGCCGATGTCGAGGCCGCCTACCGCGCCGCCCAGAAGGCCCAGGAAACCGTCTGGGGCAAGATGCCCGGCAAGGAGCGCGCCAAGTATCTCTTCCGCATCGCCCGCCTGCTGCAGGACCGCGCGCGGGAATTCGCCGTTGCCGAGACGATGGACAACGGCAAGCCGATCAAGGAGACGCGCGACTTCGACGTGCCGATGGCGGCCGCGCATTTCTTCTATCACGCCGGCTGGGCGGACAAGCTCGAGTATGTCGCCCCGGGCCGCAAGGTCGCGCCGCTCGGCGTCGTCGGCCAGGTCATCCCGTGGAATTTTCCTCTGCTCATGTTGTCATGGAAGATCGCGCCCGCGATCGCCATGGGCAACTGCGTGGTCATCAAGCCCGCGACGAACACGCCGCTCACGGCGGTCAAGCTGGCCGAGATTTTCCAGGACGCCGGCCTGCCGCCGGGCGTGGTCAACATCATCACCGGCCCCGGCTCGACCGGCGGCCTGCTCATGGCGCACCCGACCGCGGCCAAGATCGCCTTCACCGGCTCGACCGAGGTGGGCAAGGTCATCATGCGCTCGGTGGCCGGCACCGAGAAGCGGATGACGATGGAGCTGGGCGGCAAGGCCGCCAACATCGTGTTCGATGACGCCCCGCTCGACCAGGCGGTCGAAGGCATCATCAACGGCATCTTCTTCAACCAGGGCCAGGTCTGTTGCGCGGGTTCCCGTCTCCTCGTGCAGGAGTCGGTCGCCGACCGGGTCGTGGCCAAGCTCAAGAACCGGCTGCGCACCCTGCGCGTGGGCGATCCGCTCGACAAGAACACCGACGTCGGCGCGATCGTCTCGCGCGACCAGCTCGCCACCATCCAGGGTTACCTGGACATCGGCGTGAAGGAAGGCTGCAAGATGTGGCAGCCCGCCGGCCGCCTGCCGACGAAAGGCTTCTACCTGCCGCCGACGATCTTCACCGGCGTCACGCAGAGCCACCGGATCGCGCGCGAGGAAATCTTCGGCCCCGTGCTGGCGATCATCACCTTCCGCACCGTCGAGGAGGCGGTCGAGAAAGCCAACAACACCCCCTACGGCCTCAGCGCCGGCGTCTGGACCGACAAGGGTTCGCGCATCCTGAAGATGTCCACCGAGCTGAAGGCCGGCGTCGTCTGGGCCAACACGTTCAACAAGTTTGATCCCGCGTCGCCCTTCGGCGGCTACAAGGAATCCGGCTTCGGCCGCGAAGGCGGCCGCCAGGGCCTGCTCGACTACTGCCAGCTCGCCTGAGTTTTCTTATGAATCCTTCTCTTTCTCGTAATCCTAATCGTTCTCCCCTCGGGGGCAGCGGAGCCGACACGGCGAGAGAATGAGAATGATCAAGAGAACGAGAATGATTCTGAGCGTGTTCCCATGTCCCATGCCTCCATTCCTCCCACCGTCTGCCCCGTTTGCGGCGAGTCCGTGCCTCGCGATGCCCGCGCCTGTCCGGGCTGCGGCGCGGACGAACGTTCCGGCTGGAACGGCGAGGCCACGCGTTACGATGGTCTCGACCTGCCCGACGAAGCCTTTGACGAGGCGAGCGAACGGACGGCCCGCCGCCAACACACGCGCGGACTCTGGCCGCTCATCGGTCTGGGTCTGCTAATCCTCCTCATTTTCACCCTGATTTTTTAGCCCACCTCCCCATGTCCCAAACTTATCTCACCGCCCCGATCCAGACGGACAAGATGCCCCCGGGCATCCCCTACATCATCGGCAACGAGGCCGCCGAGCGGTTTAACTTCTACGGGATGCGCGCCGTCCTCGTCGTGTTCATGACCCAATACCTGGTCAACCGGGAGGGTCTGCCCGCGCCGATGAGCGAGAACGAGGCCAACCAGTGGTATCACTGGTTCCTCGCCTCGAATTATTTCTTCCCGATGATCGGCGCCATCATCGCCGACGCCTTCTGGGGCAAGTATCGCACGATCTTCTGGATCTCGCTGGTCTATTGCGCCGGCAGCGTGGTGCTGGCCCTCGACCACACCCGGTGGGGCCTCGGGATCGGCCTGGGCCTGATCGCCCTCGGCGCCGGCGGCATCAAGCCCTGCGTCTCCTCCAACGTCGGCGACCAGTTCGGCAAGAACAACCAGCACCTCATCTCCCGCGCCTTCGGCTGGTTTTATTTCTCGGTCAACTTCGGCTCGTTCTTCTCGATCCTGCTCATTCCCTGGCTGCTGAAAAATTACGGCCCGGGCCCCGCGTTCGGCCTGCCGGCGGTGCTGATGCTGCTCGCGACTTTCGTCTTCTGGGCGGGCCGCTTCAAGTTCGCCCACATTCCGCCGGTCGGGAAAAGCTTCATCCGCGACACCTTCAACCGCGAAGGCCTGGGCGCGATGGGGCGCCTCTCCATCCTCTTCATCTTCGTCGCCATCTTCTGGTCGCTGTGGGACCAGAGCGGCGGCGAGTGGGTGCTGCAGGCGGCCAAGATGGACCTGCAGTTTGCGGGCATCACCTGGATCGCCTCCCAGATCCAGGCGCTCAACGCCATCATGATCCTGGCGTTCATCCCGCTCTTCCAATACCTCATCTATCCCGCCATCGACAAGGTGTTCCCGCTCACTCCGCTGCGGAAGATCGGCCTCGGGCTCATCGTCACCGGCCTGTCCTTCTTCGTCAGCGCCTGGATCGAGACCCAGATCTCCGCCGGCCTGCGGCCCAACATCGGCTGGCAGATCCCCGCCTACGCGCTGCTCTCGGCCGGCGAGGTGATGGTGTCCATCACCGCGCTGGAGTTCGCCTACACGCAGGCGCCGAAGCACATGAAGTCCATCGTCATGGCGCTCTATCTCCTGTCCGTCTCCGCGGGCAACGCCTTCACCGCGCTGGTCCATTGGTTCATCGCCAACCCCGACGGCACCACCAAGCTGCATGGCGCCTCGTTCTATGTCTTCTTCGCCTGTCTCTCCATCGGCTGCGTGGCCGTCTGGGTCTTCGTCGCCAAGGCCTATCAGGAGAAGGTCTACCTGCAGGGCGGCCCGACCGCCGACCAGATCGAGGCGGAAAACACCGAAACCCCATGAGCCGTCTCCCCATCACCAAAACCCCGAAGGTCTATGTCGGCGGCGCGTTTATCCGCTCCGAGAGCGCGCGCGTCTTCCCGCTGCAGGACGTCGCCGGGAACTTCTTCGCCAACATCCCGCAGTGCTCCCGCAAGGACCTGCGCAACGCCGTCGAGGCCGCCGCCAAGGCCGGCCCCGGCTGGGCCAAGCGCACGCCTTACAATCGCGGCCAGATCATCTACCGCCTCGCCGAGATGCTCGAGGCCCGCAAGGCCGACATGCTCGACGCCTTGCTGGTTGGAGCCGCGGCGACCCCGCCGCGGAACGGCAGCGCAGGCGGGCGGGGTCGCCCGCCCTCCAGGACGGCCGCGCTCCGCGAGATCACCGCGACCATCGACCGGCTCATCTATTACGCCGGCTGGGCCGACAAATACGAGCAGGTGCTCGGCAGCGTCAACCCGGTCGCCGCCCCGTATTTCAATTTCACCGTCACCGAGCCGATGGGCATCGTCGGCGTGCTCGCGCCCGACGAAGCGCCGCTGCTCGCGCTCGTCTCGCTGCTCGCGCCGGTCATCACCAGCGGCAACACGGCGGTCGCGCTCGCGTCCACCACCCAGCCCTATCCGGCCATCGTGCTGGGCGAGATGCTCGCGACGAGCGACCTGCCCGGCGGCGTGGTCAACCTGCTCACCGGTTTCCGCAAGGAGATGGTGCCGACCTTCGCCACGCACACCCACCTGCGCGCCCTCGTGGGGGTCGCCAACGCCGACGACCGCAAGGTGCTCAAGCTCGGTGCCGCCGAGAGTGTCAAGCGCGTGAAGCTGCACCGGGCCGAGGACCCCATCGACTGGTTTTCGGACAAGGCGCAGAGCCTCTACGAGCTGCGCGACACCCTCGAGTTCAAGACCACCTGGCACCCGGTCGGAGCGTGACCATGAATACCGGTCCCGACATCCAGCGCCTCAAAACCCAGCTCATGATCTGGTGGATCATCTGGGCGAGTATCTTCACCGGCTTGATCGTGATCTATGCCTTCCTCGGGCGCGGCCCCCTGCCCCCGGCCGTGCCGGGCGCCAATCCCTTTGCCAACCTCGTCGGGCTCGTGCCGCTGTTCGTGAGCGTCGTCATCCGTTGGCTGGTGTGGCCGCGCTCCACGGAACCCCGGAGCGCCTTGGTGCTGTTCATCATCGGTCTCGCGCTGGCCGAGGCCTGCGGGCTGCTCGGTATCTTTCTGGGCGGACCGTATCGCGAGGACCTCTTTGTCCTCGGCGTGCTGGGGATCGCCCAGTTCGTGCCGCTCAATGTCCGGCGGTTCTACGAGCCGAAGCCGCAGGGCTTCATCCCGAACAACTAGGCGGCGTCAGGGCCGCCGGGCAGGGCAAACGGGCCGACTTCCGCCCAGTTCGCCTGCTCGTCGGATCCGGGCATGGTCGCAAAGACCGTGTCGGTCAGGTCCACCGACACCAGGCCGGCGGTGTTGATGAGGGTCTGCAGCGAGGCCAACCGCCAAGGCCGAGGCGGGGCGGGGCGAAGCGGCAGGGAAAGGAGGCGTGGGGAGGTTTGCATGGTCGGATGCCGCTACCATACCCGACTTGCCCGGATGCGCCATGGGCCGGATGGCTAGTTTCCGGCTGTGCTCCCGAAGGATCAACCAGACTGCGCTGTCAGGCGTCGTGGCTGAGCCGGCCGGTCTCGGCGAGGCGCTCGAGGAAGATCCAGCTGCGCTTGGCGCGGGTTTCCGCGGTTTTCGCCTCCTCGATGTAGCGGACCACCTGGCGGCGCTGGGCGACGCTGTGCGCCAGCCAGCGCACGCGCAGCTCCGGCCGCGTCCGAAATACCCGCTGCATTTCGTCGGGCAGGTCGGGTTCGCGCGAGGTGGTGTCGGGCGCGAGCGTGAACTCGACGGTGTCGCCCGCATCCACGCCGGCCGCCCGGAGCAGCTCGACCTTGAACGCCAGCTTGTAACGGCCGCGCCGGCCACGAAACAGCGTCACGCGGTCGAGGTCGCCGTTGAAGCGGAGGAGGGCGTTCCAGCCCTTGATCGCGCCCTTGATTTCCGCCGGCGGCAGGTCGAGCGAGTCGACGTCACCCTTCGGCAGATCCACCCAGCGGACCAGGGCGACCTGGTAGAGTTTCGCCCGGAAACTACGCATGGTCGCGCTTCTTGAGGAAGCGGGCGATTTCCCGGGCAATAGGCATGGCCGCCGCGGTGCCGGGCTGCATGACGGCCAGCGCCGCCACGGCGTTGGCATAGTGCGCCGCCTCAAAGACGTTGTGCTTGAATTTCACCAGCCCCGCGGCAAAGCCGCCGACGAACGCGTCGCCCGCGCCGGCGGTGTCCACCACCTCGACATCGTGCGGGCTGATGCGCAGGTAGACATCGGGCTGGGAGACAAAGCAGCCGCGCGCCCCGAGGGTGATGATGACGACCGGCACCTGCAGGCAGCGGCACAGCCGGTGCAGGGCCTCGGCGGGCAGCGTGCGCAGCGCGGCCTCGGTGAAGTCGCGCCCGGCGTTGAACGGGGCGGAGCGCAGCAGCGCGGAGCAGGACGGGCACTTTTTCACGAGGGTGATGAACTCGCTCTCGTTGGGGATGAGCACCTCGGTGTGGCGCAGCAGCACCGGGTCGAAGCCCGTGCGCATCGGGGCGGGGTTGAAGACCGTGATGGCGCCGTTCCGGCGCGCGAGGCGGAGCACCTGTGCGACCGTGGCGTAATCCGACTCGGCCTGGCAGACGACCACCTGGGCCGGCGCGAGGAGGGCGGGCGGGACGTCGCGCGGCCGCAGGCCGAGGTTGGCACCGAGGGAGATGATGATGTGGTTCTGCCCGGCGGCATTGATCGTGATGACCGCGGTGCCCGTGGGGTGCTTGGGTTTCTCGATGAAATGCGCGTGCAGCCCCGCCTCCCGGGCGAATTTCCGCGCGCTGGCCCCGAAGGCGTCGCGCCCGACGGCGCCGACAAAGAGGGTGGGGACGCCGGCCCGCGAGGCCGCGACCGCCTGGTTGAAGCCCTTGCCCCCCGGGCCGGGCCGGAAATCACCGACGACCGAGTCGCCCGGCCGCGGAAAATTCTCCGTATAGAACGCGAGGTCCTGGTTGAAGCTGCCGACGACGACGACGGAGTGTTTCACGGGGCGGACGGGATCAGTCCGGGTGGATCCGGCTGAGCATTTCCCGCAGGGTTTCGGTGCTGAATGGTTTCTGGAGGAACCCGTCCAGTTTCTGTCCGGCGAAGCGCTGGCGGGCATCCTGCGCGCTGTAGCCGCTGAAGATCACGATGCGCTGGTCCGGCCGCAGCTGGCGCAGGGCGGTGAACGTCGCATAACCATCCATGCCGGGCATGGTGAGGTCGAGCAGCACGAGGTCGAACGGATTCTGCCGCTGGCGCGCGAGGTCGAGCGCCTGCTGGCCGGAGGCGGCCTGGGTCACCTCGTAGCCGAAATAGGCGATCAGCTGGGCGGCCGTGGCGCGCACCGCTTCCTCGTCGTCGACGACCAGCACGGAGCCGCTGCCGCGCCAGGTGCGTCCGGCCGCCGCATTGGTTTTCACCGGGGCCACCGGCCGGACGTCCGGCGGGAAAACCAGGGTGAAGCGGGTGCCGTGCCCCGGCTCGCTGGCGAGCAGCAGGGTGCCGCGGTGGCTCCGCATGATGCCGCGGGCCGCGGCCAGACCCAGCCCGCGGCCGGGGCCCTTGGTGGAAAAGAACGGGTCGAACACCCGCTGTTGCGTCCCGGCATCCAAGCCCGGGCCGTTGTCAGCGACTTCCAGGCAGACATAATCCCCGGGTGCCAGCTCCAAGCCGGGGCCGGGGCCGGGCACCGGGTGGTCGAACCGCTGCCGGAGGGTGGCCACCTTGATCAATCCCTCATGGGATCCGACGGACTCGGCGG
>JAQSDJ010000251.1:0-1935 GCA_029945855.1 Lacunisphaera sp.
TCGCCGCGCATCAGGCTGGCGGGGACCCGGGTCCCGCCGAACACCCACTCGCGCACCGGCGCCTGGCCGTCGTAGATGAAATGGTTCAGCGGCGGCGTGCCCCACTCCGTGTAGAGCTTCTTGTATTTGAGCACCCCGTCGAGCAGCGCGCGGGTGGGCTGCATGCCCTTCACGCCGGATTCGTTCTGGTAGATGGTCTCGCAGAGCAGGTGGAGGGTCTGGGCGTTGCCCTCGAAGCCCCCGCGGCGCTTCATCAGCTCCTGCAGGGTGCGCTCGCCGGAATGGCCGAAGGGCGGATGCCCCATGTCGTGCGCGAGGCAGCTGGCCTCGACGAGGTCGGGGTCGATGTAGAAGTCCTCGGCCAGCGGGTCGCCGCGGCTGAGCAGGTAGACGCAGATCGAGCGGCCGATCTGGGCGACTTCCATGGAATGCGTCAGGCGCGTGCGGTAGAAATCGTATTCACCGCTGAGGAACACCTGGGTCTTCGACTGGAGCTTGCGGAAGGCGTGCGCGTGGATGATGCGATCGCGGTCGATCTGGAACGGCGTGCGGTAGTCGGTCTTGCGGGCGAGGCCCCATTCCTGCGTGTCGAAGGCGTTGTAGAAACGGTTGGGCATGGCGTGGGAAGAAAAACTTGAGACCTGAAGAACAGTGGTGGGGGACAGCAGACGGAAGGTGTTGGGCTGTAGGGCCGGCGCTGGTCGCCGGGCAGCAGGCGCCCCTACAGGATTCCTTTCGACAGAAGCACGAGATTTCTCAGGATGCCAGCCTTATGCCGCGCCGCCTTCTACCCTTGTTTCTCGCGTTCATTATGCTGGCCGGGGCCGCCGCCTGGTGCGCCGAGACCGCCGCAAACCCCGCGCTCATCACCGCCGGCGATCTTTTCAAGCTCAAGCAGGTCGAGTCCCCTGCCCTGTCGCCGGATGGCAAATGGGTCGCCTACGTCGTCCGCTCGATCGAACCCAAGCCCGCCGCCCCCGCGGCGGCTCCGGCGAAGGACGGACCGAAGGAGGACTGGACCTACCGAACGCAGCTCTGGCTGGCGGCCGCCGACGGCTCGACCTCGCCGCGCCAGCTGACCTTCGGTTACGCCAGCAATGCCAGCCCGGCCTGGTCGCCGCAGGGTGACCGCCTCGCGTTTGTCCGCAGCATCGAGAAGGAGAAACCGCAGATCTGGCTGCTGCCGCTCAATGGCGGCGAGGCCCAGCCCCTGACCAAGCTCGAGACCGGCGCCACCGTCCCGCACTGGTCGCCCGACGGCTCGAAGATACTTTTCAGCACCTCGCTGACCATGGCCCAGGTGCGCGATGCCCTGGAGAAGGCCGGCCAGGATGCCGCCCCGGCGTGGAACGAAAAGCCCGGTCGCAAGGCCAACGACACCGCCAACTGGAAACTCAAGCCGGAGGGCAAGGACGCGAAAAAACCCGGCGCGAAGACCGACCCGGACGGGACGCTCCAGGAAATCCGCGACTGGCTCGCGCAGAACGAGGCCGACGGCAGCCCGCGCGTCATGGACCGATTGAACTTCCTTGCGGAGGGCGACCTGACGCTTGAGCCGGCCTTTCCGCAGTATTACACTATCGAGCCCCGCGAGGGCGCCACCCCGGTCCGTGTCACCCCCGGCTACGAGGGTTTCACCGGTGCCGACTGGTCGGCGGACGGCATGAGCCTCGTCTGCCTGGGCCGGCGTGAAGCCGCCGAGCATCCCGACCGGTCGCTGTTCCGCAGCCTGTATCGCCTGGATCTGGCGACCGGCGCGGCCAAGGTCCTGCTCGAGGAGGCCGGCAGCAACTACGGCTCGCCGGTGTGCTCGCCCGACGGCCAGTGGATCGCCTTCACCTTGACGACCGGCGGACGCTTCAGCTTCGAACAGCCGATGGTCGCGATCGTGCCCGTCGGCGGCGGCGACGTGAAGATGCTCACGCCCGCGCTCGA
>JAQSDJ010000251.1:1945-10849 GCA_029945855.1 Lacunisphaera sp.
CGGTCTGAACTGGTCGCCCGACGGCAAGTTCGTCTATTTTACCGCGGCGACCAACGGCGGCTTCCCGCTCTATCGCGTGCCGGCGACCGGCGGCACCGTCGAAATGCTGACCGGCCGCGAGACCGGTGTGAACAACTTCGACGTGGCCGGCTCCCGTCTCGCCTACGTGCTCACCCGCCCGACCAACCCGTGGGAACTCTTCGTTGCCGGCCCCGAGGCCAAGGATGCCCGCGAGCTGAGCTCGCACAACAGTTCCTGGCTGAAGGATAAAAAGCTCAGCACCTACGAGCCGCACAGCCTCGTGACCAAGGAGGGCCTGACCGTCGACTACTGGACACTCAAGCCGACGGACTTCGACGCGAAGAAAAAGTATCCGCTGCTCGTCAACATCCACGGCGGACCGACCGCGATGTGGGGTCCGGGCGAGGCCAGCATGTGGCACGAGTTCCAGTTCTTCGCCGCGCGCGGCTACGCCATCGTGTTCAGCAATCCCCGCGGCTCGGGCGGTTACGGGCGGGATTTCCAGCGCGCCAATTTCAAGGACTGGGGCGCCGGGCCGGCCAGTGACATCCTCGCCGCCGCGGACCTGGCGGCGAAAGAGCCCTTCGTGGATCAGCAACGCCAGGTGGTGACCGGCGGCTCGTATGGCGGCTACATGGTCGCGTGGATCGTCGGGCACGACCAGCGCTTCAAAGCGGCCGTGGCCCAGCGCGGCGTCTACGACCTCGCGACTTTTTACGGCGAAGGCAATGCGTGGTTCCTGCTGCCGCTCTACTGGGGCGGGTTCCCGTGGGAACCGGCGGTGCGGAATGAGCTGAACCGCGAGTCTCCCCTCACCTACGTCACGGCCATCAAGACGCCCCTGCTCATCCAGCATGGCGACGTGGATTTCCGCACGGGCATCGTGCAGAGCCAGATGCTCTACAAGAGCCTCAAGCAGCTGGGGCGGCCGGTCGAATACGTGCGCTACCCCCGCGCCACGCACGAACTCAGCCGCGGCGGCGAACCGGCGCAGCGCCTCGACGCCCTCGTGCGCTACGAGGAGTTTTTCCGCCGGTTCATCGGGGAGAATTGAGCGCCCGGTTTACACCCTCGCAAGAGCCAGTCACGTTCGAATGGTAGGGCGAATCCTCCGGATGAGCCGTTCCTCGCGGCGGCTCGTCGGGACGACTCGCCCTACCCATGCTTGCCGTCATGCCCATCACTCACATAGTTCCCGCCATGCCCCATCTGCTTTTCCCCACCGCTTTCGGGACCTGCGGCCTGGCCTGGAACGACACCGGCCTGACCGGCTTCCAATTGCCGGAGGAGACCGAGGCGCTGAACGAACAGCATCTCGCCAAAAAAGCCCGCAGCCTGCCGGCCACGGAGCCGGCACCCGCATGGGTGCAGCAGGTCATCGTCCGGGTGCAGGAACACCTGATGGGAAAGCTCCAGGATTTTTCCGGCACGCCGCTCGACTGGTCGCGGGTCACGGACTTCCAGCAGGCGGTCTACCTGCAGGCGCTGGCCATCAAACCCGGCTACAAGAAAAGCTACGGCGACATCGCCCGGCTCATGGCGCTGGGCAATGAAGCCGCGCGCGCCGTCGGCGTGGCACTGGCCACCAATCCCTGGCCGCTGATCGTGCCCTGCCACCGTGTGGTGTCGGCCGGCGACAAGATGACCGGCTTCTCCGCCCCCGGCGGCGTGCGGACGAAGACGAGGCTGCTGGTCCTCGAGGGCGCGGAACTGCTGTCGGAATGATTTCATTTTCCGCCTGGTAGGGGCCGTTGCCCTCAACGGCCCAGGGCGGTTGGGGGCAACCGTCCCTACCATTTGTGCATGAAACCCAAACTCTGCTACAAACCCGCCGCCGCCGTCGCCCACTTGCGGGCGGGCGATGCGACGCTGGCGGCGTTGATCGACCGGGTCGGGCCGTTTGCGCTCGAGCTGCAGCCGGCGAAAAGCCTGTTTGAGGCGCTGCTGCGCTCGATCGTCTACCAGCAGTTGCACGGCAAGGCCGCCGCGACGATCCACGGCCGCGTTCTGACCGGGCTGAAAAAACACGGCGGCCCGGTGCCAGCGGCGCTGGGCAAGCTGTCCGACGAGGAACTGCGCGCGGCCGGCCTCTCCCGCAACAAGCTGCTCGCGGTGCGCGACCTCGCCGCCCAGTGCCTCACGGGCACGGTGCCGTCGCTCGCCGATGCTGCGCAGCTCGGGGACGACGAGTTGGTGGCCCGCCTGACCGAAGTGCGCGGCATCGGGCCCTGGACGGTGCACATGCTGCTGATCTTCCACCTCGGCCGGCCCGACGTGATGCCGACGGGGGATTTCGCCATCCGGCTCGGCTTTCAGAAGCTCTACCGCAAGCGGCAGGAACCGAAACCCGAGGCCATCCAGAAACACGCACGGCGCTGGTCGCCGTATCGTTCGGTCGCGAGCTGGTATCTGTGGCGTTCGCTGGATACGGGTGAATGATCGTGGGCCAGCGAGCTGGCTCGCGCCGGCCTGCGCCTGCCAGCAGGCCGCCCACCCCGGGGCCACGGTTCGCTCGACACCGGGCGGGCGATGCGGCTAGTTTCCCGGCCGAGCCACCCGCTTATATGTCACCACGCGACGATACGACTGCTGTCTATCCTGAATTGAGCGTCGGCCGGTTGATGGAACCGCCGATCGCGGTCTTCCTGCCGCACCTGACGGTGGGCGAAGCCACCGAGCGCGTGCGCGAGCTGGCCTCGCAGCGCCTCTTCACCTACGGCTACATCACCGACGCCGACGGCGTGCTGCTCGGTGTGGTCACCATGCGCGACCTGCTGCTGCACGGGAAGGCGGAGCGGCTCGAGGACTTCATGCTGCGCTCGCCGTTCGCCCTGGAGGCCGGCACGCCGCTGATGGAAGCCATGCGGCTGACGGTGAACAAGCACTACCCGTCCTATCCCGTGGTGGACGACCGGGGCGTGCTCGTCGGCATAGTGCGCGGCACACGGCTCTTCGAACAGGAGGCCATCGAGATCAGCGCCCAGCCCGGCAGCATGGTGGGCGTCGAGAAGGAGGAGCGCCTCGCCACCTCCTTCAAGCAGAGCCTCAAGTTCCGGCACCCCTGGCTGCAGTTCAACCTGCTGACCGCCTTTGTCGCGGCGGCGGTCGTGAGCCTCTTCGAGGACACCATCGGGCGCATCACAGTGCTGGCGGTGTTCCTGCCCGTGCTGGCCGGGCAGTCGGGCAACACCGGGTGCCAGTCACTGGCCGTGTCGCTGCGCGGCATGACCCTCGGCGAACTGAAACCCGGCGCGGGTGCCCGCACCCTGAACAAGGAGGCGGCGCTGGGTTTCGTGAACGGCGCGCTGGTCGGCCTGACCGCCGGCATCGGCATGTTCATGTATGCCACCTGGCACGAGACGGCGGAGTCGCCGCTGAAGCTCGCGACGGTCGTATTCGTGGCAATGACCTGCAGCTGCTTTCTCAGCGGCGTGTCGGGCGTGATGGTGCCGCTGACCCTCAAGAAATTCGGCGCCGACCCGGCGACGGCCTCGAGCATCTTCCTGACGACCGCGACCGACGTGGCGAGCATGGGCTTCTTCCTCGGCCTCGCGACGCTCTGGCTGCTGTAGAGGGATGGGCTGGTGAGAGTGAGGCCGGAAAGAAGGATCGAAGTCATGTCCGGCCGGTGGCGGCCCATCCCGGCCTGGTGAATAAGCTGAAAGACGTATGCCTGCGGGGTTGTGTTCGCCGGTCGGTCCGGTTTTGAATCATTCCCCCTCCCCTTTTACTTTCACCATCACTTTTCCCCCATGCTGCCTGCCAAAATGCGTGCCATCGTAAAGCCCACCGCCGGTCCCGGCCTGATCATGACCGAGGCGCCCGTGCCCGTGCCGGGCGTCAACGATGTGCTCATCAAGATCAAAAAGACCTCCATCTGCGGCACCGACATCCATATCAACAAGTGGGACAAGTGGGCCGCGCGCACCATCAAGCCGCCGCTCATCATCGGCCACGAATACGTCGGCGCGGTGGAGGACGTCGGCCACGGCGTCACCGGTTTCACGAAGGGCCAGATCGTCACCGGCGAGGGCCACATCGTGTGCGGGCATTGCCGCAACTGCCTCGCGGGCCGCCGCCACCTCTGCCCCAACACCGTCGGCGTGGGCGTGAACCGCGACGGCGCGTTCGCGGACTACGTCTGTGTTCCCGCCTCGAACGTCTGGAAGGTGCCGGCCGGCCTGGACCTCGACGTCGTCTCCTGCTTCGACCCGCTCGGCAACGCCGTGCACACCACCCTCTCCTTCGACATGGTCGGCGAGGATGTGCTCATCACGGGCGCCGGCCCCATCGGCTGCATGGCCATCGCCGTCGCCCAGCACGCCGGCGCCCGCAAGATCGTCATCACCGACATCAACGACGGCCGCCTTGAACTCGCCAAGAAGTTCGGCCCGACGCGCACGGTCAACGTGGCCACGGAAAACCTCAGCGACGTCTGGCACAAGGAACTCGGCATGACCGAGGGCTTCGACATCGGCCTCGAGATGTCCGGCAGCTCCCAGGCATTGAACCAGATGATCGACAACATGATCATGGGCGGACGCATCGCGCTGCTCGGCGTGCATCCAGGCGAGGCGATGGTCGACTGGAACAAGATTGTCTTCAAGATGCTCCACCTGAAGGGCATTTACGGCCGCGAGATGTTCGAGACCTGGTATAAGATGACCGCGCTCGTCCAGGGCGGCATGGACATCACTCCGGTCATCACCCACCGGATGCCCGTCGCGAACTTCCAGGAAGGCTTCGAACTGATGGGCGCCGGCAAGTCCGGCAAGATCGTGCTCAACTGGGAGTGATTATTTAACCCAGAGGTCGCGGAGATCACGGAGTATTCCCTTCCCCTCCTCTGTGCACTCTGTGTTCTCTGTGTTTAGAATGATTTTCTCATGAATTCCGCCTACACCCAACATCTGAAGAAAACCCTCGGCGAGATCGAGGCCGCCGGGCTGTTCAAGCGCGAGCGCGTCATCACCACGCACCAGACCGCCCACATCACTGTGGCCGGCGGCCAGCAGGTGCTGAACCTGTGCGCCAACAACTACCTCGGGCTGGCCGACAATCCCGAGCTGATCGCCGCCGCGCGCGCGTCGCTCGACCGCTGGGGTTACGGGCTCTCCTCGGTGCGCTTCATCTGCGGCACGCAGCAGATCCACAAGGACCTTGAGGCGACCATCTCCCAGTTCCTCGGCACCGAGGACACGATCCTCTACTCCTCCTGCTTCGACGCCAACGGCGGCCTCTTTGAAACGCTGCTCGGCACGGAGGACGCCGTCATCTCCGACGAGCTGAACCATGCCTCGATCATCGACGGCGTGCGCCTCTGCAAGGCCCAGCGCTACCGCTACAAGAACAACCGCATGGAAGACCTCGAGGCCAAGCTGAAGGAGGCCGACGCCGCGAAGGCGCGCTTCAAGCTCATCGCCACCGACGGCGTGTTCTCGATGGACGGCTTCATCGCCAACCTGCAGGGCGTCTGCGACCTGGCCGACAAATATGGCGCGCTCGTGATGGTGGACGACAGTCACTCCGTCGGCTTCATGGGCAAAACCGGCCGCGGCACGCACGAGCACTGCGGTGTCATGGGCCGCGTCGACGTCTTCACCGGCACGCTCGGCAAGGCCCTTGGCGGCGCCACGGGCGGCTACACCAGCGGCCGCAAAGAGATCATCGACCTGCTCCGCCAGCGCTCCCGGCCCTACCTCTTCTCCAACACCATTCCGCCTTTCATCGCCGCCGCGTCGATCAAGTGCCTGGAAATCCTCAGCCAGTCCACCGCGCTGCGCGACAAGCTGGAGGCCAACACGAAGTTCTTCCGCGAAGGGCTGACGAAGGCCGGCCTCACCATCAAGCCCGGCACGCACCCCATCGTGCCGATCATGCTCGGCGACGCGGCACTGGCGCAGAAGGTCGCGGCGCGGATGCTCGAGAAGGGCGTCTATGTCATCGGCTTCTTCTACCCCGTGGTGCCGCAGGGCGCCGCCCGCATCCGCACGCAGGTGTCCGCCGCCCACAGCCGCGAGGACCTGGCGTTTGCGATCAACGCCTTCGCCGAGGTCAAGCAGGAGTTTGGCTTGTGACCCCCAGACGATTTGTCCAAGGCTGACCTAGGTAGGGGCGCTTGCCCCCAAGCGCCCGGGCCGTTGAGGGCAACGGCCCCTACCCCTTACGCATGAAAACCACCCCCACCGCCGACCAGCTCAACCGCCTCAAGGCGACCGCCAAGGCCGCCGCCGGCCGCGCCTACGCGCCGTATTCCAAATTCAGCGTCGGCGCCGCCATTCTGACCGCCTCGGGCAAGATCTACTCCGGCTGCAACGTCGAGAACGCCTCCTACGGCCTGACCAACTGCGCGGAACGCACGGCGATCTTCAACGCCGTCGCGGCCGGCGAAAAGAAACTGAAGCTGCAGTGCGTTGTCGTCTACACGCCGACCGACATGCCTACCGCCCCGTGCGGCGCGTGCCGGCAGGTCATCAACGAATTCGGCCCGGAGGCGCGCATCCTCTCGATCTGCCGCGGCCAGGGGCACATCGCCTCGAGCACGCACGAACTGCTGCCCGACGCGTTTGGCCCCGCGAATCTGGCGTGATGTCGCACCAGGGTTGACCCTTGCCCTGGCAAGCCGCCCGCTGGCGGGAGCGGTTGAGCGCGAGCAAGCTCGCTGGCCCACGAATTAAAATCCTTGTCCCTATGAAATCGTTCATTCCTCTCGCGGCCGTGCTGGCCGCCGCCACCGTCCTGTCCGCGCAGCCGCCCGCCCGTCCCATCGTGGGCGTCGACCGGGCTTACATCGATCCCGCCGCCAATCCCTGCAAGGATTTCTACGCCTACGCCAACGGCGCCTTCGACCAGATCGCCATCCCCGGCGAATACGCCTCCTACGGCGTCAACCAGGAGATCGACGAGCGGAATTTCGCCATCGTCAAAGCCATCCTGGAAAACTCCGCCCGGACGGGCGGGCCGCAGGGCAGCGTGGCCCAGCGCGTCGGCGATTTCTACGCCGCGGGCATGGACGAGGCTGCCATTGAAATGGCCGGGCTCACGCCGCTGGCGCCGTGGTTCAAGGAAATCGCCGCCATCGATTCGCCGGCGGCCCTGATCGGCGTCATCGCCCGCCTGCAGGCGCAGGGCCTCGACGCGGGTTTCGGTTTCGGCGTCCAGGTCGATGAGAAGGACACCACGGCGATGATCGCGGGTTTCGCCCAAGGCGGGCTCGGCCTGCCGGAGCGCGACTATTACACCCGCGCCGACGAGAAGTCGGCCGAGACCCGCACGGCCTACCGGACGCACGTGGCGAAGATGCTCGAGCTGGCCGGCGACTCCCCCGCCGACGCCGCGGCCGGCGCGGAGGTCGTGCTCGCCCTCGAGACCAAGCTCGCCCAGGCCTCGCGCACGCTCGTCGAGCGCCGCGACCCGGAGAAGAACTACAACAAGTTCGAGCGGACCGCGCTGGCGAAGCTGGCGCCGGATTTCGCGTGGGAGGAATTCATGACGCAGGCCGGTCTCCCGGCCACGGAGAAGACCGTGATCGTCGGCCAGCCGGAGTTCTTCACCGCCCTCGGCGGCCTCAGCCGCCGCGAGCCCCTCGCCCATTGGCGCACCTATCTGCGCTGGCACCTGCTGCATGAGACGTCCGACTACCTCGGCGCCGCGTTCGTGAACGAGAGCTTCGCCTTCTACGGAAAGAAGCTTTCCGGACGCACGGAGTTGCGCCCGCGCTGGAAACGCGTCCTGGCCGCGGCCGACGACGCCATCGGCGAGGATCTCGGCCAGCTTTATGTGCAGACCGCCTTCAGCCCGGCGGCCAAAGCCCGTGCCCTGGAGATGGTGAAATTTCACCTTGTGGCCATGCGGAACCGCATCCGCGACGCCCAGTGGATGAGCGAAGCCACCAAGACGCAGGCCTACCGGAAGCTCGACACCATGCGCAGCAAGATTGGCTATCCCGACCAGTGGCGCGATTACTCCGCGCTCAGCCTCACGCGCGAGTCCTACGTGCGCAACGTCCTCGCCGCCTCGGCCTGCGAGGTCCGCCGCCAGCTGGCCAAGCTCGGCCAACCCGTCGACCGCAGCGACTGGTTCATGACCCCGCAGACCAACAACGCCTACTACGACCCGACGTTGAACGAGATGTGTTTCCCGGCCGGCATTTTGCAGCCGCCCTTCTTCGACGAACAGGCCGATGACGCCACCAACTACGGCGCCCTCGCCTCCACCATCGGCCACGAGCTGACCCACGGCTTCGACGACCAGGGCCGCCAATACGACGCCGACGGCAACCTCAAGAACTGGTGGACCGAGGCGGACGCCAAGGGCTTTGAGGAACGCGCCGAGATCGTGGCGAAGCAATACGACGCCTACGAGGTGCTCCCGGGCCTCGCCATCAACGGCCACCAGACGCTCGGCGAAAACATCGCCGACATCGGCGGCCTGCGCGTTTCGTATGAGGCCTTCCGGCTCGCGACCGCGCACAAGCGGCTCGCCCCGGTCGACGGCTTCACGCCCGACCAGCGTTTCTTCATCGCCTTCGCGCAGGGCTGGCGCACGAACCAGCGGCCGGAGCAGCTTCGCCTGCAGGTGACCAGCGACGTGCACAGCCCGATCCGCTGGCGCGTGCTCGGGCCGGTGGCGAATTTCCCGGAGTTCAACGCCGCCTTCGGATGCCCCGAACCGGCGAAGACCTGGCCGGCGATCTGGTGAAGAGGTAGGGCCTGGAGCCGCAGCGACCTCGCTGCGGATGGGGCCACGCACGGCGGGGTCGCCGTGCCTCCAGACCAGGTGGTCGCCGATTTCCACCTCGGCGACCGGCGTCGGCATGGAGGCCGACGCCCACCCGATTGTCTGGTGGAGGCGGGACTATCAGTCCCGCGGGTTGCCGGCAGC
>JAQSDJ010000252.1:0-278 GCA_029945855.1 Lacunisphaera sp.
GGTTCATGCGGGTGGCCGGGGTGATGAACCACGCGCGCAACCACTCACCGGCGCGCCGGGCGGCGGCCTCGTCGCGGTGCACGTGCCAGGCGGCGGCGAGCTTCTCCACCGTCTCGCAGAAATCCCCGATGCGCCCGCGGTCGCCGCGGGCGACCTGCTCGCGGTTGTGCTGACCGTCGCGGCTGACGTAGGGCAGGCCGTCGGGCTTGGTGGGGTCGGGCCAGTAGTAGCGCGCGAAACTGACATAGTCGTGCGGGTCGCCGCTGGGCGGGGCGACT
>JAQSDJ010000252.1:288-10735 GCA_029945855.1 Lacunisphaera sp.
GTGACGGTGGCGACGGGCTCCTTGATCGCCGTCGCGGACTTGGCGGCGAGAGCGGCCAGCTCGGCGGGGGTGCGCTGCCAGGCGTCGAGCGCGGAGGCGGCAACCGGCAGGAGCGCGAGGCAGGCGAGGCTAGCGAAGATTGATCGAGTCATGGGTAAGGGTGAGGGTGTCGGTCCTGCCGTCGGGGCGGCTGATGACGAACGCGCCGAGCTGCCACCCGGCCTGCAGTGCGGCCGGGGTGGTGCCGTTGCGTTCCGGCCAGAGCACGGTCCAGACGGTGTAGCTCTCCGCCGCGTCTTTGCTCTCCAGCGTGAGATGCTGCTGGTTGTGCCATTTGCCGGTAAGGTAGGCGCCCGTGACCTCGCCCGTGGCGTATTTGGGATCAACCGGCACGGGAAACTGGTCGGTGACCGTGTCGCGCCACCCGACCCCCGGGGCGACGATCTGGGCGGTGAGTGCGGCCTTCTCGCCACGGATGAAGGCGCGATTCGTCGCTCCGTCCCAGGCCAGGTTGTGCTCGGCGTGGAGCAACCAGGAAAGTTTGCCCGGGGTGGCAAGGGTGACCCGGTCGCGGAGCACGACGTAGCGCTGGTCGATGAAGACGAGGTCGCGGGTGACGAGCTTCACCTTTCCCTTCGGTTGCATCGTCTGGTAGGCCTTGGTGGCGTCGCCCATCGTCCACACGAATCGTTCGCCCACAGAGTAGCGGCGAATGAGGCCGGTGGCCGCCTTGCTTTGGGCCTTCTGGCCGGCGCCGTCGATGAGCAACGCGTTCTTGGAGATCGTCTGGCGCGTCCACTGGGCGTGGTGCGGAGAGTTGTGGAACTCGCGGTAGGCGGAGTTGATGGCGAGGCCCTCGCCATAGGCGTTGAGGATGAAACTGTTCTGGTCGGCGTGGCTATGGCTGAAGGAGCCGTAGGGCGACGACTTGAAGGTGACGTGGATGTCGTCCTCCGGCCGGCCGAGCGCACTATGCAGGGAGACCCAGCCGACGTCGGTGAAGTGGCGGTGCGGCGGCAGCTCGCTGAGCGGACGCGCGGGCGGCAGCGGCCTGGCCGAGGCGATGAAGTTGCGGACCAGAAACTCGGCGGCGGTCGGGTAGGTGCGGCTGAGTTCCTCGAGGCCCTTGTCGATGGGACGCGTGCGTTTGTCCGTGCAGAGCTCGGCGTAGGCGCGGAAGTAGCCGTTCTGCTGCACGCGTGCCACGTGCTCCATGTAGTCGGCGATGACGGGCTCAAGGTTGAAGCGGCCGGCGTTGGAGGTGTCGCCGAAGGTCGTGTGGAGGTAGGGCTGGACGTTGTAAATCGCGAAGAGCGGGGAGTTTTTCCAGAACGGCGTCGTGTAAGCCGCCGGGTCGCCGATGGCGAGGAGGGCGTCCTGAAAGGCGGCGTGCTCGAAGGTGCCGCGCCAGTAGGCGTTGCCCTCGCCCCAGCCGCCGTCGTCGCCGCCCCACGGGCTGAACTGGTCGCGATAGAACCTGTAGGCGTAGGCCCACCATTCGCGGGCCTCGGGCAGGTCGTCCCAGAGGGCGAGGGCGGTGAGGCCGGTCATGGGCATAAAGCGCACCGGGTGGCTGGAAAGGTCAGCCTTGATCGAGTTGCGGGTGATCTTGGAGATGTTGCCCTCGTGCTCGATCCACGCGACGGAGCGGCGTCCGCGCTCCCGGAAGTGGTCGAGGATGATTTTCTTTTCCGCGGGGGTGAACTGGTCGCGGATCTGGTCGTAGACGAGGGGGAGTTTCCGCCAGAGGCGGAAGTGCGCCTCGTCATTGTAGTAGATGTCGGTGGCACCGATCACCTGGCCGGATTTCCAATCCGGGGCGAAGCTCCACTGGCTCGACGCAAGGAGGATTTCCTTGGCCTTGGCGAGATACTTTTCTTCGCCCGTCACGATCCAGCTCAAGGCCGAGGCCTCGGCGACCGCGGAGATCACGCCGCAGATATCCTGCACGGCGCGCCACTTGTCGGCCATGTCGGAGGTGCGCTGGGAAGGCGTGGGATCGCCGTAGGTGACGGGCTCGACCGGGAAGGGCATCTTGAGGTATTTCGCATCGAGGTCGCCCTTGAGCTTGGCGAAGGCCGCGGCGCCCTCACCGGTGGTGCAGTAGGCGCGGAAGGCCTCGGTACGACCGGCGAGCACGTTGGTGCGCGGGGCAGCGGCCGGGACGATGGAATCGAACTCAGAGGCAACCGCAACCCAAGGCAGGGTGGCCGCATAAAGGCACAAAAGGCGTAAAATCCAGCGAGGCATGGGATGAGGGGTTGGTAGTTTAATAGACTACCAACGGTTTGGGGTCAGGTAGTGAGGGCAGGCAGGGACCAGTGACGGATGGCCCAGTCACCGAGTTTCGGGTGGGTGAGTTTCCACGCGCCGGCCGTGCCGGCGACGACGCGCCAGGGGGCGGACTCGGCGCGGTCGGGGCCGGCCCAGGAGAGGGCGGCGAGAACGGTCGGACCGGTCAGGCGCGCGGTTTTCGCGATGGGCGTGGCATGATACGGCGCGGCGACGTGTCGGCGCTCGATGGTGTCGTCGAGGCGCGCGTCCCATTCGGTGGCAGCGAAACCAAGGAGTGGCTGGAGAGAGGTGCCGCGATGGTCGGGGGAGAAAAACGCCAGGGTAGGGGCGGTTGCCCCCAACCGCCCTGCGGTCGGCGCGACATCAGAAGGGCCGTTGAGGGCAACGGCCCCTACCTTTTGCAGGGGCAGCGCGAAGCCGCCGATGCGCAGCACCACGGGCTGGCGGGCCTCGACGTGGTGCACGTGCAGCAGCCAGCCGGCACGCCAGAAGACGAACGTCTCCACCCCGGTGTTCACCTGGCCGGTGCGGAAGCCGAGGTTGTAGCTGTAGCCGAGATGGTCGTCGGTGAGCTCGACCGCGACGGTCGAATGCCGGCCGAAGACGCGGCCGTCGTCGAGCTGCTGCGTCAGCGCGGAGTCGAAGGAGACATTGGAGATTTCGGGGAAGGCGTAGGTGAAATGCACGCCGGTGCGGTAGCTGAGCTTGCTCCATTTCCAGGCGCCGTAGCGGAGCTGGGTGTTGACGACCATGGAGCCGGCGTTGAGGATTTCGATCTCGCCGCCCGGCAGACTGCGCGTGACGAGGCCCGGCGCGGGCATGACGTGCACGAAACCCAACTCGGCGGGGAGCGGTCGCTCGGCGTCGTGCCAAAAGGCGTGGGCGGGCGGCAGCAGCAACGGGGTGAAGCCTTTGGCCGCCCAATAGGGCGAGGCGGCGCAGGAGTATGGTTCGACGATCTTGTCAAAGCGGTCGGTGAAACCGGAGCTCAGGCAACCCTGCTCCTGGTAGATCGGGCGCGAGAGGAAGAAGTCGAGGTTGCGCGTGCAGAGGCGGCGCAGGAGGCCCGGGGCGACGTCGGTGCACTTTTCGGCAAGCGCGAGGCCGAAGACGTTGAGGCAGTTGAAGCGGTAGGTGATGGAGCGGCCGAACGCCGGGTGCTCGCCGCTGGCGGCGAAGAAATGCTGGTAGTCGCGGACGAACAGTCCCGCCCACTCGCGCCAGCGCGTGGCGCGGACGGAATCGGCGGCGCCGTGCAGGTGCGTCCACATGAGACCGTAGAAGTGGAAGGCGTAGGCGTTGTAGTGGTCGAAGGCCTGGTTGATGCCGTCCTCGAACCAGCCGCCGCCGCGGTGCATGGTCTCGAGCTGGTTGAGGTGGGCGGTGATGACGGCCCGGTCGGTGCGGTGGGCGAAGCCGTGCTTCCCCAGGAACTCGAGGATGTGCACGGACATGAAGAGGTGGTTGTTGTTGACGATGCCGCCGCCACGGCAGGTGACAAACCAGCGCGCGACCTGCGCCTTGGCGTCGTCGGGCAAGGGCGCCCAGAGGTCGCGTTCCGCGATCTGCAGCGCGATGGCCATGAGGCCCATCTCGACGTGGTGCTGGTGGTAGCTCGCGTCGGGGCCCCAGTAGTGCGGGTGGGCGGGATCGGTGCCAGCCAGGAGCCCGGCGCGGAACCATTCGCCGAGCTGCCGGCGCAACGCGGCGTCCTCCGGGCGCGGGACGGATTGCAGCCAGAACGCCGCGAGCGTCAGCGGCCGGGCAAAGCTTTCCAGCCGGTCGGCCTGCCGGTCATGGTCGCTGGCGACGCCGGCAATCGGGATCTCGGCGCGGCCCGGCTGCATAAGGGCGGCAAGCGGTTCGAGCAGGCGGCGGGCGGAATCCTGCCAGTGCAGGTAGGGGGCGGGTAGAGGCACGGAAGTCGGGGCTGATGTGGCGGGTGAGCGCGTGGATTCTTCGCTGCTCTCAGAATGACAAACCCAGGAAATCAGGTCGAGGAATCGTAAACCTGGGTGGTGATGAGGGCCGGCAGGGGCCGGTCTTCGGCGTAGGCCTGGAGATTCTTCAGCGCAAAGGCGCCGGCGTCGCGCCGCCGGTCGGTGGTGGGGCCGGCGAGATGGGGGGTGAGCGTGACATTGGGCAGGCCGCGGAAGCCGGAGTCGGGCGGCAAGGGTTCCGTGCCGAAGACATCGAGGCCGATCATGATGCGGCCTTCGCGGGCGATGCGCAGCAGGGCGGCCTCGTCGACCACGGCGCCGCGGCCGACGTTGACGAACACGCCGCCGGCCGGGATGAGGCGCAGGTGTTGCTCGGTCACGCTGCCCGTGGTCGCGGGGATCAGCGGGGCGAGTTCGACGATGATCTCGTTGTCGGCGAAAAGCGATTCAAGCGAGGTCGCCCGCCGGATGCCAAAGCGGGCCTCGGCGGCGGCATCCACGTCGGGGGCGAAGGCCGAGATGGCGCAGCCGAAGGGTTGCAGCAGGCGGACCAGTTCGCGGGCGACGGAACCGAAGCCGTGCAGGCCGACGCGCCGGCCGAACAGGGAGGCGGTCTCGGTCTGGGTGCTTTTCCAGCCGCCTTCGCGATGCATGACGGACGTCCAGTGGGTGGCGCGGCGCAGGCAGGAGAGGACGTGGAAGAGGGCCCATTCCGCCACGATGCGGCTGATGGAGCCGCCCCAGTTGGTGACGATGAGGCCCTGCTCGATGTGGCCCCGGGGGACCAGTCGTTTGACCGAGCCCGCGAGGTAGCAGAGGTAGCGCATGTTGGGCGGCAGCTGGGCGGGGAGCGGCGGGGTTTTCCAGCAGGCGAGCAGCACCGCGGGATCCGCCGCGGCCAAGGCACGATGAAAGTCTGCCGTCGAGAGCGCAGCCGTATCGAGGTGACGGAAACTGCCGGTCAGGGCGGTCACTTGGGTCAGCAGCGGCGCGGGCAGGAACTCGGTGAGTTCCTGGGCCGTGACTGCAGCGAGTATGGAAGTGGGACGGGGCATGAGAAAAGGCGGTGGTTGATCAGCGGGTGGCTTCGGCGGAATCGTCGCCCGACGGCGGGAAGCACTCGAGCAAGGTGGCCGACGGGCCGGGCTGGAGTTCAATCGAGGTTAGGCCGGCCGGGCAGAAAAACTTGTCGAAAGCTTTTAAATGATGGGTTTCGCCGCCGGCCCTGACCGTGCAGGTGCCGGCGGTCACGACGGCGAGGTAGGCGGAATCCTCGGACTTGGTGACGGGGCCGCGGAGGTGGGATTGGCGGACGCGGAAGCAGGGCGTGCGCTCGGGGCCGATGAGGTCGTCCTGATACGAATCCGGTCCGAGGGCGCGGCGGCGGCGCGGCGGGCAGGCGGCCTCGACCGCGAGACGGTCGGCCGGCCACGCGGCGTAGTCGAAGACATCGAGGCAGAACTCGAGGCCGCGGCTCATGAAGCGCGCCGGCTCGGGCAGAACGTAGCCGCCGCGCTCGAACTCGAAACGCACGACGAGGTCGCTGGGCTCCTGGATCTCGACCAGGAAAATGCCCTCGCCCAGCGCGTGCGGCACACCGCCAGGCACGAGATAAGTGTCGCCCGGCCGCACGGAGATTTTGTCGAAGCAGGCTTCCAGGGCGGCGATATCCTGAGTCTCAATCATGCGGCGGAGAGCGTCGCGCGTGGGCGGGCGTTGGAAGCCGAGGTAGATATAGGGCGTGATACCGGGACGGGCACCGAGGACATGGTAGGCCTCGGTCTTGCCACTGGGGGAACCGAGGAAGCGGCGCGCGAACGCCGCGGTGGGATGCGCCTGGAAATGGAGGCGGATGGCCGGATCGAGCAGCTTGACGAGCAGCTGCGGCTGCGCCCCGAATTTCGCGACATGGGCGGCGCCGAGAAAATACTCCGGATCGCGGGCGAGCAGCGCGGCGAAGTCGTGCGGCGCGCCGCCCACGGTGACGGTGGACACGCCTTCGCGGATGGCTTCGCGGCCGGCGTTGACCGCGCGGGTGGTGGAGGCGATCCAGTCCTCGGGGAAGTGGCCGTCGGCCGGTGCGGCGATCCCGGTCAGCGCATCAAGCGTGCGGCCACCCTGGTAGGTGCGCCAGACGCGCTGGGGCGGGAGGAGGACGAGTTTGCCGCGGTGGTCCATGGCCGGGAATCAGGAGGCGGCGGGCTTGGCGCGCGCCTGCTTCACCAGCAGCCCGCCGATGAGCATGACCACGCTGCCGCAGAAGACGAAAGCGAGGCGGCCGAAGAGGGGATTCGGGATGAACGCCATGAGCATCACGGCCGCACCGTAGGGCAGGCAGAGCCAGCCGATGAGCCAGGACTGCTTGTCGTCGGTGGCGGCGGCGGTCTCCTCCCGGGTGTAGACCACCGGCGTGGCGAGGTTGTGGCAGAACTGCTCGATCGAGGCCTTCTGGGCGGGCGACTCGTGCCGGTAAAACAGTCGGGCAAGCAGGAACCAGACAAGGCCGGCGGCCGAGATGGTGAACACGCCGATGCCCTGTTCCCAGTTCTGGCGTTCCCAGTTGGTCGTGCCGTCGCTGACGCCGAAGGTCGACACGGCCCAGCCGATGTCGAGGAAGCGGTCGGTCAGGTAGCTGACGCCGAAGCAGACGACCACGGCGGACCAGCCGGTCCAGCCCGGGGTGCGCTTGATGAGCATACCCAGGACGAGCGGCACGACATAGGGCAGCGACACCAGCACCTGGAACTTCACCATCAGCTCGAAGAGCGTGAGGTTTTTCAGCGTGCTGTAGAAATGCGCGATCATGATGACGGTGAGGCCGAGCACGACGGTCGTGATCTTGCCCGCCTTGAGCAGCTCGGCTTCGGGCGCCGCGGGACGCAGGATGGGCTGGTAGAAGTTCTTGATGAAGACACCGGCGTTCTTGTTCAGGCCGGAATCCATCGACGACATGGTGGCGGCGAAGATGCCGCTCACGAGCAGCCCCATCATGCCCACGGGGAAGGTGGACTGCGCGATCGCGAAGAACGAGGCCTCGCCCGGCTCCTTGAGGTTGGGGAACGCGACCGAGAGGTCGGGGTGGGTGACCGAGGCGATCATCGGCGGCAGGAACCAGATGAGGATGCCGCCGAGGAAGAGCACCCCGCCGAGGATGGCGGCCTTGCGGGCGTGGGCGCTGTCCTTCACGCAGAGATAGCGCGAGGCGTCGTTCATGTTGTTGGTCGAGAGGAACTGCTTGAAGAAGATGGCCGCGCACCAGAAGAGCAGGAAGTCGTCGGTGAACGCCTTGGAGAGGTTCAGGCTGGTGGCGGAAAGCTTGGCCACCATCTCGGTCCAGCCGCCGATGTGCGCCACGGCCAGGAAGGTGGCGACGATGGTCACCGGCATCAAAATGAGCACTTGGATGAAGTCGCTGGCCACCACGGCCCAGCTGCCGCCGACCAGCGAGATCAGGAGCACGGAGATCCCGGTGACGACGATGGTCAGGCCGACATCGATATCGAAGGCGGCGGAAAAGAACACGCCGAGGCCGTAAAGCCAGATTCCGGCGGTGAGCATCTGCAGGGGCATCGTGATCCACGTGAAGGTCTGTTCGCTGGCCCGGCCGAAGCGCTGGCGCACCGCCTCCATTGAGGTGACGACGCGCATCTGGCGCATCTTGGGGCCGAAGTAGGCCGCGTTGAGGAAAAAGCCCACCGCGTTGGCCAGGTAGAGCACCATGATGGGCCAGCCGTCGCCATAGGCCCGGCTGGCTGCGCCGGTGAAGGTCCACGCGCTGAACGACACCATGAAGGCCGACCCGCCCGCCATCCACCACAGCACCTGGCCGCCGCTGCGGAAGTAGTCGCTCACGTTCGTGATGAACCGCCGGAAGACCCAGCTGATGACCAGCATGAAGACGAAATAGAAGGCGAGGACGGCGTGGTCGTAATGGGTCATGGGCGGGGTGGGCGGGGCATCAGCTGATAAAGCCTAATAATTATGAACAGCCAAGCACAAACTCTCTCGGCCGGGGGGGCGGGGCTCACGCGGGGGCGGCGGTCGAGTTGCCGATCACCAGCGGCGCGGGCAGCACCAGGTCGGTGTAACCCTCGGCCGGGACGCCCTCGCCGAGCACAAGGCGGGCGGCGGCCTCACCGAGCTTGTCGGGACTGGTGCCGGCCCCTGTGATACGAAGGGGCCCCTCGACGCTGAGCCGGGAGACATCGGCGGAGGCCAGGCTGAGGTCGCCGGGCACCTTCCAGCCCTCGCGCTGCAGCGCCATCGCGGCCCCGGCGGCCATGCCGGTGTTGTAGGTGACGAAAGCGGTGGGGAAATCCGCCCGCCGGGCGTGTTTGAGCAGCGCGTGGATGGCCTCCGCCCCCTCGGCGCGGTCGGCCTCCTTGAGCACGACGGTGTAGCGCGGGTCCAGCTTCAGGCCGAGCTGGGCGAGCGCGGTCCGGAAGGAGGCGGCCCGGGCGTCATGGCGGCCGAGCGCGGCATTGCCGCCAAGCCAGCCGAAGCGCTGGTGGCCGAGGTTGTAAAGATGGCGGACGAGCTGGTTGAGCGCCTCCGGTTCGTTGCCCAGCACGGAATGGCACAGGCCGGGATAACGCGCCGACACGGCGACGACGCGCTGGGTGAGGCGGCACAGTTCCTCCAGGAAAGGCCGGGGCACCTCGCCCAGCACGACCACGCCGCCGAGGTGGTTGCTCGGATGGAAAAGATTCCGCAGTTTGTCGCCGGTGAGCTCGTCCTCGGCCCCGAGGTAGACGGCGCGATAGCCGCGGGCCTCCAGTTCCTGGTGCAGGCCGTGCTGGACGTGGCCGAAATAGGTGCTGGGAATATACAGCCGCAGCGGGGCGCGCAGGATGAAACCGATCTGCCGGACCCGCGCGGAGTCGGGGGTGGAGTCGACGCGCATGCCCTTGGGCAGGTAGCCCAGGCTGACGGCGCGCTCCCAGATGCGCTTGTAGGTGTCGGGATTGATGCCGAGGCTGCGGCCGTTCAACGCGAGGGAGACGAGGGCCTGGGAAACGCCGAGTTCCTTGGCCAGCTGGGTTTGGGAGATTTTTTTCCGGGGGCGCACAGGGGAAGCATCTGATAACTATGAGCCCATGACAACGATTTATTAGGTGTCGGGCAGGTTAAATCTTTCCACGGCACGGGCCCCGGACCCGGCGGCGGGCAAAATTCCTTTGCCCTCGGTCACGGCGCCGGCCTTTACTGTGATGATTTTTCCGCACGGGCGGCCGCGATTGCCCCGATTCTCTCCTCCTTCCAATGATCCAATTACTCCGACGGTGGTGTGCTTTTCCCGGCCTGGTTTTGCTGGCCGGCACGACCGGGTTTGGCGCAACTCCGCCTCCCCCTCTGGTTGTCGTGATCAGCGTCGACCAGATGCGGGCCGATTACCTGGACCGGTTCGCGCCCTATTTTGGCGAAGGGGGCTTCAACCGCCTAACCCGGCAGGGCTTGAATTTCACGGACAATCATTACCGCCACGCGGTTACCAAGACGGGGCCGGGCCATGCCGTCATCCTGACCGGGGTGCATGCCGATCAACACGGCATCGTCGGCAATGAGTGGCGGCTCCGCACCTGGCCGGCCTTGGAGCAGGTCAATTGCGTGGAAGATCGCGCGGCGCCGCTGGTGGGCGCGGCGCCGCGGGCGGTGCGTTCGCCCGGCGGTGTGCTCGAGGCGAAGACCGGTCGTTCCCCGCGGCCTCTGCTGGCCAGCACGGTGGGCGACCAGCTCAAGCTGCGTCATGGGGCCGCCGCCAAGGTCTTCGGCGTCGCCGACAAGGATCGCGCCGCGATCCTCATGACCGGCAAGTTGGCCAACGGGGCCTACTGGACCGAGGAAGGCCGCGTCGTCACCTCCACCTTTTATCGCCGCGAGCTGCCGGACTACCTGGTGGCGTTCAACGCGGAGCGGCACGCCGAGCAGGTCTTCGGCCGCGAATGGACGCGCCTGCTCGACGCCAAGGTCTACGACGCGGTGCAGGGTCCCGATGACGCCGACGCAGAGGCGGTCGATTTCGGCCTGGCGCGCACCTTCCCCAAGAGGATTGACGGCGGCCGGGACAAGCTCTCGAAGGATTTCTACGAGGCATTCGACCACTCGCCCTGGAACAACGAACTCGTGGCGATGCTCGTGCGCGAACTGGTCGTGCGGGAAAAGCTCGGCGAGGCGGACGGCGCCCCCGACCTGCTGGCCATCGGATTTTCCCA
>JAQSDJ010000253.1 GCA_029945855.1 Lacunisphaera sp.
GGCGGCGCCTTTCACCGTCAGCCAGCGGCCGTCCGGCGCCTTGGTCTTAGCATCCTTCACGACGCCGAGCTTGCCGGCAAGGTAGGCGCCCGTGCGCGAGACCGAGGCCGGGAGCTTCGCGCAATCCGCCGGCGAGCCCTGGACGAGGATCGCCCCACCCTCGGTGCCGGCGCCCGGCCCGAGTTCGATCAGCTCGTCCGCGATCCGGATCGTGTCGGCGTCGTGCTCGACGACGAGCACGGTGTTGCCGCGGTCCCGCAGTTCGCGGAGGGTCGCGAGCAGCCGCTGGTTGTCGTGCGGATGCAGGCCGATGCTCGGTTCGTCGAGCACGTAGATGACGCCGACCAGCCCCATGCCCAGCTGCGTGGCGAGCCGCACGCGCTGCGCCTCGCCGCCGGACAACGTGGTGTATTCGCGGTCGAGCGTGAGGTAACCCAGTCCCGTCTCGCTCAGGAAATGCAAGCGCTGCGTCACCCCGTCCAGCACCTCGCGCACCGCGTCGGTCGCCGGCAGCACGGCGGGCAGGCCGCGCATGAATTGGAGCGCCCGGCGAATGTCCAGGGCCGTGAACGCGGCGAAACTGATCCCTGTAGGGGCGTTGCTTGCCGACGCCCGGGCGCCGTCAAGCGGCGCCCCTACGAACACCGCGGCGCTGCGGGCGTTGAGCCGCAGACCGTGGCACGACGGACATTCGTCGCTCGCCATGAAGGTGGCCAGCCTCGCCCGGTAACCGTCGCTGCGCGTCTCGCGCCGGCCGGCATCCAGCAGGGCGATGATGCCGGGAAACGGCTTCAGCTCGGCCTTCTGGGTGCGCCGCAGCCGGAAACTGAACAGCCGCTCGCCGGCGCCGTGCAGCAGCGCGTGCCGGGTTTCCACCGGCAGGTCCTGCCACGGCGTCTCCGCCTCGAAGGGCAGCTGCTCGGCCAGCTGCTTGAGGATGGAATTGTGCCGGATGATGAGATTCCGGCCGCCGATGCGCCAGGGCTTGATGGCGCCCTCGCGCACCGCCTTCTCCGGCTTGGGCACGATCAGGTCCTCGGTGAACACGAGCTGCCGACCGAGCCCGCCGCAGGTCTCGCAGGCCCCTTCAGTGTGGTTGAAGGAGAAATGCCGCGGCGTGAGCACGTCGAACACGTCGCCGCAGACCGTGCAGCTGAGGCTCTGGCCCAGGTGGATCTCGCGCCACGGCGCCTCCGGCCCCTTTTGCACGAGCACGAGCGCCCGGTTCTGGCCTTCGCGGAACGCCAGTTCGAGCGAGTCTGCCAGGCGGCTGCGCTGGTCGGCAGCAAGGACCACCCGGTCGATGACGAGCTCGACCACCAGGTCGGCGGACCCGGTGGGCACGAGTTTCGGTTCGTCGAGCGACTTGATCTCGCCCGCAATCCGCACGCGCTGGAAGCCCCGCTGCCGCAGCGGCGGCAGCTCGTCGCGCAGCACCGCCGGCTTCGCGGTCATCCACGGCGCGAGAATGATGGCGCGCTCGCCGGGTGCGTCGCGCAGCAATTGGTTGAGGCAGTCGTCGAGCGAGCGCTTCTCGACCCGGCCGCCGTCCTTCGGGCAGCGCTGTTCCCCGCAGAGCGCCCAGAGCAGCCGGGCGTAGTCCGCCACCTCGGTCACGGTGGCGACCGTGCTGCGGGGCGAACTCCCGCCGGTGCGCTGCTCGATGGCGAGGACGGGCGAGAGGCCGTGGATGAAGTCGACATCGGGCCGCTTGAGCTGGTCGAGCACCTGCCGCGCCTGCGCGGAGAGGCTCTCCATGTATTTGCGGTAGCCCTCCGCGTAGATGGTGTCGAACGCGAGCGAGGATTTCCCGGAACCGCTCGGGCCGGTGAGCACAACGAGCTTGCCGCGCGGGATGCGCAGCTCGAGGTTGCGCAGGTTATGCTCCCGCGCGCCCTTGAGATGAATATGCGTCGCCGCGTCCATTGCTCCACGGTTGCCGATTTGCCGCAGGCGTCAAAACGCTAATACAACAAAGCCCCTGCCTCAGCGCGGTTTAGCACTTGAAGTCCCGCCGGGAAAACCACTTTATCCCGCCCAGTAACTCATAGGCCAAGCGGCCTCTTTCCCCACCTAACCCCTCCACGCGCCTCCTTTTCCGAGGCTGACTACGTTGATACCGCTATGAACCTACGTAATGTTCTCCATCGTTTGCGCCTCCCGGTCCTTGCCGGCTTGGCTTTCGCTCTCGGACTGGCACCCGCCGCCCGGGCGTTCGTCTTCGAATTCGGCGACGTCAAGGGCAGCTTCGACACGACGGTCTCGGTCGGCGGCCTTTACCGGCTGAATGACCCGGATCCCACTTACTACAGCATCACCAGCTCGTTTGGTGGCGTCGCGGGCGAGCAGCGCTCGGGTAATTCCGACGACGGCAACCTGAACTACCGGGCCGGTCTGGCCTCCCTTCTGGTCAAGGCCAACCACGACCTGCTGGTCCAATATAAGAACACCGGCCTGTTTGTCCGTGGCTACTATTTCAATGACTTCGTCAACTCCAACGGCACCCGCGCGCGCACGGCGCTGAGCGATGAGGCCGACAAGATCGTGTCCGAGGGCGCCGAACTGCTCGACGCCTATGTCTACACCAAGGAGAACATCGGCGGCATGGCGACCACGTTCCGTTTCGGCCGCCAGGTCCTGAGCTGGGGCGAAAGCACCTTCATCCCGAACGGCGTCAACTCGATCAACCCCATTGATGTCGCCAAGCTCCGCACCCCCGGCTCCGAACTCAAGGAAGCCCTCCGCCCCCTCACCATGGCGAGTATGTCCATCAACCTAACGGACGAACTCAGCCTCGAGGCCTTCTACCTGTTCGACTGGGACCGCACCCGCGTCGACCCGCCGGGCACCTTCTTCAGCACGAATGACTTCGTCGCCAAGGGCGGCTCGAAGGTTTATCTAGGTTTCGGCGGCATCCCCGACTCCTCCAGCCTCGGCGCCATTTCCCGCGGCAAGGACAACGAGCCCGGCAGCTCCGGTCAATATGGCGTCAACCTCAAGTGGCTGGCGCACGGCCTCAAGGACACCGAGTTCGGCATCTACTTCATGAATTACCACAGCCGGCTGCCGGTGATCTCCGCCAGCACGCCGACCGTGCCGGTCAACACCACGGTCGTCGGTGCGGACACGGGTGCGATCCTCGGGGCCAACGCCACGTTCATGGGCGGACTCGTGCCGGCCGCCACCTCCATCGGCCTGCCGCCCGCCACCGCCCTGCAGCTGTTGATCGGCGCCGCGCTCGGCGCCGTGCCCACCGCGGCCCTCCTGCCCCTGCTGCCCACGGTGGCCGGCGTATCCGGCCAGATCGCCCAGCGCGAGCTGCTCGTCGCCGCCGCGACCGGCCGCTACCTCATTGAGTTCCCCGAGGACATCCGCCTCTACGGCGCCAGCTTCAACACCAGCCTCAGCGGCATCGCGCTCCAGGGCGAGATCAGCTACCGCGACAACCAGCCGCTGCAGGTGGACGACGTCGAGTTGCTCTTCGCCTCACTGTCCCCGCTCAGCTCGCGCTTCTCGGCCAACAACCAGCTGTCCCTGGCCGCCCCCGCGCCCTACACGCTCAACTCCTACATCTCCGGCTACCGCCGCCTCAAGGTCTGGACCGGCCAGATGACCGCCACCTGGGTCGGCCGCGGCTTCCTCGGGGCCGAGCAGACCACCCTCCTCGCCGAGGCGGGCTTCGTCAACGCTGACCTCCCCGCCAAGAGCACCCTGCGCTTCGACGGCCCGGGCAGCTTCGTCGGCGGCGACGTCAATTACATGAACAATTCCGGCAACAACGCCTCCGGCAAGCTGCCCCCCTCCGAGCCGGCCTCCGCCTTTGCCGACCCCTTCTCCTGGGGTTATCAGCTGGTCGGCCGCCTCGACTACAACAACGTCTACGCGGGCGTGAACGTTTCGCCGCTCGTCGTCTTCTCGCACGACGTCGGCGGCAACACGCCGCTGCCGCTCGGCAACTTCCTGCACGGCCGCAAGACCATCACCGTCGGCGCGGAATTCACCTTCCAGAACGCCTGGGCCTTTGACCTCCGCTACGTGAACTTCTTCGGGGCCGGCCGCTACAACCTGCTGGGCGACCGCGACTATGTCTCGTGCAACCTGAAGTATTCGTTCTAACCCCCCGCGTTTACCCCTTCCCTCAATGAAAACGAAGTTTCTTCTGCTTACCGTCCTCGGTCTCTCCCTCGCCGCGGCGACCCAGGCCGCCATCTCCGCCGCCGATGCCGCCCGTCTCGGCGCCGACCTCACCCCGCTCGGCGGGGAAAAGGCCGGCAACGCCGACGGCAGCATCCCCGCGTGGACCGGCGGCCTCACCACCGCGCCCGCCGGCTACACGCCCGGCATGCACCATCCCGATCCCTTCAAGGCTGACCCGGTGCTCTTCACCATCAACGCCGCCAACGCCGACAAGTATGCCGACAAGCTGAGTGCCGGGCACCTCGCCCTGCTCAAGGCCTACCCGGATTACACGATGCCGGTCATGGCGACGCACCGCAGCGCCTCGAACCCGCAGCGCATCTACGACGCCACCAAGGAGCATGCCACCACCGCCGCGCTCACCGAGGGCGGCAACGGCCTCACCGGCACCGTCGTCGGCACCCCGTTCCCCATCCCGTCGACCGGCCTCGAAGTCATCTGGAACCACCTGACCCGCTACCGCGGCGTCGCCGCCAGCCGCTTCATCAGCCAGGCGGCTCCGCAGCGCAACGGCAGCTACACCCTGGTTGATTTCGACGACGAGTTCCTCTTCAACTATGTCCGCGAGGGCATCCAGGAGAAGGACCTCGACAACGTGCTCGTCTATTTCAAGCAGGCCGTTGCCGCACCCGCCCGCCTCGCCGGTTCCATCCTCGTCGTGCATGAGACCCTGGATCAGGTGAAGGAAGCCCGCCGCGCCTGGGTCTACAACACCGGCCAGCGCCGCGTGCGCCGCGCCCCGAACGTCTCCTACGATAATCCCGGCACCGCCGCCGACGGCATGCGCACTTCCGACCAGTTCGACATGCTGAACGGCGCGCCCGACCGCTACGACTGGAAGCTCGTCGGCAAAAAGGAAATGTATGTCCCCTACAACTCCTACAAGCTGCACAGCGATGGCCTGAAGTATAAGGACATCCTCAAGCCGCTGCACATCAACCAGGACCTCACCCGCTACGAGCTGCACCGCGTCTGGGTGGTTGATGCCACGCTCAAGTCCGGCACCAACCACGTCTATTCCCGCCGCACCTTCTATATCGATGAGGACAGCTGGCAGATCCTCGCCGTGGACCAATACGACGGTCGCGGTCAGCTCTGGCGCGTTTCCGAGGCGCATTGCATCAACTACTATGATGCCCAGGTCTTCTGGAGCACCCTCGAGGTCCACACCGACCTCATCGCCGGCCGCTACCTGGCGATCGGCCTGGACAACGAGGGCAAGATGTATGACTTCACCCTCGTCCGCAGCCCGCAGGACTACACCCCCGCAACCCTGCGCCAGGAAGGCGTGCGCTGAGGACTCGACGCGAACGCGATATTTAAGCTAACTAGGGGCGGACTAAATGCAGTCCGCCCCTTTTCGTGATGGCTCTCAAACAAACCGACACCCCCTGGCGCTGCACGCCACTCCCCTCCAGCCGGAACGATCCAGTTGAACTGCCCTTTCTCTCCGAAGAGGTGCGCACTCCATGGTGGAACCCGTCCTCCGGACGGGTTGTTGGACGCACGCCTGGAAAAACCGGTCCGGAGGACCGGCTCCACCCGCATCAACTGCATGATTCCGGCTCCAGCGGGGAGCTTTGCCGGCATTGGTTTAGGTCCCCTCTTGACAGGGGTGCCCGTCAGGGCGGGGTGCGTCGATTGGTCGCCACGCTGTTTCTGACCACTCTCACTTTCACTCTCCCTCTTCACTCTCAAGTGTCCGCCGAGCCCGCCCGCTTGGCGGCGAAATCGCTCCTGCTCGACCTCGTCAACACCGGCGACCAGCTCGTGGCCGTCGGCGACCGCGGCCATGTCGTCCGGTCGCCCGATGGCGGCCGGACCTGGACGCAAAGTATCACCCCCACCCGGGCCTTGCTCACCGGCGTCTCGTTCCCCGACACCCGGCACGGCTGGGCGGTCGGTCACGACGGCGTCATCCTCGCCTCCGAGGACGGTGGACTAACCTGGACTCGTCAGGACGACGGCAAGGATCTCGCCACCGTATGGCTGGACGTCCTTTTCCGCGATCCGCTGCACGGTTTCATCGTCGGCGCCTACGGCAAATTCGCCGTGACGGCGGATGGCGGCAAGACCTGGACTGCGGCCAAACCCGCGGAAGATGAAGTGCATTTCAACCGTATCAGCGCCGGCAGTGACGGCCACCTGTATCTCGCCGGTGAAAGCGGCACCGTGCTGCTCTCCAGTAATGGCGGCAAGCAATGGAACCGGGTCGAGGCGCCCTACGACGGCTCCTTCTTCGGCATCCTGCCGCTGGAGGGTGCCCGGATCATCGCCTATGGCCTGCGTGGACACATTTTGCGCTCCGACGATCACGGCACGACCTGGGAACCGCTCAACAGCGACGTCCGTGTCCTCATCATGGGCGGCACCCGGCTCCGCAACGGCGTGATCGTGCTCGCCGGACAGGGCGGCAATTTCTTCCTCAGCCGCGACGCCGGCCTGAGCTTCACCCACTGGAAACCCGCGGATTTCGGCACCAGCGTCGCCGATCTCGTCGAGGCGCCCGACGGGGCCATCGTCACCGTCGGCGAAGCCGGCGCCGTCCGCTTGGATCTGCCCAAGCCATGAAATTCCTGCTCCAGCCGTCTGGTTGTAGGGCGGGATCGCCGTATCCCGCCTTCCCCCGCAAGCCGGCGGGATCAGCGATCCCGCCCTACACCCCATGATCTCCCGCATCGAGGAAATCGTCTTCAAGCACCGGCACCTCACGGTGGCGGTGTTCCTGCTCACGACGCTCGTGCTGCTCTGGTTCGCCGCCAAGACGCACGTCGATGCCAGCTTCAACAAGCAGCTGCCGAGCGACCACGAATACATCCGCAATTTCGTCAAATATCAGGAACAGTTCGGCGGCGCCAATCGCGTGGTCATCGCCGTCACGGCGAAACAGGGCGACATCTTCACCCCGGAGTTCTTTAAAACCCTGAAGCAGGTCACCGACGAGGCCTATTACCTGCCGGGCGTGGACCGGGCCCAGGTCACCTCCATCTTCACGCCCAATGTCCGCTACATCGAGGTCGTCGAGGACGGCCTGCAGGGCGGCAACGTCATCCCGGCCGACTTCGTGCCCGATGCCGCCGGCCTGCAGCAGGTGCGGCAGAACATCCTCAAGTCCGGCCGCGTCGGCATGCTCGTGTCCAATGACTACACCGGCGCCGCCGTCATCATCTCGCTGCTCGAGGTCGACCCGCAGACGGGGAAAAAACTCGTCTACGCCGAGGTGGCCGACGCCCTCGAGGCCCGGATCCGCGACAAATTCCAGTCCCCCACCGTCGGCATCCACATCATCGGCTTCGCCAAGGTCATCGGCGACATCACCGACGGTGCCCGGGGCGTGCTCGTGTTCTTCGGCATCGCCATCCTGATCTCCGCCTTCCTCCTCTATTATTTCTCGCAGTCGGTCATCCTCACGATCCTGCCGCTGTTCACCTCCACCTGCGCCGTCATCTGGCAGCTGGGCCTGCTCTACCTCTTCGGCTACGGCATCGACCCGCTCTCGATCCTCGTGCCGTTCCTGGTGTTCGCCATCGCGCTGAGCCACGCCACGCAGATGCTCCGCTCCTTCCGCTACGAGTATAACATCGGGCGCGACGAGCAGATCGCCGCCCGCGCCTCGTTCAACAACCTCTTCATCCCCGGCACGGTCGCCATCGTGACAGACACCGTGGGCTTTCTGACCATCTATCTCGTCAAGGTGCCCATCATCCAGGAACTCGCCATCACCGCCAGCCTGGGCGTGACCCTCATTATCCTGACCGACCGCTTCTTCCTGCCGGTGCTCATGTCCTACACGACGATGGCGCCCGACTTCCGGAAACGCGTCACCATCCGCCGCTTCGCCCTGCAGCCGATCTGGAAGTGGCTGGTCGGCTTCACCACCGGACGATACTCGCTGGCCATCATCGTGGTCGGCCTCGGGCTGTGGGCCTTCGGTTTTCACCAGGCCAAGCAGATCCGCATCGGCGACATGCACGCCGGCGTGCCCGAACTGCGGCAGAACTCCCGCTACAACGAGGACACCGCCGCCGTCACCGCCAAGTTCAGCATCGGCGTCGACGTCATCACCATCATCGCCGAGACCAAGCCCAACGGGGTCATCGACCACGATGTCATGGAACTGGTCGACCGCTTTGCCTGGCACATGCGCAACACCGAGGGCGTGCAGTCCACGCTCGCCCTGACCGACTACGCCCGCACCATCAACGCCGGCTGGAACGAGGGCAGCCTCAAGTGGCGGATCATCTCCCCCGACTCCTCCACCCTCGCCCAGTCCGTCGCGCCCGTCGAGACCTCCTCCGGCCTCCTCAACCACGACGGCAGCGTCATCCCGGTGATGATCTACCTGCAGGACCACAAGGCCGAGACCATCCGGCGTGTCATCTCCGCGGTGAAACGGTTCCGCGACCTCAACCCCACCGACAAGGTCCAGCTCCAGCTCGCCACCGGCAATGTCGGCGTGATGGCCGCGACCAACGAGGTCGTCGATGCCGCCCAGTTCCCCATGGTCATGTGGCTCTTCGCCGCGGTCATTGCCCTTTGCCTGATCTCCTTCCGGTCCTGGCGGGCCACCGTCTGCGTCGTCCTGCCCCTCATCATCGTCTCCGACCTCGCCTACGCGCTCATGGTCTACCTCGAGATCGGCCTGAAAACCTCGACGCTGCCTGTCGTCGCCCTCGGCGTCGGCATCGGCGTCGACTACGGCATCTACCTGTGCTCCGCGCTGCTGGAGAAGATCCGCGACGGCAAGTGCCTCGAGGACGCCCTGTTTGAATCCTTCGCCACCATGGGCACATCCGTCGTCTTCACCGGCATCGCACTCTCCATCGGCGTCGGCACCTGGGCGTTCTCCGCCCTCAAGTTCCAGGCCGACATGGGCGTGCTGCTCGCCTTCATGTTTCTCTTCAACATGTTTGGCGCGATGCTCCTGATGCCCGCCCTCGCCCGCTGGCTTTTCCACGGCCACATCGAGGAAAAGAAGCTGCGCCAGGCCGCCCTGGCGAAGGAAGCCGCGGCGACAAAGCCGGCCTGAGATCGCTATCGTTCTCGTTCTTCGTTCTCCTTCTCGTTCTCACCTCGGGTTAGCTCGAGAGAATGAAAACGATTACGAGAAAGAGAATGAGGCAGGCATTTCCCTGTCCTCTGTCGCCTGTCCTCTGTTTACCGCGCCGTAGCTTGGCGTAGGCGGGTCCTCTGTTACTTCTCCCCGCCCAGCACCGCGCCCGTCGCCGTGAAGGTGAACGACAGGTCGAACGTCGTCTCCACGCGGCGCCGGTCTATCATCCGCTGGTAAGTGCTGCCATCCGGCATGGGGGCGTGCTCGATCCGGTAAGACAGCGCCGGACGAAACCGCCACTGCGACACCGCCGCCCGCACCGCCGCTTGGAAATCCTCATCGAACCGGCTCGGGATGGTCACCGCCCGCAGACTCGGCCCGATGTCGGAAACCCGCCCGGCGGCGTCGACCGTGATCTTCACCCCGATGGTCACCCGCCCCGCCTTGGCCGCCAACGCCCGCGGCGGATACACCGGCGTGGCCAGCGGCTGGATCGGGCTGGCCTCCTCGTATTGCTCCATGCTGACCGGCTCCCGCGGCTCCGCCGCCACCGGGTTGGCCCGCGGTGTCGCCACCGGCGGTTCGATGAACGCGAACGAACTCCTCCCCGTATCCGGCGGCCCCGGCGGCGCATGCCGGCAGCCCACAACGCCCCAGCAACACCCCAGAAAAGCCAGAATCAGGCCGGCAACCACCCGCAGACTGGCAACCGTCTGCCTCATCTCGCCTGGCCCTCCGCTCCGGTTCCGGCCGGCTCCTTGGCCTCGGCCGTCCGGTTCGCACTCTCGAGAAACCCATTGACCACCCGGTTGTCCCAGCCTCCGGACAGACCACGCCGGTGCAGCAGCAGGACGTAGCCCCTTCCCCGCTCCGGATCAATGACGAGATGGCAGCCTGTGGCCCCCGGGTGTCCGAAAGACCCCGGCGAAACCCGGCCCGCCAGACCTTCGTCCGGGCCGCGTATCACATAGGGACCGAGTCCCCAGCCGCGCGACCCCGGCGGCTCGCCTCCGGACTGGATTGTCGTGAGCAGCTGAAACGAACGCTCGCTCAGGGTGCGTTTCCCGTCGAGCACGCCTCGCTGCAGCAGCATCCGGCAAAACCGCGCGAGATCCCCGGCCGTAGAGAACAGCCCGCCACCGGGCACCGGCGGGAAATGCCCGCGCACCGGCAAAGGCAGGCCCGACCACGTCGTGCGCAGTTCCAGCGCTCCTGTGCGCCGGTTCGGTTCATAGAAACCGGCGAGGCGCCGCTGCTGAGCCGCGTCCGGATAAAAGGTCGTGTCGTGCATTCCGAGCGGTGCGAAGAGGCGCGTGGCGAGAAACTCGTCAAACGGCTGCCCGCTGACCACCTCCACGATCCGTCCGGCCACATCGTAGCCGAATTCGTTGTAGCTCCACTGCCGACCGGGCGGAGCCACCGGCGGGGCCAGCGGCTGCTGCGAGGCCAGCACGCCCGCGAGGTCGCTC
>JAQSDJ010000254.1 GCA_029945855.1 Lacunisphaera sp.
GCGCAGGCGGGATCAGCGATCCCGCCCTACAGCCAACGGTGTGCGCCGCCGGCGCGGTGACCGGTGTTCCCGGCTTGCCCACAAGACACCCGGAGTGAAACTAGGCGCCGTGCCGATCATCGACAGCCACGTGCATCTCTACCCGCCGGAGGTGAACCGCGACCCGGTGGCGTGGGCGGCGGCGTGCGGGGAAAAGCACTGGGCCGAGATGTGCACGCGGCGGCGCAAGGATGGCCAGGCCGTGCAGACGTTTCCGTCCGTGGACCAGCTCTTGCGCGACATGGACGCCGCTGGCGTGGCGAAGGCGGTATTGCTCGGCTGGTATTGGGCGAGCCATGCGGCGTGTGTGGAGCAGAACAAGTTCTACGCCGATTGTGTGCGGGCCCATCCCGACCGGCTTGCGGCCTTTGCCACGGTGCATCCGGCGGCGGGCGCGGCGGCGCTGGGCGAAGTCCGGCGGGCCCAGGCGGCCGGCCTGATCGGGCTGGGGGAGTTGTCGCCCCACTCGCAGCAGGTGTCGCTCGCCGACCCGACCTGGCGGCAGCTCATGGCGCTGGCGGGGGAACTGAAGCTGCCGGTCAACCTGCATGTGTCGGACCCGAAGGGCCGGCCGTATCCGGCGCGCGTGGCCACGCCGCTGGCGGACTTCATTGGCCTGGCCCGGGAGTTTCCGGCGACAAAGTTCATTCTGGCGCACTGGGGCGGCGGGCTGGCCTTCGACTCGGAAAACCGGGTGCTGCGCAATATCCATTACGACACGGCCGCTTCGCCACTGCTCTACGGACCTGACGTGTGGACGAAGGCGCCGTCGGAACGCGTGCTGTTCGGTTCGGATTATCCGCTGGTGCTTTATCCGAAGACAGAGATGGCGCCGGGTTTCGGGGGCCTGCTTAATGAAGCGCGGAACGCGGGCGTCACTGACGCCGTGCTGGGCGGAAATGCGGCGGGATTGCTAGGGTGGTAGGGGCCGTTGCCCTCAACGGCCCGGGCGCTTGGGGGCAAGCGCCCTACCGGTTCAGCACCCACGGCACGACCCGGCTGTCGGCGGCGGGCAAGATGATCTGCAGCCCGGCGGTGAGGCCTGAGAGTAGGGGCACGGGAATGGTCAGCACCGGCAGGCCGCCGAGGCTGGCGGGCGTGGTGAGTGTCAGGATTTTTTTCCGGGCCTCGGGGGTGCAGTCGGCCTTGCGCAGGGCGGGGAAGGGCGCGCAGGGCAGCACGAGGAAATCGCGATCCGCAAAAAATTGCCGCCAGGCGACACGAACGCTGGCGATGGACATCGCCGCTTTGGCCAGCTGGTCCCGGGTGTAGTGTCCGCCGTCGGTGAAGCGTTGCCAGATGCCGGGCTCATAATGCTCGTGATAAGGCGCGAGCCAGTCGCGATGGATCCTGTTCGCATCGCTGAGCGCGGTGGTGCTGTAGGCCTCGATCGCTTCCTGCCAGGAGGCGAGCAGCGCGGCGGTCGTCGATTGGTCGGCGGCGGGCGCGAAAGTTGCGGCGGCGCGGTCACAGGCGGTCGCGGTGCCGGGATCGAAGGGAATGCCGAAAGTTGCGGCCGGGAGATAGCAGCCGCGGAGCTTGCCGGGCATCGGGTAGGGCGAGTCCTCCGGACGAGCCGGCTCATCGGGACGATTCGCCCTACCTGCGACCAGCGCCCGCCACGTCGTCAGCATGTCGCCTGCGTTGGCCGTGAACCAACCGGCGGTGTCCATCGTCGGCGACAGCGGCATGGCGTCGCGAATGAAGTCATCGCCGGGCGTCAGGCGAAAACCAAAAAGGCCGCAGAAGGCCGCGGGCAGGCGCACCGAACCGCCGGTGTCGCTGCCGATGGCGAGCGGGGTGACGCCCGCGGCCACCAGCGCGGCCGAGCCGCTGCTGGAGCCGCCGGAGAGCCGGTCAGGAAAAAACGGATGCGGGCAATCGCCGTAGTGCGCGTTGTCGCCAAACAGGCCGGCGGCGAATTCGACGAGGTGGGTCTTGCCCGCGCAGGCGGCGCCGAGTTGGCGCAGGCGCCCGACGATAGCGCCGTCGTGTGTCGGCCGCCCGCGGGCTTGGTCGAGAAAGGTGGAGCCGGCCTGGGTGGGCACGCCGGCCAGGTCGTAGAGATCCTTCAACAGGTAGGGAATCCCGTGCAGCGGTTGTGTCGGGACACTCAGTTCCAACTGCTCCGCCAGTTCCTGCTCCGGCCGGAGCCAGGCCAGCGCGGCGGAATGAAGAGCTGCAGGCAAGGCGGCGATGCGCCGGTGGACTTCCCGGGCCGCGTCCTGCGGGGCCATGGACTGCCAGGCCGCGAATGGCAAAGTGGCTGGCGTTTTGGGCGCGATAGTGTCCATTCATCCGCATTCATGGAGGCTGTTGCGCCCATCGTCAATTTTACCTCGCTGCAAAAGCGCTATGGCGACGGCCCGCTCGTGCTCGATGGCATCAACCTGCAGGTGCAGCGGGGCGATTTCATCACCTTCATCGGACCCAGTGGTTGCGGCAAGTCCACCGTGCTCAAGCTCGTGTCCGGGCTCAGCCCGTGGACGGTGGGGGAGTTGAGCGTCGCCGGCGTCAAGCCCCGGCAGGCACGCGACCGGCAGGCGTTCATTTTCCAGGACGCCACGCTGCTGCCGTGGCTCACGGCCCAGCATAATGTCGAGCTGCCGCTGCGCCTGCGCGGGGTGCCGGCGGCAGAGCGCGTGGCCAAGGCGCGGCAAATGCTTGAACTCGTCGGGCTGGGTGCGGCCAGCGGCTACTACCCGCGGCAGCTTTCCGGCGGGATGAAGATGCGCGTGTCCATCGCCCGGGCGCTGACGCTGGCGCCGCAACTGCTGCTGCTCGACGAACCGTTTGGCGCGCTCGACGAGATGACGCGCAACCGGCTCAACGAGGAATTGCTGGCGCTGCGGGCCAAGGCGCCTTTCACCGCGATGTTTGTCACGCACTCGGTGGCCGAAGCCGTGTTTCTGTCCAACCGCATCGTGGTGATGGCGGCAAATCCCGGGCGCCTGCACGCGGAGGTGGCGGTCGATTTTCCTTATCCGCGGGCGCCGGAGCTGCGGGAGCGCCCGGAGTTCCAGGCGAAGGTGAACGAGGTGTCGCATCTGCTCCACCAGGTGGAGCCGGTCCCCGCATGAAAAAGCTGCCGACACTTTTCGTCTGGGGCCTGCCGATCTTGAGCGGACTGCTCTTCGTCGCGCTCTGGTATGGCATCCGCGCGGTGAGCGGGCTGCAGAGCTGGATTTTGCCGACGCCGCTGGACATCCTCCGGGCGGCGTTCAGCGAGCGGGCGACCTTGGTGGCCGCCGCGGGCCAGACCGCGATCGGGGCGCTGGGCGGATTCGTGCTGGCGGCGGCGCTGGGCTTCGCGACGTCGCTGCTGCTCGGGGTCTCGCGCTCACTGCGGGCGGGACTTTATCCGTGGCTGCTCGTGCTGCAGATGACGCCGGTGATCGTGCTGACGCCGATCATCATGCTCTGGGCCGGGCCCGGCATGCCGGGCATCATCACGATCACCTGGCTCATCAGCTATTTCCCCATCGTCGCCAACATGACACAGGGGCTGCTCTCGACCGACATGAACCACGTGGCGCTCTTCCGGATGTGCAACGCCAGCCGGATGCAGGAGATGCTGCTGCTGCGCGTGCCGTCCGCCATGCCGCTCTATCTCGCCGGGCTGCGCATCGCCGCGACGCTCGCCCCGATCGGGGCGATCTTTGGCGAATACATGGTCGGCAACTCGTCGGGCAAGAGCGGCGGCCTGGGCTTCCTCGTCTACAGCTACAACACCCAGATCAAGATCCCGGCCCTCTTCGCCACGGCGTTGACCAGCTGCCTGCTGGGTTTCATCTTTGTGGCTGCCGTCTCCTGGCTCAACTGGGCCGTGCTCCACAAATGGCACGATTCCTTCGAGCGCAACGACCACTGACCACGCACCATGAACCACGCACAAACCTGTCATGTAGGTCGGGGTTTATCCCCGACTGTCGGGTATAAAGCCCGACCTACAATTGTCCTGCTCCTGTCGGTCGGCCTGATGCTCCTCACCGGCTGCGGAAAGAAAGCCGAGACGGCCACCGCGCCGGGCGCGCTCGTGAAGGTGCGCTTCCAGACCGACTGGTTTCCGCAGCCCGAGCACGGCGGCTACTACCAGGCCGTGGCCAAGGGTTTTTATGCGGAGGAGGGGCTCGACGTGGAGATTTTGCCCGGCGGGCCGAACGCGCAGGTGATGACGACCGTCGCCGTCGGCCGGGCGGACCTGGGCATGACCAACGGGGACGACGTCATCGTGGCCGTGGCGCGCGGGGTGCCGATCAAGATGGTCGGCGCCGAGATGCAGCGCGACGCGCAGGGAATTCTCTTCCACGCGGAGAATCCCCTCCGGAGCCTGCAGGACCTGGAGGGCAAGACCCTCATGGCGGGCGCCGGCTCGACCTGGCTGGAGGTGCTGCGGAAGAAACAGGGCGTGAAGTTCAACCTCATCCCGCTGATGGGCGACCTCGCGCGGTTCATGAACAACAAGCAATTCGTCCAGCAGTGCTTCGTGACCAACGAGCCTTACTTCGCCCGCCAGCGCGGAGCCGACGTCGGCGCGCTGCTCATCGCCAGTGACACCTACGAACCCTACCGGGTGATGTTCACCGGGACGGAATTTCTCGCCAAGCACCCGGATATCGTCGGCAAGTTCGTCCGGGCGAGCATCCGCGGTTGGATTGATTACCTGTCCGGCGATCCCGCGCCGGGCAATGCGCTCATCCTCACCAAGCGCACCGACCTCCCGCCGGAATTCATGGCTTACAGCATCAAGGCCATGAACGAATACCAATTGGTGTCGGGCAATCCCGCGAAAGGGGAAACCGCCGGCCAGCTGACGGCCGCGCGCCTGCAGAAGCAGATCGACCTGCTGCAGGAAGTCGGCGTGCTCGACAAGCCCGTCGCCGTGAGCGACGTCGCGACGTTTGAATTCATTCCCAAACAGCAAAGTAAGATTGCTCCCGCGAACTGACTAAAGCCAAAGCAAGTTGGCCCGCGAATCACGCGAATAAAAGCCAATAGAGATCGTCACGGCTACATATTCGCGTCGATTCGCGTGATTCGCGGGCCCAAAAACGCCTTGTTTCATTTCCATAAGTGGGTTCCCCTGCAGAAAACCCATCCCCATGAACTACGAAGCCAAACTCGCCGAACTCGGTCTCACGCTCCCCCATCCGCCCGCCGCCGCCGGCAGCTACGTGCCCTTTGTGCGCACGGGCAATCTCCTTTATCTCGCGGGCACCATCAGCGTCTTCAACGGCGCGATGACCCACGTCGGCCAGGTCGGCAAGGAACAAACGGTGGAGACGGCCTATGAGTCCGCCAAGATCTGCGCGCTCAATACCCTGGCCAACATCAAGGCCGCCACCGGCAGCCTCGACAGCGTGAAACAGATCGTGCTCGTCACGGGCTTCGTCAACGCCGTCAGCGGCTTCGCCGACAGCCCGGCCGTCATCAACGGGGCCTCGGAGCTTTTCGGGAAAGTCTTCGGCGACGCCGGCAAGCACGCCCGCGCCGCGGTGGCCGCCGCCGGCCTGCCCAAGGGTTCGACGGTCGAGATCCAAGTGATCGTGGAACTGAAGGCTTGAAACGGTAGGGCGAGTCGTCCCCGACGAGCCGCGGCTCATACGGAGGATTCGCCCACCCACACAGCTTCTTGACCATCACCTTCGAATTGCGGCCGCTGTCGTCGTAGGCCTTGAGGCGGGAGTCGGGCAGGATCTCCTTCTCGGCCTCCTCGAAATGGCAGACCGAGGTGAAGAAGGTGTAGGCCTGCGTGGACAGCGCGATGACGTGCGTCGTGCCGCGCTCCTTGGCCTTCAGGCAGGCGTAATCGACCATCTTCTTGCCGATGCCGCGGTGATGGTAGAAGGGCATGACGTAGAGCGAGCCGACCTCGGCATACCTCGACTTGTCCGGGTAAAGCTGGAGCGAGACGCAGGCGATGATGTTCTCGTCGATCTCGAACACGTAGAACTGCTCGATGTTCTTCTCGATCGCCTGCTGCGTGCGGTAAAGCAGTTCCTCGCGCTTCACGGCCTGGCGCGTGAGGTTGTAGATCGCGCGGACGTCGCGCTTGGTCGCCTGGCGGATCTGCTGGTATTCGTTGCCGTGGATGAGCGTGCCGACGCCCTCGTTGGAGAAGATCTCGTTGAGCAGCCCGTCCAGGAGCCGGCCGTCGAGCAGGTGGATGCGCGGGGTGCCGGTCTCGACGGCCTTCACGGCGTGCGCGGCGGTGCTGCGCATCGGCTCGTTGATGGACTCGGGCCGGTCGTCCAGCACGGTGCGGAGGGTGGCGGCGGAGATCTGGTGCTGGAGCTTGCCGTTGATCTCGAGGCCCTCGTGCGGGGTGAGGTAGATGATCTTGGTGGCCTGCAGGGACTCGGCCAGCTCGGCGGCGAGCAGGTCGGAATTGATGCGCAGCGGGCGGCCGTCGCGGTCGAAGCCGATGGGATTCATCACGGGGATGACCTGTGACTCGATGAGCTGGGTGAGGAATTCCTTGTCGACGCGGTCCACCCGGCCGGTGAACTGGTGGTCCACGCCCCGGATGATGCCGATCGGCGCGGCGCGGACGGCGTTGGTCAGCGCGGCCTTGAGGCCGTTCTGCGTGAGGCCCTCGATCACGAGGTGCGTGACGCGGGACGAGGCGCGGATGGCGAGGTCGAGCGTGGCGGCGTCGGCGACGCCCGTGCCCTGGACATCGGTGATGGGGATGTTCCGGGTCTTGGCGAGCTGCTCGATCTGGTGGCCGATGCCGTGGACGATGATGATCTTGATGCCGAGGCTGCGGAGCACGGCGATGTCGGTCAGGATGTTCGAGAAATTCTCGTCGGCGACGATGATGCCGTCGGCGGCGATGACAAAGGTCTGGCCCTGGAAACGGGGGACGTATTTCAGGATGCCGCGCAGGTCGGTGGGCTTGATGTCGGAGCCATTGCTCATTTTCGGAAAGATTTAATCAGGCATCGCGGCGCGCTCGTCAATGGGGGAAAAGAGAAACCTGAGACCTGAAACTTGAAACCTGAAGCAGACAGCGCCACACGCCGGCGAGATTCCTCAGGTCTCAGGTTTCAAGTTTCAGGTTTCTCCATCTCACTTCACCGTGAAGCTCCACGCGGCGGCGGGGCCCTTGGACACGATGCGCATCGAGTAGCGGCCGGCCGGCAGGTTGGCGGTGGAAACGCTCACGTGGTAGGTCGAGTCGTCCCAGCGGCTCATGAGCGCCTTGCCGGGCAGGGGCTCGGTGCTGGGGATGAGGACGAGTTCGTTGCCCTTGCGGAAGAGCGCGAGGTCCCCGATTTGCGTCTTCTGGGTGGGAAGGGTGGCGGTGAAGTAGGCGCGATAATCCCGGCCGTGCGGGACGGCGGCGGGCGCGACGACACGGTCGATGCTCGCGAGCAGTTTGGGCTTCTCGGCGAACTTGTCCTCCAGGTCCGCGCCGAGCCCGATCGCGGCCCGGGTGATGGCGGCCGGGGTGTCGTCGACGGATGGCTTTTCCACCGGCCGGCGGGCGTCGACCGGCATCATCTGCCAGCCCGCGGCCAGCAGGCGGGCGGTGGTGGCCCGGCTGTTCATGTCCTCGTAGGGCCGGAAACCGCGGCCGGGCTTGCGGAAATAGAGGTTCACCAGCGTGTAGCCGACCACGAACACCAGGATCGCGGCCAGGACCCATTTCATGGACCAGGGCTTGGGCGGCGGGCGGTGCGGGGTGGCGGACATTCCGGCAGTTATCGCGGGGCGGGCCCGTGGGGCGCAAATACATTTGCGCCGCCGGGACCGAGTTGTTCTCGTCTCGGCCTCACATGAAATACTGGTCGCAGACTTTTATTCCGACACTCAAGGAAAGCCCGTCGGACGCCGAAATCGCCTCGCACAAGCTGCTGCTGCGCGCCGGCTTGGTGCGCAAGCTCGGGGGCGGCCTCTACACCTATATGCCGGCCGGCCTGCGGGTCGTGCAGAAGATCAGCCAGCTCTGCCGCGAGGAGATGGACCGCGAGGGGGCGATCGAACTCGCCATGCCCTTCATCCACCCGGCGGACACCTGGGTCGACGGACCGCGCTGGAACGCCGCGCGCGAGATCATGTATCGCGTCGACCACGCCGGCGCTGGCAAGGGCCGGGCCAAGGAGCCGGAGTATGTCCTCGGGCCGACGCACGAGGAGGTCATCACGCCGCTGGTGAAGACCGAGATCACCAGCTACCGCGACCTGCCCAAGAATTTCTACCAGATCGGCACCAAGTTCCGGAACGAGATCCGCCCGCGCTACGGCCTGATGCGCGCGCGCGAGTTCATCATGAAGGACGCCTACAGCTTCGACGTGGACGACGCCGGGGCGATCGAGAGCTACAACAAGATGAAGCGCGCCTACACGGCGTTCTTCCTCCGCTGCGGGCTGAAGACCATCGCGGTCGAGGCCGACACCGGCGTGATGGGCGGCAGCTTCTCGCACGAGTTCATGGTCCCGGCCCCGGTCGGTGACGACGATGTCGTCTATAACGAGCAAAGCGGCTACTCGGCCAACCGCGAGAAGGCCACTAGCGGCATTGTGCCGAAGGATCTGGCCGACGCGGCGCCCGCCGGCGCACTCGAGGAATTCGCCACGCCGGGCATCGTGACCATCGCGGCGCTCGCGGCGGCGCCCTACAACGCGGCCCCGGACAAACAATTCAAGACGCTGGTCTACATGGGTGACGGGAAGCCCTTCCTCGTCGTGCTGCGCGGCTGCGACGAGTTGGAAGAGGCCAAGCTTGGCACGCTGGGCTTCCAGTTGTGGCGTCAGGCCACGGCGGAGGAGATCGAACCGGTCATGGGCGCCAAGCCCGGCAGCCTCGGCACCGTCCGCGGCACCATCAAGAACCCCGCGGCGCTCGCCGGCATCTTCGCCGACCATGCCATCCGCCTCGTCGGCAACGGCACGACCGGCGCCAACAAGGACGGCTTCCACCTGCGCAATGTGAATGTCGTCCGCGACCTGGAGATCACGAAATTCGGCGATTTCCGCACGGTGCGCGCCGGCGAGCCCGACCCGAAGTCCGGCCAGCCGCTCCAGATCGCCCGCGCCATCGAGGTCGGCCACGTCTTCAAGCTCGGCACGAAATACTCCGAGAAGTTTGGCGCCGTCTACACCGACGACCAGAAACAGTCGCACCCGATGGTCATGGGTTGTTACGGCATCGGCATCAGCCGCACGTTGCAGGCGGTCATCGAGCAGAGCAACGACGCCGACGGCATTGTCTGGCCGTGGAACGTAGCCCCGTGGCAGGTGCTGGTCGTCAACCTCGACCCGCAGGACGCCGCGGCGTCCGACCTGTGCAAGCAGCTCGCCGGATTCGCCGAGGCGGCCGGAGCCGACGTGCTCATCGACGACCGCGCCGAGCGGCCGGGCGTGAAGTTCAAGGATGCCGATCTCATCGGCCTGCCGTTGCGCCTGACCGTGGGCGGCCGCGGGCTGAAGGAAGGGATCTTCGAATTCAAATGGCGCAACTCGAAGGAAGTGCGCAAAATCGCGATCGCCGAGGCCGAGAGTGCGGTCACCCAGGCCGTGCGCGAAGCCGCCAGCAAGGCATGATCCAAGCCGGGCGAACTGTTGATTTGAGGTGGAACCCGTCCTCCGGACGGGTTTTGCCGGCTCGCATCAAACAAACCCGTCCGGAGGACGGGTTCCACCGTGTGCGGTCTCCATTGCATGCCATGATCGTAGCTGCGACCGGAACTTCCCATCCGACTCCGAAAACGACCACGGCGACCGAGACCCGGCTCGCCGACGCTTGGCGCGTGGTTGTCCTGAACGACCCGGTGAACCTCATGTCGTATGTCGTCATGGTGTTCAAAAAAGTCTTCGGCTTCGACGAGCTGCGGGCCCGCCGACACATGCTGGAGGTGCACGAGAAGGGCCGGTCCGTCGTCTGGGCGGGGGTGCGCGAGCAGGCCGAGGCCTACGTGTTCACCCTGCACCAGTGGCATCTCAACGCCGTGATCGAAGCCGATGAGAGATCGTAAGCCGGCCCGCGAATCTCGTGGCTGCGGCATCTTGCCGCAGATCGATCCCAACCCATCGGCTGGCAGCCGATGCCACCTTCCCGACAAGCCGGAGCAAACTCCAGCGTATCGGACCCACCGCGAATGAAGCGCGTGGAAGTTAAACTCAACCTCGAGGCGGTCGCGCCGCTGCTCGACGCCATCAAGGAGGCGGCGGACGACCTGCGGCCGGAGCTGGCCGTGGCCGCGGCGCCGCCGCCGGACGGGGAGCCGGAGTTCGCGGAAGGCTGGAAGCGCGAGCTGCTCGAAAACCAGAACAGTGACATCGGCGTGTTCCTGGCGCTGTTCGACCGCGAATTCTTCACGACCGGCGTGCTGCCCCTTGACGCGAACAACAGCGAGGCGATCCTGCGTGCCTGCGCGGCCGTGCGGCTGCGGTTGCACGCCAAGCACCTGGCGGCGCTCAGCGACGAGGCGATGGAGAGCGGCGAGGTGGCCATCGACGAGCTGCCGGAGGCGCAACGCCGGGCCTTTGCCGCCTACGCGTTCCTCGCCACGCTGCAGGAGCTGATCGTGCAGCATCTGGACCCGACGGTGATGGAGTGAAAGAAGAAACCTGAAACTTGAGACCTGAAACCTGAAGGGGTGGGCGAGGGATGGGTGCAACCAAGACATCCTATCCACTTTGACTTCAGGACATCGTATCCAGTGGGT
>JAQSDJ010000255.1:0-1006 GCA_029945855.1 Lacunisphaera sp.
TGATCTACCTGCTGGCGGGGCTGCTTTACCAGTCCAACGCCTTGTTTGCCGTGGTGCCCATCGCCGCGGTGCTGCTGGTGCGCGCCGGCCGCGAGCCGCTGACCGACCTGCGGTGGGTGGCGGTGCACCTCGGAGCGCTCCTCGTCGGCATCGCCGGCAGCTACCTGGTGGTGCAGACGCTCTTTAACAACGGGGTTTTCCAGCCCTCGGTGCGCATGCAGCTCGAGGGTGATTATCTCGGCAAGATCGGCTGGTTCTTCTGGCAGCCGCTGCCGAACGCGCTCGGGCTCTTCGCCCTGCGGGACACTTTCGTCCAGACCGATCCGCTCTTCTGGGGCTTGGTCCTGGGCACCCTGCTGGTCATCGGCTTTGCGGTGAAGACCACCACCGATCCCGTGCTGCGGAAAAAATGGCTGCTCTGCCTCGTCGTGCTGCCCCTGCTCGCGCACGTCGTGAGTCTCGCGGCCGCGGAGCGGGCGACCGGCTACCGGACACTCTGGGCCCTGTCGGGCCTGGTGCTGGTGCTGCTGATGTTTGCGTTGCGCAGCCTGCTGAACGCCGGCCGGCTCAAGCCGTGGATGCATTACACCGCACTTGGCGTGATCCTGACGGGCGCGGCCTTCTCGGCCAACCGCCACACCTTCACGCTGCTGGCGGAGCCCCAGGGCCACGAATGGGACCTGATGCTGACCCCGGTGATGCGCACGACCTTCAAGGCCGGCACCAAGGTCTACCTCATCACGCCGTCGCTGGCTGACCGCTCGACCACCAGGACTTTTGCCGATGAATTTGGTTCCTTGTCGTCGGAGTCCGATTGGGCGCCCAAGGAGATGTTCAAGGATGCCATGCGCCAGCGGTTCGGCCCCAAGCTGCCGAAGGGAATCAGCTTCACGCTGAGCCTCGGGCCGGAAGCGCCGGCCGCCGGTCAATACGATCTCGTCATCGACCTGCGCAAACTGCGCAATCGCCGCGCGCTGTGAGCGGGGTGTAGGGCGGGATCGCTGAT
>JAQSDJ010000255.1:1016-8411 GCA_029945855.1 Lacunisphaera sp.
CGAGCCCGCCCTACAGTTCTTACGCCCAGCGCAGGTCCGTCTTCGTAATCGGCAGGGTGCGGATGCGCTTGCCGGTGGCGGCGAAGATGGCGTTGCAGATGGCCGGCGGCGTGACCGGGTAGGGCGGCTCGCCCAGGCCGGTGGGCGGATTCTTGCTCTCGATGAAGGCGATCTCGACCTTCGGCATGTCATTGATCCGGAGCAGGGGGTAGTCAGCGAAATTACTCTGCACGACCCGGCCACGCTCGACGGTGATCTCCTGCAGCCACGCGGCGCTTAGGCCGTCGCCGACGGAACCCTGCACCTGGTTCTCGGCGCCGCTGCGGTTGATGATCGGGCCGACATCCACGGCGCACCAGACCTGGTGGACCTTGAGCGTGCCGTCCGGCGCCACGCTCACGTCGGCCACCTGGGCCACGTAGCCGCTGTGGCTGAAATGAAAGGCGATGCCCAGGCCCCGGCCTTTCGGGTGCTTGATGCCCCAGCCGGAAATCTCGCCGACCTTGCGCAGCACGGCCTTCATGCGGGCGCTGCTGTAGGGCGCGCCGCGGTTGCCGGTGCCCGGCACGAGCCGGTCGTCGCCCAGCAGTTCGAGCCGGAACTCCAGCGGATCGCGACCGGCGGCATGCGCGAGCTCGTCGATGAAACTTTGGAAGACAAACGCGAGGGCATTGCTGCCCGGCGCACGCAACGGGCCCGTCGGCACGCTCGTGGACTGGATGGATTGCTCGAGCCGGTAGTTGGCCAGGAAACGCGCCGGCATCTCGTCCGGGCTCAGCCCGGCGGAGGAGGCCGGCGTCTCGGTGCCCTTGAAGCCGACGGTGATGAAATGGTTTTTCCACGCGCTGAGCTTGCCCTGTGCGTCCACCGAGCCTTTGAGGAAATGCCAGCCGCAGGGCCGGTAGAAGTCGTGGCGCATGTCGTCCTCGCGCGACCAGGTGAGCTTGACCGGAACCTTCGCCTGCTTGGCGATGGCGGCCACCTCGACGGCGTAGTCGTTGATGAGCCGGCGCCCGAAGCCGCCGCCGCTGCGGGTGACGTGGATCTTGATGCGCTCCTTCGGCAGGCCGGCCAAAGCGACGATCTGGTCGAGCTGCCCGCCGGGATTCTGCGTCGGCGACCAGATCTCCAGCTGGTCGCCCTTGAACCAGGCGGTGCAATTCTGCGGCTCGAGGGTCGCGTGGGAAATATACGGGTAGGAGTAGGCGGCTTCGACCACGGCCTTGGCGCCGGCGAAGGCCGCGTCGACATCGCCATCGTTGCGCACGACCTTGCCCGGCTGCCGGCCGAGGGTTGCGGCCGTGGCGTCGTAGACGGTGGAGCTTTGGGCGGACGGGTCACCTTCGTCCCAGACGACCTGCAGCTGGCGGCGGGCGCTGAAGGCGGCCCACGTGGTGTCGGCCAGGATTGCGACTCCCGGTTGGAGTCCGGCGGCCCGCGCGACGATAAAGGCGTCGCGCACCCCGGGCAGGGCCTTGACGCGGTCGAGGTTGGCGCTGACGGGATTGCCGCCGAAGGTCGGGCAGCGCTCATAGACGGCATGGAGCATGCCGGGCAATTTCATATCGATGCCGAAGAGCGGCTGGCCGGTGACGAGCGAGGGATTGTCGACGCCGCCGATGCGCGAGCCGATGATCTTGAATTCGCTCGGGTCCTTCAGCTTCACACTGGCGGCGTCCGGCACGGGCAGGAGGGCGGCCTTGAGGGCGAGTTCGCCGTAGGTGATGGCGCGGCTGGTGGGCGGGTGCAGCACCGCGCCGTTCTCCGTGGAGAGTTCGTCGGCCGGGACGCCCCAGTGCTGGGCGGCGGCGGTGATGAGCATGGCGCGCGCGACGGCGCCGGCCCGGCGCATCGGCTCGTAGCTCGAGGGAATCGTGCGGCTGCCGCCGGCGGCCTGCCCCCCGTAGATCGGGTCGAAATCCGCCTGCTCGATGATGACCTTGTCGATCGCCACGTCCATCTCCTCGGCGATGATCATCGGGAGCGCGGTCTTCACGCCCTGGCCGGAATCAGGCGTCTTGGCCATGAGCTTCACGGTGCCGTCCGGATAGATGCGGATGAAGGCATTGGGGACGAAGACCCGGGCGGTGTTGTCCACGGCGGCGGATTGCGCGAGGGCCGCGACGGGCGACAGGTAATAGCTGAGCGCGAAGCCGCCGCCGGCGAGGGCGCTGACCTTGAAGAATTCGCGGCGATCGAGAGGTTGGGATGCTTTCATTGGGCGGCCTCCTTGGCTGAAGCGACGGCGGTGGCCGCGTCCTTGACGGCGGCCCGGATGCGCAGGTAGGTGCCGCAGCGGCAAAGATTGCCGGCGAGGGCGCCGTCGATGTCGTCGTCGGTGGGTTGCGGGTTGTTCTGCAGCAAGGCGGCGGCGGTCATGATCTGGCCGGCCTGGCAGTAGCCGCACTGGGGCACGTCGTGGGCGATCCAGGCTTTTTGCAGCGGGTGGCTGCCGTCGGGAGAGAGGCCCTCGATGGTGGTGATGTTCATGCCCGCGACGGTCGAGACGAGCGCCTGGCAGGAGCGGGTGGGGACCCCGTTGAGGTGCACGGTGCAGGCGCCGCAGAGGCCGATACCGCAGCCGTATTTGGTGCCGACCAGATCGAGCTGGTCGCGGAGGACCCAGAGCAGGGGCGTATCGGCGGGGGCGACGACCTGGCGGGTCTGCCCGTTGACTTTCAAGTTGTAGGTAGGCATGGGCGTGAAACCGAAGCTTGGGGGGAACCATTGGGCGACCTGCGGCGGTCGTCAAACCTGCATGTGGTGGTGACGGTCACACAGGCGACGGGAGCCGATCACTGGTTATGGGGGCGGGACTGGCAGTCCCGCGGGTTGCCGGGTGGGCGGGCACGTCCCTGTGCCCGCTTTGGGTAACGGTCGCTGCTTACGTGATCCCTGCCGGCAGAGGGACCTGCCGGCCCACCCTCTGGTTATGCCCACAACGTAACAGAGTAATCCTCGTCCGCCTCCGCCTAATCAGGATTTGTTCCGGCTCCGCTGCAAGACCCAGTCGATGATGGCGGCGTCGTTGTCGAGGTGGCGCCAGACGAGGCTGAGAAATTCCGCGGGATGAATGCTGTGCGCCTGGAAGAAACGCCGGTCGCCCCCGCAGCAATACATCAGCGTCGGCGGCAGTTCGCCGCGGAGCTTGGCCTTGGCCTTCGGGATGATGCGCGGCAGCCATTCGATGCCCTGCACGGCGTCAGTCTTGGCCGGCAACTTCGACTCGTCGAAGACCTGGGTGGAGGGCTTGCTCCCCTGAACATTCAGGAAGTAGTCGCGGCGCACCATCTCGATGGGGAGGAGGCGGTCCCAGCCGGGACCGTTGCCGCCGGTGTCATCCTCGGCGTAATCATAAAGGTTCTGGGCGGTCAGTCCGGTGGCGGCGAGGAAAGCGGATTCCTTGGCGTTGAAGTAACTGTCGGCTCCGCGCTGGCCGGAACGATAGAGCGCGCAGGCCTTGTCGTAGAGCGCATGCAGCTGGTCGGCGAAATAATAGTGCGTCATGTGCCCAAACCAAAGCGAACCGCCGCCGAAACGCAAACTGTCCGGTCGCCGGCCGCTTCAGGCCAGGGCCTCACGGCACCGTGAAGTCGATCAGCCGCTTCTGGCGGTCGACCTTGTCGACCACGACCTGGACCTTGGAGCCGAGCTCGAACTTGCGCTTGGTCTTGCGGCCGATGAAGGCCGTGCCGGCGGCATTGAGCACGTAGAAGTCGTCCTTGAGCGACGACACCGGCACCATGCCGAACGCGCCGGCCTCGGCGACCTCGATGAAGAAGCCGTGGTTGCGGACGTCGGTGATGATGGCGCTGAAGACGGTCCTTTTCTTCTTCTCCGTCTCGCGCTCGAAATACTCCATGAGCTTTACCTTCACGGAATCCCGCTCGGCCTCCGTGCTGTTGATCTCGGTGAGGCTCAGGTGCTCGGCGAGGCTGTCGATCTGGGCGATGCGGTAGCTCGTCGCGCTGCCGCGGCCGCCCTCGTGCTTGGCGAGGTAGGCGTCGAACACGCGGTGCACCACGAGATCGGAGTAGCGGCGGATCGGGGAGGTGAAATGCGTGTAGTCGGTCTTGTTGAGGCCGTAGTGGCCGTCGGGCGTGGCGCGGTAGCAGGCCTTGCGCATCGAGCGCAGCAGCTGCGTGCGGAGGATGTAGCCTTGCGGGTGATCCTTCAGCATGGCCAGCAGGCGGACGACCTCGTCGCGGCTGGTCAGGTCGCCGACCTTGATGTTGAAGGTGCCGAGAAACTGCCGGAGGTCGTCCAGCTTGGTCTCGTCGGGATCGTCGTGCACGCGGTAGAGCGAGGGCAGGTGGTGAGTGCGGGTCACGCGGGCGACGGCCTCGTTGGCCATCAGCATGTATTCCTCGATGAGCTGGTGGCTCTCGTCGTTGTGAATGAGCTCGATGCGGTCGGCGTAACCCTCGGCGTCGACGAAAATCTTGGTCTCGGGCATGTCGAGGTCGAGGCTGCCGGCCGCCATGCGCTCGCGGCGGATCTTGCTGCCGATGGTCCAGAGCTGGCGCACCCATTTCTGGAGTTCCGCGAGTTCGCGGTGGGGGAGCTCGCTGAGCGCGCGGCCGGTCGAGCCGGTCTGGTGCGCGGCGGGCAGGGGGAGCTGGCGGATCACGTTGAGGTCGTCCTCGAACATCAGCGCGAAGGCCTGCTTGTAGGTCATGCGCTTGGTCGAGCGGATGACGGTGTTGGCGAACTCGGTGGTCTTGAGCCGGCCGCTGGCGCCGAAGGTGAAGAGCGTCGCCTTGGTCAGGCGATCCTGCGCCTCGACGAGCGAGCAGAGGCCGTTGGAAAGTTTTTCCGGCAGCATCGGCACGACGGTGCCGACGAGGTAGGTCGAATTGCCGCGGTTCTGCGCCTCGCGGTCGAGCGCGGTGCCGGGCTTCACGTAGTGGCTGACGTCGGCGATGTGCACGCCGATGCGGATGTCGCCGTGGGCGAGGTATTCGATCGAGAGCGCGTCGTCGAAGTCCTTGGCGTCGTCCGGGTCGATGGTGAAGGTCGGGATCGCGCGGTAGTCGCGGCGCCCGACGAGATCGGCCGGGCCGACGACGTTCGGGATGGCGGCGGCCTCGCGGACGACCTCCTCCGGGAAGACCGGGGCGAGGTTGTATTTGTGGTAGATGGCGGCGAGCTCGGCGCGGGGTTCGAAGGCGCGGCCGAGGCGCTGGACGATGACGCCGTCGGGATTCAGCTGCCGGTCCGCCCATTCGTTGAGTTTGACGACGACCTTGTCGCCGACCATCGGCGGCGGGCGCAGCGTGGATTTCACCGGGTCGGCGACGATGATGTCGTGGCCCATGCGCGGGTCATCGGAGATGACGTAGAAGTAGGTGCGGCCGCGCTGGAGTGTGCCGGTGAGGGTGGCGTTGCCGCGCTCGAGGATCTTGATGACACGGCCGGCCTGCTCACCCGGCTTGAGGAAATGCGGCCAGTCGCGATCGCGGGGCGAGCGCAGGCGGACGACGACCTTGTCGCCCTGCAGGGCGACACCGGTGTCCTCGGCCGCGATGAAGACGGCGGGCTTGCGCGGCTCGGTGACCTTGACCTCGGGGAAGACCATGGCCGAGCCCTTCTGGCGGAAGTTGATCGTGCCGGTGACGAGGTCGGCCTCGCGCGGGACGCAGAGGCGGTCGCCCTTGATGACGGTGATGCGGCCGGTGCGGACGAGCTCGTCGACCTGGGCGTTGAACTTGCGGCGGTCCTTGGGCTTGAGGCGCCATTCGCGGGAAATGGCGTCGGCGGGGGCCGGGACGTAGCTGCGGCGCTGTAGATGCGCCAGAAGGCGTTCGGAATAACTCATGATGAAGGCGCGGGGTGGGCGGGCTTGTTGCCGGCATTTAACAGGACCCCGGGATTTTCTGGTGGAACCGTGCCGCCGGGTCTGTAGTGTTGCAACATGCGAATTGTCCATGCGGCCAGCGAATTGTTCCCTTACCTCAAGACCGGCGGCCTGGCGGATGCGGTCGCGGCGCTCGCCGGGGCGTTGGCCGACAAGGGGCATGAGCTGGCGGTGTTCATGCCCGGCTACCGTTCGGTGCTCGACGGCCCGCACGTCGCCGGGGCGAAACCCAGCCACAAGCTCAAGATCGAGATGGGGGAGTCGTTCCTCGCGGGCGACGTCTACACGCTGCACCCGCGCGAGGGCCTGACGATCTATCTCATCTGCCGGGAGGAATTCTTCGACCGCAAGCTGCCGTATTGGACGGGCGAGCGCGACTACGACGACAACGACGCCCGCTTCATTTTTTTCCAGAAGGCGGTGGTCGAGCTGCTGCGCCTGACAGACTTCAAGGCGGATATCCTGCACTGCCATGACTGGCAATGCGGCCTGCTGCCGCTGTTCCTCCGCGACGCGGAACGCCGCTACGGGGTCACGCTCGCGCTCAAGACGGTCTTCACCATCCACAACATCGCCTACCAGGGCATCTTCCCGCGCAAATCCTACGCGCTGACGAACCTGCCGGACGAGCTGATGACGATCGACGGCTTGGAGTATTACGACCAGATGTGCATGCTCAAGGCCGGCATCGTCTACGCGGACAAGGTGACCACCGTGAGCCCGACCTACGCGAAGGAGATCCAGACGCCGGAGTTCGGCAACGGCATGGACGGCGTCATCGGCACGCGGCTCGAGGATCTGCACGGCCTGCTCAACGGCATCGACACGGCGGTCTGGAATCCCGCCAAGGACGCGCACCTGCCGGCCCGCTTCACCGCCGACGACCTGGCCGGCAAGGAGCTGTGCCGGGCGAAATTGCTCAAGGAGTTTGGCTGGGCCGCCAAATTCAAGGGACCGGTCTTTGGCATGGTCTGCCGCTTCACCCCGGCGAAGGGACTGGACCTCGTGCTCGGCGCGAAGGAATTCTTCGCCAAGGAAAACTGCCGGCTCGTGGTGCTCGGCGGGGGCGAGAAGAAATACGAGGAGGCCTTCCGCGAGTTTGCCGCCGCCCATCCCACCAAGGTCGGGGTGTGCGTGCGCCTCGACGAGGCCATGAGCCATCTGGTGGAAGCCGGCGCGGATTTCTTCCTGATGCCGTCGCTCTTCGAGCCCTGCGGGCTCAACCAGATGTATAGCCAGGCCTACGGGACCGTGCCGCTGGTCAGCAACGTCGGCGGCCTCGTCGACACCGTGATCGACTGCGACGCGTCGCCCGCGACCGGCACCGGCCTCATGTTTGCGCCCAAGCAGGAGGATTTCAACGCCGGCCTGCAGCGCGCGCTCAAGCTCCATGCCGACAAGGCCGCCTACGCCGCCGTGCAACGCCGGGCGATGCAGCGGGATTTTTCGTGGACGAATGCCGTCGCGGCCTACGAGCAGCTTTATACCGAGGCGCTGTGAGACGCAGGCCGGTTACGAATAATTGTAGGGCGGGGGGG
>JAQSDJ010000255.1:8421-10625 GCA_029945855.1 Lacunisphaera sp.
CCCGCCACGCCGGCCACAACCCGTGCGCCCCAAAGGCGGGATCAGCGATCCCGCCCTACAAATTCCCGCATGACCGCCACGATCGTCTGGTTCCGGCAGGATCTCCGGCTGCAGGACAATCCCGCCCTGGCGGCGGCCCGGCAGCGCGGCGGCGCCGTTTTGCCGGTCTACATCCTCGATGAGGCGGGGGAGGGCGGGTGGCCGGCTGGGGGCGCCTCGCGCTGGTGGTTGCACCACTCGCTGTCGGCGCTGGATGAATCACTCCGCGAGCGAGGCTCGCGGCTGCTGCTGGCGCAAGGGGAGAGCGGCGCGGTGCTGCGCAGCCTCCTCAAGTCGACCGGCGCCACGGCGGTTTATTGGAACCGCCGCTACGAGCCCGCCGCCATCGCGCGCGACAAGGTCATCAAGACGGATCTCGGAGCGGCCGGAGTGGAGGCAAAAAGCTTCAACGCGGCGCAGTTGTTCGAGCCGCACACGGTGCGGAACAAATCGGGCGGCCCTTTTCAGGTGTTCACGCCTTTCTGGCGGCATTGCCTGGCGCTGCCGGTCGAGGCTCCGGTTAAATTGCCCGCGGGCGGTCTGCCGGTTCTGTCGAAGTGGCCGGCCTCGCTCCCGCTGGATAAATTAGATCTGCTCCCCCGGACCAGATGGGACACCGGTTTGGCGGCCGCCTGGCAACCGGGCGAGGTCGCGGCGCTGAAGCGGTTGAAGAAATTCGTCGCGTCGGCGATGGCGGATTATGGCGAGCGCCGGAATCTGCCCGACACGGACGGCACGTCGGCGCTGTCACCGCACCTGCATTTCGGGGAAATCGGACCCCGCCAGATCTGGGCGGCAGTGGCGGCGGTCTCGAAGGAAAGCGGCGTGTTTCCGGCGAACCGCGGCGCGCAGGTGTTTCTCAGCGAAGTGGGGTGGCGGGAATTTGCCTGCCACCTGCTGTATCATTTCCCGCAAACACCCGCGGAGCCGCTACGGAAGGATTTTGCCGCGTTTCCGTGGCGCAAGGAAGTGGGGCAGCTGCGCGCGTGGCAGACGGGCCGCACGGGCTACCCGATCGTGGATGCCGGCATGCGGCAGCTCTGGCAGACGGGCTGGATGCACAACCGGGTGCGGATGATCGTGGCCTCATTTTTGGTCAAGCACCTGCGGATTTCCTGGCAAGAGGGCGCGGCGTGGTTCTGGGACACGCTCGTCGACGCCGACCTCGCCAGCAACACGCTGGGCTGGCAATGGAGCGCGGGTTGCGGCGCCGATGCCGCGCCGTATTTCCGGATTTTCAATCCATTCCTGCAGGGGGCAAAGTTTGACGCCAACGGCGACTACGTGCGCCGCTGGGTGCCCGAGCTGACGCAAATGCCCGCCGAGTTCATCCACCAGCCGTGGGAGGCACCGAGGGATGTGCTGGCCGGAGCCGGCGTGCAGCTGGGGAATAATTATCCGCTACCAATTGTGGACCATGGAGAAGCGCGGGTGGCTGCCCTGGCGGCGCTGAAGACCATCCGGGTGGCCCGCTCCTGAAGAATTCTCAATTCGGGGCTTTTCAAACAAGGTCGGGAAAGTATGGTGGGCCGCTTATATGCAGAGAACATTCGTTATTTTTAAGCCGGACTGCATGGCCCAACACCATGTGGGCAATGTGCTCAACCGCTTCGAGAGCGCCGGTTTCAACATCATCGGTTGCAAGATGAGCCGCCTGACCCCGGCTCTGCTGCGCGCCCACTATGCCCACGTGGCAGACAAGCCCTTTTACCCAGAGATCGAGGCATTCATGAGCTCACGGCCCGTCATCATGATGGCGCTGGAAGGTGACAACATCGTCCAGCGGGTCCGCGACCTGCTCGGGCCGACCGACTCGCGCAAGGCCGCCAAGGGCACGATCCGCGGCGACTTCGGCACGGAAATGATGAAAAATGTCGTCCACGCGTCCGACAGCGACGAGAACGCCAAGGCCGAGCTGGCCCGTTTCTTCAAGCCGGAGGAGTTGTTTCAGGCCTGAACGAATCTGTGCGCTTGACGGCCACCCGTCCGGTGCACTCTTTTGTTCCTTCGATTTTCGCCCTCATCGTCTAACGGTTAGGACAGGTGATTCTCATTCATCAAATCGGGGTTCGATTCCCCGTGAGGGCGCCACTTTAAAAGGGTCTACACCAAAGGGGTCTACACCAAAGTTTGGGGACCGAGGCATGTTTAGGTTGATGGTTATG
>JAQSDJ010000256.1 GCA_029945855.1 Lacunisphaera sp.
TAGCCCATACCGACGCCGCCGCCGTGGTGGAAGCTGACCCACGAGGCGCCGCTGGCGATGTTGACCATGGCGTTGAGGATGGCCCAGTCGCTGATGGCGTCGGAGCCATCCTGCATCGCCTCGGTCTCGCGGTTCGGGCTGGCGACGGAGCCGCAGTCGAGATGGTCGCGGCCGATGACGATGGGCGCCTTGACGCGGCCGTCGGCCACCATCCGGTTGAAGAGCAGGCCGGCCTGGTGGCGTTCCCCGAGGCCCAGCCAGCAGATGCGGGCGGGCAGGCCTTGGAAGGCGACGCGCTCGCCGGCCAGCTTGAGCCAGCGGTGCAGGCCTTCATCCTTGGGAAACAATTCCAACAGGGCTTGGTCCGTGGCGAAGATGTCGGCCGGGTCGCCCGACAGCGCCACCCAGCGGAACGGTCCGCGGCCGAGGCAGAACTGCGGCCGGATGTAGGCCGGCACGAAGCCGGGGAAGTCGAAGGCGCGTTTCACGCCCTGGTTGAGGGCATGCTGGCGGAGGTTGTTGCCGTAATCGAAGGTCTGGGCGCCGCGCTTTTTCAGCGCGAGCATGGCCTGCACGTGGCGGGCCATCGAGGCGAGCGAGAGCTTCTGGTATTTCTTCGGATCTTTTTTGCGCAGGGCGGCGGCGGCCTTGAGGTCGTAACCGACCGGGACATAGCCAACCAGCGGGTCGTGCGCGCTGGTCTGGTCGGTGAGGACATCGACCTTGATTTTACGGGCCAGCAGGCGTTCGAGCAGCTCGCTCGCATTGGCCACCACGCCGACGCTGAGCGCCTTCCTGGCTGCGGTGTAGGCGACGGCGCGGTCGATGGCGGCATCGAGCGACGGGGCGATCTCGTCGAGGTAGCGGTCGTGGACGCGCTTTTGCAGGCGCGACTTGTCGACGTCCGCGATCAGGCACGTGCCATCCGCCATGGTGATGGCCAGGGGCTGGGCCCCGCCCATGCCGCCGCAGCCGGCGGTGACGCAGAGGCGTCCGGCGAGGGTGCCGCCGAAGTGCTGGCGTCCAGCCTCGGCGAAGGTCTCGTAGGTGCCCTGCAAAATGCCCTGCGTGCCGATGTAGATCCACGAGCCGGCGGTCATCTGGCCGAACATCATCAGCCCGCGTTTCTCCAGGTCGTCGAAATTGGCCTGCGTGGCCCAGTGTGGCACGAGGTTGCTGTTGGCCAGCAGCACCCGCGGGGCGTCGGCGTGCGTGCGGACGATGCCGACCGGCTTGCCGGACTGGACGAGGAGCGTCTCGTCAGGTGCGAGCTGCTGGAGCGAGGCAATGATGGCGTGGAAGGCGGGCCAGTTGCGGGCCGCCTTGCCGCGGCCGCCGTAAACGACGAGGTCGGCCGGGCGTTCCGCGACCTCGGGGTCGAGGTTGTTCATCAGCATCCGCATGGCGGCCTCGGCGGCCCAGGTGCGGCAGGTGCGCTGGTTGCCCCGCGGGGCACGGACCACTGGGATTTTCGATTTTTGATTCTCGATTTTCGATTGGGACATCGGAGGTGGGGTTTTGGCGGGCAGGGCGAGTCGTCCCGACGAGCCGTGTGCTGACGGCCCATCCGGAGGATTCGCCCTACCGCAGTTTGCCGGCGGCGCGTTGGGTGGCGGCGGCGATCTGCTCGCTGCGGACGAGGGCGAGGGCGGTCTGGACGTCGTTATGAAAGAGCCGGTCGGCCTGGGCGAAGGGGATGTAGCGCCGCACCTCGGCGAAGGCGGCCTCGACGCCGCGGCCGGAACGGAGCGGGCGGAGGAATTCCAGGCCCTGGGCGGCGCACATGCACTCGAGGGCGAGGACGGTCTCGGTGTTCTTGACGACCTCGAGGAGCTTGGTGGCGCTGATGGAGCCCATCGAGACGTGGTCCTCCTGGCCGAGCGAGGAGGGGATGGAATCGACCGAGGCCGGGTGGGCAAAAACCTTGTTCTCCGAGACGAGGGCGGCGGCGGTGTATTGCGGGATCATGAAGCCGGAGTTGAGGCCGGTGTCCTTCATGAGCAGGCGCGGGACCTTGAGGTCGCCGATGGTGTCGCCGTGCAGCAGCATGTAGATGCGCCGCTCCGCGATGGAGGCGATCTCGGCGGTGGCGATGGCGAGGTAGTCGAGGACGAAGGCCAGCGGCTCGCCGTGGAAGTTGCCGCCGCTGATGACGTCGCCGTTCTCGAACACGAGCGGGTTGTCGGTGGCGGAATTGATCTCGGTCTCGACCACCTCGCGGGCGTGGGTGATGGCCAGGCGCACGGCGCCGTGGACCTGCGGCACGCAGCGCAGCGAGTAGGGATCCTGCACCTTGGCGCAATGGGCGTGGGACGGCAGGATCTTCGAGCCCCGGAGCAGCTGGCGGAGATTTTTTGCCACGTCGATCTGTCCCGGATGCGGCCGGGCGGCGTGGATGCGGGCGTCGTAGGGCGCGGCGCTGCCGCGGGCGGCCTCGAGCGTCATGGCGGCGGCGATGTCGGCGGTCCGGGCGACATTCTCGATGCGCAGCAGGCAGTGGACGGCGTAGGCCGACATGAACTGCGTGCCGTTGATGAGGCCGAGGCCTTCCTTCGACTGCAGCCGGAGCGGCTTGAGGCCGAGTTTTTTTAGCACCGTCGTGGCGGGGAGCCGCCGGCCCTGATAATCCATCTCACCGAGCCCGAGCAAGGGCAGGACCATGTGCGCCAGCGGGGCGAGGTCGCCGGAGGCGCCGAGGGAGCCCTTGGTGTAGACGATGGGCAGGGCGTCCTCGTTGTAGAAGCGGATGAGGGTGTCGACGACGCGGGGTGTGACGCCCGACAGGCCGACGGCGAGACCGTTGACCTTGAGCAGCAGCATGAGGCGGACGATCTCGGCGGGGACCTCGTCGCCGACGCCGACGGCGTGGCTGAGGATGAGGTTTTCCTGGAGCTGCTCGATGTCGGCCGCCGGCACGCGCTGGTGGGCGAGGATGCCGAAGCCGGTGTTGATGCCGTAGTGCGGCGCCGGGTCGTGGCGCAGGAGGTCGACGGTGCGGCGCGAGGCGCGGATGCGGGCCCGGGCGGCCGGGGTGAGGCTGAGGCGCTGATCGCCGGCGAGGGCGGTGCGGAGCCGGGCGAGCGTCAGCTGGCGGCCAGAAAGGGGCAGGATTCCGGGCATGGGACGAGCAAAGCAGGCGGATGTCCTTTGATAAACTGAATTCCGGCTGTTTAGGCCGGACGGGGTAGGGGCAATCCGTCTTGGTAGGGCCGCCGCTTAACGGCGGGCCGCGTATCGGTCCTAGGCTGCGGTCCGGCGACAACGCGCCAGGGCAGGCGCTGGTTCAAAGTCACGCCGCTGTGACGACGACGAGCCAATCGGGTAGCGGCTGCTCCCGGAATGTGATTCGGCCGCGTTCAGTGCGGAGCACCAGGCGGAACGGCTGGTCGGTATCGGAGTTGTCGAATACGCGCACGTCCGGCACAAAGGTGATGGCGGCGGCGAGATTCCGAAGCGATTGCTGAAACCGCCGCTCAAGCCTGTCTTGAGGCACGTCGTGGCCACCCTGCGCGACACGCTGTATTACTCGAGCTTCGGAAAGATCGACACCAGCGATGCCGATGAAGTGAACTTGAACTTCGTAGCCGGCGGCAATCGCCCGACGCAGAAAATCGAGTTTCGCTCCGACCGGGTCCGAAAATATCGTTTCCGTAATGAACGACTCCCCATTCGCCACGAGTATAGCCCGCGCCTCGTCAACGAACTTGGCCGCTTCCGCGTTCGGCACGTCAAGCGTGCGAGTAAGTTCATCCGCATTCAGAAACGGGAGACCTGAAGTGCTTAGAAACGTGCGATAATAGGTCGTTTTGCCAGCGCCATTTGGGCCGGCCAAAAAGATGAGGCGCGGAGACGGCATCAGCGAACGGCGACAAACCGACGATTGACGAAGCGCCCCAAACGCTTGGTGCCGTCTGGCAACTTCTGGACGATCAGCCCTGGATGCGCCGGATCGGCGCCATAAATGGGCGTGCCGTGCCTCATGATTTCAGCTTTCGCTAGTTCACGTCCAGCCGCCGTATCCACCTTCGCCAACAGGCCGTCCAAGTCCTGCACGCGCCCCGTTTCCTTAAGCAGCCGGATACGGTCATGCGCAAAGACCGCCTCTGCAACGCGGCCCAGCTTGGCCCAAAACTCGACTTGGGCCGTTGCTGAGCGCTCCATGAGCGCAGCCGCGGAACGGGCTTCATTAACAAACGCGCTGTCGAAACGGAGAGGTGTGGTGGAAGGCATGTTGATAGGAGTGTAGCAAAATGCTACGTTGTCAACGGATTGAATTTATGGGGTATGCACTTGGCTCAAGTTTTAATTCCGGGAGTGAAAACACCAATATTGGGGATGTAAATATTCGTTGACACATAATCACATTTACACAGTATCACAGTTATGAGAAACATCACCCTTTCCGTCCCAGATGAAATCTATCGCGAGGCTCGGATTGCAGCTGCCCGCAACGATACATCGATAAGTGCAGTCGCTGCCGAAAGCCTACGTGCATTCGCGAAGGGCGAAGACCAAAAAAAAGTCCGGCGACGCCTATTGGAAAAAGCGTTTTTGGCCACGGCCAACAACCAAAGCCAGATGCCTAAACGTGAGGAACTTTATGACCGCCCAATTCTTTCTCGACACTAATATCGTAGCCTACGCGGCATCCAGCCGAAACGAGGATGGAGCAAAAACCGCAATCTCACGACAGCTGCTAGGCGCCGACTCCGTCGCCGTAAGCGCTCAAGTGCTCCAAGAATTTTTTGTTGTCGTCACCCGAAAGTTCAAACCGCCTCTATCTGTTGCCGACGCAGAAGTATATCTCGACGCGCTTGAACGGATGCCTATCGCCTCATTGACTCCCGAACTTATCCGTCGTGCCATCCGACTGCAAGAACGCCACCAAATCTCCTATTGGGATGCCGCCATTCTCTCAGCAGCAAAGGAACTGGCCGCGACCACCGTCTTCTCCGAGGACCTTAACAATGGCCAAACCTACGATGGCGTAACGGTTATAAATCCGTTCCTACCGAACGTCACACTCCCCACTTAAATACCATGACAACTGGGCATACCCAGTTTGAATTTTGGGTGTCAGTTCGGGTGTTCGATTACTTCAATTGCATAGCCCGTAATAAAAAAGCCCGCCGAGAGGGCGGGCTGGGTGTCGGGCGTAAAGCCCGACCGGCAATATCACAGGCAGCTCAGATGGCCTTGGGCAGTTCGACGCCGTCGAACTCCACCGGGCGCGGGTGGTTGCGCTTTTCCTTGTGCATGCTGTGGCGCTTGCGCAGGGCCTGGTCGAGCTTGTCCACGAGCAGGTCGATCGCCTTGTAGCATTCGTCGGCCTCGACGGTGGCGTTGATGTCGGGGCCGTAGATCACGATATGGCCCTTCACGATGAACTTGTGGGCGTGGTCGTGTTCGCGGTCGCATTCCAATTCAACCTTGACCCGGACGATGCGCTCTTCGTGTCGGAACAGTCGGCCCATCTTGTCGCGCACGTGGGATTTGAGCCCTTCCGTGAGTTCGAGGTGGATGCCGGACACGATCACATCATTCGGATTATAGGGTTTGTTCATGATTTTCCTTATGGGTTAGCAACGTGGAAGGGCGACGCGAGTGAAGCTACATTGGTTTCTCCTGCCATTACCGCCGCCCCGAGGACCGATCCGCCATGCATTGGGGAAAACCGCTTCATTCGACTCCCTAACCGGTAGGCGGGTCCGGCGGGTTTGCAAATCTTCTCGGCTTGGGACGGGGAAAAAATTATTGAACGCTCCTCCATGCTTGACGCCGCCGAAATCCTGCCACCCGCCCGGCCGCCGCTGGTGGATCCCGCGGAGCTGCCGGGCTGGGTTCTGCTGGACGACGAGAGGCTGCTGGTCATCGACAAGCCCGGTTGGCTGGTGGTGCATCCCTCGAAAAACGGACCATGGTCGAGCCTGGCCGGGGCGGTGCGCGAGGGGCTGAAGGTGGAGACCATTCGCTTTGTCTATCGGCTCGATCGGGAGACCTCTGGAGTGATAGTTCTGGCGAAAACCGAGGCCGTGGCCGGCCGCTTGGGGAAAGCCGTCCTGCAAAGAAAGATCGGCAAGGCCTATGTGGTTCTCCTCGAGGGGGAGCTGCGGGAACCGCTTACGGTGGACCAGCCCCTGGGGCCTGATCCCACGGCCAGCGTCACGGTAAAATCGCGGGTTGTCCCCGCGGGCAGTGCGGGGGCACAGGAGGCGGTGACAAAGTTTCATCCCCTGACGACCGGGGGTGGTTTCACCCTGGCCGGGGTGGAACTGGTCACCGGCCGCAAGCACCAGATCCGGGCGCATGCCGAGTGGCTGCAGCACCGGGTCGTGGGCGATAAACTCTACGGGCCCGATCCGGGGCTCTATTTGGAATTTGCCACCCAGGGCTGGACGGAGCGCCATTCGGCCCTGCTGCCGCTGACGCGGCAGGCGCTGCATTGCGCCGCCATCGACCTGCGGGCGACGGGCCTGGACTATCTTTTGCGGGCCCCCTGGCCGAAGGAGCTGGCGCGGTTTGCCGAGCGGCGGATGCAATTGCCGGCGGCCCGGGCACAGGAACTGATCGACGCGTTTATTGCAGAAAAGCTGCCAGCGCCGCCCGAATCACCGCCACCTGCGTCATGATGCGCTGCTCCAAGGGCAACGCTGAGGGCGTCTCGATCGTGTAGTCCAGCGGGCCGTGGGGATGGCGCAGGTAGATGCCTGACCCGGCTCTGGCTTTGACACTCCCCGGCGCTTTCGCCTAGCTGACCGTTCTTCCATGTCCAACGTCCGCGTCCGTTTCGCGCCCAGTCCCACGGGGTTCTTCCACATCGGCAGCGCCCGCACCGCGCTGTTCAACTGGCTCTATGCCCGGCACACCGGGGGCACGTTTATTTTGCGCATCGAGGACACCGACCAGGCCCGCAACAGCGAGGCGTTCCTCAAGCTCATCTACGACAGCCTGACCTGGCTGGGCATGGACTGGGACGAGGGTCCGAACCCGGACGGGGTGGGCGAGCGTGGCGCGTTCGGCCCCTACCGCCAGAGCCAGCGCGGCGACGTCTACCAGAAATACAAGCAGCAGCTCCTCGACGCCGGGCGCGCCTACGAGAAGGACGGCGCCGTCTGGTTCAAGCTGCTCGGCGAGCGCTACAAGACCTACGACGAGCACCGCAAGAAGGAGGTCGAGAAGGTGAAGACGCTGCCCGTCGTCATCGACGACCAGATCCGCGGCCGGGTCGAACGGCAGGAGGACGAGGACTTCGTGATCTTCCGCTCCGACGGCAACCCGGTGTTCCATTTCGTCAACGTCGTCGACGACATCACGATGCAGGTCTCGCACATCATCCGCGGCGAGGACCACCTCTCGAACACCAGCAAGCACGTGCGGCTCTACGAGGGCTTCGGCGTGACGCCGCCGGTCTTCGCGCACATTCCGCTCATTTTGAAGTCGCCCGAGATGGGGCAGGGGAAGATGAGCAAGCGCGACAAGGGCGCCCTCATCGAGGAATACCAGCAGCGCCACTTCCTGCCCGAGGCGCTCGTGAATTATCTCTCCCTGCTCGGCTGGAACCCCGGTGACAACCGGGAAAAGATGTTGATCGCCGACATCGTGAGCTTGTTCGACCTGCCCGCGGTCAACCAGAGCAACGCCCGGTTCGACGGCAAGAAGCTCGCAAACATGAACATGACCTACCTGCTGGAGCAGCCGGCGGACCGGTTCGTGCAATTGGCGAGGGATTATTTTGTCAAGCAGCCCACCGGCGCCGCGGTCATGGCCAACGAGGCCTATTTCCGCGAAGTCCTGCTGATGGCCCAGCCGAAGATCAAATCCATCGACGAGCTCGGCGCCTACACGGTGTATTTCTTCACGGAAGAATTTCCGATCGACGCCAAGGTGAAGGAGAAGGTCATGGCCAAGGGCGATCCGCAGGCGCGGCTCGCCGAGCTGATCGCCGCGCTGCCGGCCATGGATTTCTCCAGCGACGCGGCCATCGAGGCCGGCATCAAGTCGCTCGCCGAAGGCAAGGGCCTCGGCTTCGGCGACTACCAGGCGGTCGCCCGCCTCGCCGTCTCCGGCACCAACGCCGGCCCGAGCATCACGAGCATGTTCCGGGTGCTGGGCAAGGAGCGGGTGGTGGCGCGCATGGAGCGGTTTCTGCGGACTGCCTAGGCCGGGCTTCACATTCCGATCCACGGGAGCAGAGAGCGGGCTTGACGGCCGGAGGCCGTATGACAGGGTGTCAGACATGAAGTTGTCCACCCGCTCGCTCATGCGTGATTTTCCCAAGGCCAAAGCCGCGGCCCGCAAGGGGCAGGCCGTGGAGATCATTGATGGCAACACCGGGGAGAAGTTTCTGCTGACGGCCAAGCCCACGCGCACTTTTGGTGAGCTGGCGGCCCGGGCCAAGGGCGTGTATGCCGGCCCGCGCAACCTCTCCACGAGGGAGGGATTCAGTGCCTGAGCATATCACTGACACCGGTCCGCTCGTGGGCTGGATCAACCGGCGGGATCAGTGGCACGGCTGGAGCACCGGTGTATTGGAGGCGCTGGAGCCGCCGTTGCTCACCTGCGAAGCCGTCATTGCCGAGGCTGCGTGGCAACTGGCTCCATCCCCCGAGGCGGTGGACCGGCTTTACGGATTGGTGGAGGCGGGCGCGCTGCGGATCGTTGATTTGCTGCCCGAGCACATGCCGCACATCCGCGCCTTGGCCGCGAAATATCCCCAGATGGATTTTTGCGACGCGGCGGTCGTCCGCCTGGCGGAAATGTTCCCACAGGCCAAGGTGCTCACCACGGACTCGGCGCACTTCACGGTCTATCGCCGGTTCCGCGACAAGCCGCTGACGTTGATCCATCCGGCGGGCAAAGGGTAAATCCGTGGCCAGGTTGACGGTCGCCGGCACCGTCGCCGGCCGGACTCCGGCGGACCCGGCTGCTTGACAGATACATTTGTGTCAGACAGCGTCCGCGCATGACCACCAACGTCCGCACCTTCCTCCGGGAGTTCAGCGTGTTCAAGGCCCGGGCCCGCAAGGGGGACACGGTGCGCATCCGGGACAAGGAGGGGGAGTATCTCTTCACCGCGGTGGGGGAGCGTCACACGATTCTCGGCGCCGCCCGCGGGAAGATCGTGTTTCACGACGACCTCACGAAGCCCACCTTGGCCGACAAGGCGTGGCAGCCGTCGCTGTGAAGCCGCGGCTCAAATACCTGCTCGATACCCATGCTTTCCTGTGGGCGGCGACGGACGAGGATCGGCTCGGGGCGGAAGCGGCGCGCATCCTGGCGGTCACGCCCTACGAGCAGCTGGCCATTTCCGACGTGACGCTGCAGGAGACCGGGCTGTTGCTGCAGTCCGGAAAAATTTCCTTCACCGGATCCCCCGCGAACGTGCTTGGGCAGTTGCTGGATTACGTGCAGGTGCTGCCCATTTCACTCTCCATCGCGATCGCGGCGCCGGCCCTCAAGCTGCCGCAGGGCGACCAGTTCGACCGGATCATCGCCGCCACGGCGAAGGTGCACAAGCTGGTGCTCATCACCAAGGACGCGAACATCACGGACGCGGCGATTGTCCCGACGCTGTGGTGAGATCTCCGGCCTGAAGCTTAACCTGTCCATGCATACCGAGTTCACGTTCTCGACGGTCGTCTCCTACTGGGACGTCGACCGCGACCAGCGGCTCACGCTGGGCGGGGTGTTCAAGCTCCTGCAGGAGGCGGCCATCAAGCACGCGGACCTGTTCGGGCTCGGCGCGCAGGCGATGGCGGCACGGGGCGAGAGCTGGGTGCTCAACCGGATGGCTGTGGCGATCACGCGGTATCCGCGCTATGAGGAGGCCGTGAAGGTGGTCACGTGGTCCGCGGGCATCCGTGGCTTCCGGGGCTACCGCGACCTCCGGATCTATTGCGGCGAGGAACTGGTCGTCTCCGCCTCCTCGCTGTGGCTTTATCTCGACCTCCGGACGAAGACCCTGATGCGGGTGCCGCCGGACCGGGCGGCGCAGTTTCCCGTGGGCGCAGCGGAGGTTTTCCGGCCCGACCTGGACAAGCTGCGCTTCACCCCGCCGGTGCCGGGGGCGGCCGGGTCGGCGGTCTCGCTCCGCTACTCCGATTTCGACGGCAACGGGCACCTGAACAATACCGCCTACCTCGACTGTCTCCAGACGGCGCTGGCCCGGGGCGGCCATTCCCCGCACCCGGCGGGGATCGAGATCCAGTTTTTGAAGGAGGTCGCGCCGACGGTCGAGGGCGTGCAGGTCACGCTCGAGGCGCGGGGGGCCGCGGTCGCCTTTGGCGTGGCGGGGCCCGAGGGGTTGCACGCGCAGGGGCTGGTGACGTTGGCGGCGGCAGGAAGCCCCTGAGGCCGGGCCGGCTGCCCGGCGGGTGCGGGCGCGGTCAGTTCCGCATGTCCGGAAAATAACGGGTCAGGTCGATCACCTTGTTCTTCAGGATCGACTCCAGCAGCTCGCGGCTGGACAGGACCGTGATGCCTGGGCCGAGATGGACGAGCAGCGGCGACTGCGGGTCGACCATTTCCACGAAGATCCGGGCGGCGGGATTGACCCTCTGGATGCGGGAGACGATATGCAGCGTCTTGAGGTCCGGATCCTGGAAGCGGGCGTTGGCGAAGA
>JAQSDJ010000257.1 GCA_029945855.1 Lacunisphaera sp.
CCCCCCCCCCCCCCCCCCCCCCCGCGACTGCTGGGCCTGTGTTGGCGGGAGGCGGCGCAGCCGGTGGCTCGCAGGCTCGCCACCCGCAGCGCTCCGCCCCGCTTGGCACGACTGCGCGAAATTCACTCTCGCGCTCCGGCGCCGGATACACTTCGGTAGTCGAGCAATCCACCAGGGCTGGCGAAGGGGGCAACCCCTTCGCCGGATTGCGCAATCCTGACTTCTAACGACCGGTCAGCCGGTATAGTTTTGTATCCACTTTGCTTCAGGCCATGCCCGCCAACTTCAGCCCCTTCTTCCGCGCCGCCACGAGCAACACGCCCTACGACTACCAATGCCGGCTTGCCTGTGGTGAGCCCAGTCGAACTGCAGGCGGTGACACGGGCCGCCCGTGCGAATCGCAACTCATCTCGATCCCAACCGGCTTGGGTAAAACCGCCGCCGTTGTCCTTGCATGGCTTTGGAATCGCATTCACCTGAAGCGTGACGACTGGCCGCGCCGCCTCGTGATCTGCCTGCCCATGCGCACGCTCGTCGAGCAAACTGAAGGCTGCGCGCACGAGTGGCTGACCAAACTCAATCTGCTCTGGGATGGCCAAGCCTCCCCCACCGGCAAAGTCGGCCTGCACCTGCTGATGGGTGGAGAGGATGCTGACGGGTGGGATCTCCACCCCGAGGCCGATGCCATCCTCATCGGCACGCAGGACATGCTCCTCAGTCGCGCCCTCAACCGCGGCTACGGCATGAGCCGCTACCGCTGGCCCATGCACTTCGGGTTGCTCAACCAAGACGCACTTTGGGTATTCGATGAAACACAGTTAATCGGTGTGGGCGTCGAGACCTCCGCCCAACTTGATGCGTTCCGCCGATTCTTTGCTGATGCCTGCCCTGAGTTGGTCTCCACGCCGCGGGCCTTCACTTGGTGGATGAGCGCCACCCTGGCCGAAGCCCGACTGGCCACCGTTGACCAACCCCAGCCGCTCGCGTTTCCACGCACAGAGTTGACCGCCACCGATCATAAGCTGAAACCGGTCGAGCAACGCTTCAACGCGCGCAAACCGATTACACCGTCCGTCGGGCTGAAACTCTCCTCCTCCGCTGAAAGGGAAACCACCGCTTATGCCAAGCAGGTAGCTGCGCTCATCCAAAATCAGCATCTCGCCGGCACTTTTACGCTGGTCGTGCTCAACAATGTGGCTCGTGCCCAGGCTGTCTTTCTCGCCCTGCGCGCTCTCGGTGTCCCGGAAAAACGCCTCGCGCTCATCCATTCGCGCTTCCGTTCGGCTGATCGCGAACATCACCAACGCCTGCTCTTCGCTTCGGGCGAGCGCATTGTCGTCGCGACCCAAGCCGTCGAAGCCGGCGTCGATGTTTCCGCGCGGCTGCTTATCACGGAACTCGCCTCTTGGTCCTCGCTGGTCCAGCGCTTTGGCCGCTGCAATCGCACCGGCAGCATCGACAATGCTGAGATCGTTTGGATCGACCTGGCTGACGACGACCAGATCACGCGGCCTTATACCGCCGCTGAATGTGCCGCCGCGCGCACCGTTCTCCATTCCGGTTTGAAGAATGTATCGCCGCGCGCCCTCGCCAAAATCACCGCCCCGGCCGAGCCGCGCGTGATTCGCCCGGTCCTGCGTCGCAAGGATCTGCTCGACCTCTTCGACACCTCTCCCGACATTGCAGGCAACGACCTCGACATCTCGCGCTACGTCCGCGATGGCGACGACAACGACGTGCAAGTTTTCTGGCGCGATCTCGCCGGCCGTGCACCCGCGCCGGACCTGCCCGCACCAGTCCGCGCCGAACTCTGCCGTGTCTCGCTCGCTCGCTTTCGCGCCTTCTTCGACAAGCTCGGCAAGAAAAACGAATCCAAAGCCTACCGCTGGGACCCGCTTGACGAGGTTTGGGCCTACGCGCGCACGGTTCGCCCAGGCGGTGTCTATCTCCTCGATACTCGAGTTGGCGGTTATTCCGCCGAGCTTGGCTGGACGGGCGAGCCAACCGAAGACGGTGGTGCCGTCGTCGCGCTTCCACTTGAGACCAAGCAGGTGTCCGAATCCAACTCGGCCGATCACGGTGCCTCCGCGCGCTCCTGGATCACCCTTGCCGAGCACACCCGGCACGTAGCGAACGCCGTCCGCCACATCACCACCGCGCTGAATCTTCCGCAGACCGCCGCAACCGTTCTCGCCACCGCCGCGCTTTGGCACGACCTCGGCAAGGCCCACGCCGTTTTCCAAAACGCCTTGAAGGCCGCGACCCCGCCCCCGGAGCCGACCGCCTTCTACGCGAAATCACCCCACCGCGCCCAACCCTACGCTGCGCCCGGGTTCCGCCACGAACTCGCCTCCGCCCTGGCCGTTCTCCTCGCCGCCCCGCCCGGGCAGCCCGCTCGTGATCTCATCGCTTATCTCGTCGCCGCGCATCACGGCAAGGTTCGCCTTTCGATCCGTGCGCTCCCCGGCGAGATTCCTCCCGCCGATCGTTCCGCAGCGCGCTACGCCCGTGGTGTTGCCGATGGCGACATCATCCCCGCCGCCGCCTTCGCCGCTCTCGGCTTGGACTCGCCTGACCTCGCGCTCGACCTGGGCTTCATGGAGCTAGGCGAAGGCCCGCACGGCCCCTCGTGGCTCGCCCGTTCGCTGGCGCTCCGCGCTCAATACGGGCCGTTCACGCTCGCCTACCTCGAAACCCTGCTCCGCGCCGCCGACATGCGCGCTTCCACCGACGAATCCCGCACCCCCTGAGCCGCCATGCACGACCACCCCCTCTCCGGCTGCGCGCCCACTCCGCTGGCTCACTATTTGAAGGCCCTCGGCATCCTCCGCCTTGTCTCCGAGGATAGCGAGCATGGCGACCCGACCGCCGCCGGCTACTGGCAACGCGACACTTTCCATCTCCGCACCAAGCTCGACCGGCCGGCGCTGCTCGATTTTTTCCTCCACCACTACCGCCCCACACCGATTATCGCTCCTTGGAACGGCGGGAGCGGATTCTTCCCCAAGGATAACGATGAGGCTCTTCAAGCCATCCTTGCTTCAACCCATTCACGTTTTATCCGACTAAGGGAGACCCTCTCCACCGCCGAAACATTGCTCCACGAACTCGGCTTGAAAGAGAAACCGGACAGCCCGGCGGCCAAGTCCGAGCTGCTGTTGCATTGTCGCAACCGTCTCCCGGACGCGGCGCTGCCCTGGCTCGACGCAACCTACATCCTCGCCGCGGACGGACCCCTCTATCCTCCACTGCTCGGCACCGGCGGTAATGACGGACGATTGGATTTCACGAATAACTTCCAGCAGCGTCTCCTTGATGTGCTCTCGCCCGACAATGGAGAGCCCACTGACAATTCCGCCCCGTGGTTGGCGCTCGCGCTCTTCGGCGAAAACTGCCCCGGGTTATCCAATCGCGCCATCGGACAGTTTTCCCCTTCTGCTGCCGGCGGAGCCAACAGCGCAAACGGCGTCGATGCTCCCGCCTCTGTCAATCCCTGGGACTTCGTTCTGATGCTCGAAGGCACCGCTCTCTATGCCAGCGCCGCCGTGAAGAGACTGGAAACCACCGAGCCCGGCCAACTCTCCTACCCGTTCTGCGTCCGTTCCACCGGCGCAGGCTATGCTTCCGATAGCGCGGGCGACGAGCAAGACGCCCGCGCCGAACTCTGGCTTCCCCTCTGGCCCGCCGCTGCGCCTTTGTCTGATATCCGAGCACTCTTCAGCGAAGGCCGCGCGCTCGTCGGCCGTCGCGCCGCGCGTGATGCCATCGAATTCACTCGCGCCATCGTCTCACTCGGAGTTGATCGCGGGGTCGCAGAGTTTCAACGATTTGGTTTTCTCCTGCGCAACGGCCTGGCCTATTTCGCCACTCCGCTCGACCGTGTTCCGGTCCGACGCGACGCCGAGGCGGCCGATCTGCTCGACGACATCGGCCCGTGGCTCGACAGCTTCCGCCGCGCCGCCCGCGGTGACCGCGCACCAAGCCGGATCGCCGCCGCCTGCCGCAATCTGGAGCGAGCCATCTTCGCCCTCTGCAACCGTGGCGCGGTCGGACAACGGTCCGACCCGGCAATTCTCGCCGTCCTCACCCGGCTTGGCGCTTGCGAAGCTGCCCTCGCTGCGAGCCTGCGCTGGACCACCGACCAACCAAGGTTGTCTCCGCTTCAACTCACCCATTCTGCCTGGCTCCGCGCCGCCCTTGCTGCCGCGCCGCACGAAACCGCCCTCGCGCAGGCCCTCGCCAGTCTCACGCTTCCGCGCTTCCGCTCCCACCTTGAACCAGTGGACGCTGCAGGCTTCCGCTGGGATGATCAGGCGGCCGACGTCACCTGGATTCATGGTCGGCCGCTCGATGCCCTCCTCGCCACGCTCCAACGCCGTCTCGTTCTCGCGGAAGTTTCAGGCAACAACCCTTTGCGTGGCGGCGTGCCGGCTCCGCTTCCCAGCATCACCCGTCTGATCGAAGGCCGTCTCGACGAAGCCCTGTTCGAGTCCCTCCTGCTGGCTCTCGTCTGCCTTCGACCGGAATCGCTCGGTGAGTTCGCCAGGCTGCCCGCGAATTCGCCCGATGATCCGGTTCCTTCAGCACTTTTCGCGCTGTTGCGTGCCGCCCTCGCCGGCGATCTGCCGGGATGCTCCGACCCGATCCCGCGCGTCCCCGCCATCTTGCGCCGTGCGGCCACCGGCGACGGACGCGAAGCCACCCGTCTCGCTGCCCGCCGGCTGCGTGCTTCCGGCCTTGCTCCGGCTTTCGATCACATCGACCAGCGGGGCGACACTGTGCGGCGCACCGCCGCGGCGCTGCTTTTTCCCCTCTCGCCACGTTCCCTCGGCGAACTCCTTCAACTCATCCAACCGTCTCAATCCTGAACCCAAATCCAACATGAACCTCAGCCCCCTCCTCGCCCATCCCCGTCTCCTCATCGAAGTCGATCTCGCCCCGATCGCCGGCACACGTTTCCAACCGACCGGCTTCCCCGATCTGCAAGCCGCCACTTACCAGACAGCTGACGGCAAGGACATGCTTCTCGTCGAATCCGCCCAGAGCATGGCCAACCGCCTCGAAGCGGTCTGCTGGGACGAGGCCGATGAAAAGCTTGTCGCCGCCCTCACCGGTCTGCCCTACGTTGAGAGCACCCTGCCGGACGGTGCCAAGACCAACTCGCTCCTCGAGGCGCACCGGCTCAACTCGCCTTATTTCGTCAACGCCGAAGGGTTCGACTCCATCGTTCAGGCGGTCGGCTTCGTCAAGGATAGCCCGTTCGACCGGCAGAAGCTCGTCGCCGCCCTCTTCAAGTTCGATCCCGGCAGCCTGTTGCACGGCATCTTCCTCGAGAAAATCGGCGGTGTGGTCCGTCTGCCGCGCGCGCTCACCGCCTTCATCGAAGCCAGCGAGGTGCGCGTCGCCGCCAGCGGTGGTGTAAAGGTTGACCGGGTCCAGCCCGAAAGCGGTGGTGACACCACTGCTTATGGCAAAGCCGCCGAAGGCTACGGCAACGTTCCTTTCCACCGCGACGAGTTCACCGGACACATCACTGCCTTCTTCAACCTCGATCTCAGCCTGATCGCCGGCTTCCGGCTGGCACCTGAGGCGCGCGAACTACTTGTGGCGCTCGCGCTCTTCAAGATCGAGCGCTTCCTCGCCACCGGCCTGCGCCTTCGCACTGCGTGCGATCTCGTGGAGACGGCACGCCGCGTCACTCGCCCCGGCGCAGGTTTCACCCTGCCTTCCGCCGCCGAACTCACCAAGCACCTGGAGGGCCTGCTCAAGACCAATGCCAAGCATTTCGCCGATCCGCGCATCACCTCTCTTCGCTACAGCGCGGAGAAAGCCAAGGGCCGGAAAGCGGCCAAGGAAGCCTGATCATCTTTCCCATGCTCACTCTCAGCTTCCGCTTCCCTGCCGGTCGCTACCATGCCACGGCTTGGGGCAGCCATGTCAACGAAGGTGTCCCGGAGTGGCCGCCGTCGCCATGGCGACTCCTTCGCGCTCTAATCGCGACCGCCCACCACAAGCTGCCCGACCAAGCGGTGAGTCCGCTGCTCCACTCCCTCGTCGAGCGATTGGCGACCGCGCCGGCTCCTTCTTATTACGTTCCACCGGCCAGTGCAGCGCACACTCGGCACTACATGCCGACCGAAGGAGTGAAGACTACCAAGGTTTTCGATACCTTCGTCGCTCCAGCACCCGACGCCGAACTGGTGATTCACTGGGCGGCGGAACTGCCGTCCGCCGAACGGGACTTGCTCGCCGCGTTGCTTACCCGGCTCAGCTATCTCGGTCGCGCCGAAAGCCTCGTGGAAGCACGTCTGCTGGACGCCGACACCATCACCCCGGACAGCATCAATATGCGCCCACTATTGCCGGGTGAACCCTTGCCCACCGGAGCCACCCTGCAGCGTCTGCTCTCGCCCGTGTCACCCGTCGAATTCGCCACTTGGAGGCTGACGCGGTTGCCATCGCCCTCGGCCGAAATTTCCCCTCCGAAAGTGAAGGGCAAAAAAGCACCGAAGAAATCCGCCATTCCGAACATCGCTCCGGATCTGTTTGCCGCGCTCCAAGTCGATACCGACGACTGGCGAGGCGATGGCTGGGCGTTGCCGCCAGGCTCGCGCTGGCAGGATTTTGCCCGCACCGCCGCGCCACCGCGCCAAGTCGCACCCATCCGCGCCCGCAGCATCGACCGCCCGTTCACCGTCGCGCGCTTTGCCCTGTCGGGACCGGTGTTGCCCTCGATCCGTGCCTTTCTGCCACAAGCCGAGCGTTTCCACCAGTCGCTCGTCAAACACTCCGATGCCTCGCCGTGTTTCACCGGCTGCGACTCCGCGGGAAATCCCCTCCAAGGCCACGGCCACGCCTATCTGTTGCCCGAGTGCGACCCAGTCCACGGCTACCTTACCCACCTCACGCTTTTCGCCCGCGATGGATTTCTGTCGCGCGAACGCCGGGCCATGGAATCCGTCCGCAAAGTCTGGTCGCGCGAAGGTATGCTCGGCCTGACCCTGCTCGGTATCGGCAATCGCGAAGATTTCGCTTCGCTCCCGTTCTTTCGTATAACCCAACGCTGGCGTAGTCTCACTCCCTTCGTCTCCACCCGGCACGCCAAAATCCACCGCAACGGTCGCCCCAAGCACGACGAACGCGATCTGCCGATCGGCTTCCCCGAGCACGACTTGCGCCGTCTGCTCGCGCTTCAGGGCCATCCAAACCCAACATCTGTTACTCCGCTCGCCGATCTCCGTCTTTCCGGCCGACGCATCCCTTGGCTTGATTTTGTCTCCCGGCGAAAAAGCGGCGATGGCCGACGTGGCGCTTCAGATCCGACTGGATTCGAAATAACCTTTCCATCTCCTATTTCCGGTCCCCTCGTCCTCGGCTACGCTGCCCACTTCGGCCTCGGGCTCTTTGTGCCGGGAGACTGAACTGTCCTCTCCGCCTTTCCTTTTCACCTTCACGCTCAAGCTCACCCTCACTTTCACTCCATGCAGGAACATCACTTCAAAATACAGCACGACGGCTTCACCGCCGATCTCGCCGTCGGCGGCGACTGCTCGCTCTACCAGTTCGCCGCGTTCATCATCAAGAACGTCGGCTTCGACTTCGACCACGCCTTCGAGTTCTGCGACAACCTCAAGGACCCTTACCGCAGCAAGGAACGCTATACCCTCTTCGCCGACCTGGGAGACGGACAGCCCGGCGATCACAGCGTGAAGAAATCCAAGGTTGACGAGGTGTTCACCCCAAAACGCAAGATGCTCTTCCACTTCGACTACGGCGACGACTGGTTCTTCCTCATCACCTGCACCGCCGTCAAGGAATCCGCCGCGAAAAAAGCCTTCAAGAAGGTCCTCTCCACCCACGGCACCCCGCCCGTGCAATACCTCGGCGCCGAAGATTCGCCCTGACCGCAGTCGTGACTTCCGCTGCCCGAGATTATATTTTCCACTTTGGTTCCGGGCTTTTTGTGCCAGTGAATTGAACATCATTACCCATGTGCGCCGCTCCTACTCCGTCTGCTTCGGACCCGGCAGCGGATTTGCTGCCGGCGCGCATGCTCAACGAGTTCGTCTATTGCCCCCGGCTCTTCTACTATGAGCATGTCGAGGGCGTCTTCCTCCACAGCGCGGATACCAAGAAGGGTGCGGCCGAGCACACCCGCGTCGATGCCGGTCGGGGCGAATTGCCCAAGGCGAAGAAGAAAATCGAGGACGGAGAACAGAAGACGGAGGAAGGTGACAAGGCCTCCGCCGGTTCAGACTCCCTAGACCCCGGACCCGTGACCCCGGACCCCGCCTACCAGCCCGAGGTCATCCACGCCCGCTCCGTCATGCTCGGTTCCGAGGTGCTCGGCGTCGTGGCCAAGCTGGACCTGGTTGAAATCACGCTGGATGAGCCCCTGTCCGCGACATCCGCTTCGACCGCGCGCACCGTCTGCCCGGTCGAATACAAGACCGGTGCACCGCGCGAGGGCGACGCAGGCCGCGAACTCTGGGACGCCGACCGCATCCAGCTCGGCCTCCAAATCCTCCTGTTGCGCGAAAACGGTTACCTGTGCGATGAGGGCGTGGTGTTTTACCGGCAGACGCGCCAGCGCGTGCGTTTCGTGCTGACGGCGGAGGACGAGGACTGGATCCGTTGCAGTATCAATGCCGCCCGCGCCTGCTCTGCCGGGCCGATCCCGCCGCCGCTGGACCATTCGCCCAAATGTCCGCGTTGCTCACTGGCACCCGTCTGCATGCCCGACGAGACCCATTTTCTCCAGATGGCGGTGCCCGACGAGGAATTATCCGCGCCAGAAGCTCAGTTGGCCTTGCCGGGGCTCGCGGGGGAAGCCGCCAGTGCCGACGTGGCGGTGCTGGCCGACGCGCTGGCAACGGACGATCCTGCCTGGGAAACGCTGCCGGAGCCGCGCTTGCCGCGCCTGGCGGGCGAAGGCGAGGTGCGCCGGCTGATCGCGCCCGACGTCGATACCAAGGTGCTCTATGTCAACACTCCCGGCGTGATGGTCACGAGGAAGGGCGAGACGGTGGTCGTGAAGGAGAAAGGCGACACGCTGGCCGAGGTGCGCATCAAGGACCTGCACCACCTGGCCGTGTTCGGGGCCGCGCAGATTTCGACCGCGCTGATCCAGACGCTCTGCGAGATGGAAGTGCCGGTCTCCTATTTCTCGATGGGCGGCTGGTTCTACGGTCTGACGCGTGGTCACGGGCTGACCAATGTGTTCACGCGCATCAAGCAATTCGCCCGTGCCGCCGATCCCGAGCAGGCGCTGCCGCTGGCGCGGCTTTTCGTCTATGGCAAGATCCGCAACCAGCGGACGCTGCTCATGCGCAACCATGTGGAACCGCCGCCGCTGGCCCTGCGGGCTATGAAGCACGCCGCCTCCGCCGCACTGGCGGCCCCGGGCATCCCGACCCTGCTGGGCATCGAGGGCGCCGCGGCCCTCGTGTATTTCCGCAACTTCAGCGGCATGATCAAAGGATCGGACGATACCGACGACATTCCGGGACTGGAGGAGACGGTGGAGAAGCGCGTCGGCGATGCTCAGAAGGAGTTCAACTTTGATTTCAAGACACGTAACCGCCGGCCGCCGCGCGACCCGGTCAACGCGCTGCTGTCGCTCGCCTACAGCTTGCTGGCGCGTGATTGCACCGTGGCGGCCCTCGCGGTCGGGTTCGACCCCTACATCGGCCTTTATCACCAGCCCCGCTTCGGCCGGCCGGCGCTGGCTCTGGACGTGATGGAGGAATTCCGTCCGCTCATCGCGGACTCCACGGTGATCACCGCCATCAACAACCGCATGATTGCGCCGGCGGATTTCGTGCAGGCAGGTGACGCCGTCAATCTCACGCCGGCCGGACGCAAGCGTTTCTTCCTCGCCTATGAAAAGCGCATGAGCGACACGATCACGCACCCGTTGTTCGACTACAAGGTCAGTTACCGGCGGGCCATCGAGCTGCAATTCCGTCTGCTGGCGCGGACACTCACCGGCGAGATCGAACGCTACCTGCCTTTCACCACGCGATGAAAAGGAGCCACCGGGTTTGAACTTCCCTGTCCACTGATGAGCCGAACCAACTACATTGTGACTTACGACATCAGCAACCCGAAGCGCCTGCGCAAGGTGTTCAGGGCCTGCAAGGATTATGGACTGCATCTCCAGTTGTCGGTGTTTGAATGCGACCTCACTGCCGCAGAGAAGATCGATTTTGAGAGCCGTCTGCGCGGCTTGATCGATTCCGAGGATGATCAGATTCTGTTCATTGCCTTGGGGCCGTCGGAAAGTCGTGGCGAAAGGGTCGTCTCCGCCATCGGTCAGAGCTACATTCGGATCGACCCACCCTGTTATGTTGCGTAGAAACAGATCGTGTTAGCCGGGCAACCGGTCTGTTGCGGTTCTTTGAAACACCCCGGCGAGCGGTGGGGCGATGCACAAGCCCTCTTGGCCTCTCGCACTCTCACCACAAACCACTTACGGAATATTCACATCCCTCCCGTATACGATCAGCCACAAAAGTTGGCGGCGCTCGCAAATCCCTGGATTTGCTTCTCGCCAGCAGGCACTTGTCGATTAGGCATCTCCGCGCCCGCGCGGGCGCGGCCCCCTTGAAGCTTGAACAG
>JAQSDJ010000258.1 GCA_029945855.1 Lacunisphaera sp.
TGGGCGGGCTGGGCCTGTGGCACGTCATCCAGACACCGGTCGTTTTTCAGGCCCTCAAACCGCTGTTGGGTCTCGGCCTGCTCTTCACCCATCCCGGACAAGTCGCCCTGCTGCTGGGCTCCGTCGTGCTGGCCGTGACCGGCGTGGAGGCACTCTATGCTGACATGGGCCACTTCGGTCGCAAGGCGATCCGCGTGGGCTGGTATGGCATCGTCCTGCCCGGCCTGACCCTCAATTATTTCGGCCAGGGGGCCAACGTCATCGCCCATGGCGGCTATCTGGAAAACCCCTTTCTCGCCCTCGCCCCGGAAGGCGCCCCGCGGATGATGTTGCTCGGCCTGTCGATCTTCGCCGCGATCATCGCCAGCCAGGCACTCATCTCCGGCGCCTTCTCCCTGATCCGTCAGGCGATCCAGCTGGGCTATTTCCCGCGCTTGACCGTGGAACACACCAGTCGGGAACAGCGGGGCCAGATCTACCTGCCGCTCGTCAACATCGCCCTGGCGCTCGGCTCGATCGCCACAGTCTATGGCTTCAAATCCAGCTCCGCCCTCGCGGCGGCCTACGGCATCGCCGTGACCGCCACCATGATCGTGACCACGCTGATTCTTTTCGTGGTCATGCGCCGGGCCTGGCAGTGGCCGACCTGGCAGGCCACGCTCTTCTGCACCGTCTTCCTCGCCATCGACGTGACCTTGTTCAGCGCCAACCTGCACAAATTCGCCGACGGCGGCTGGCTGCCGATCTTCATCGCCCTGGGCATCCTGGCGCTCATGACCACCTGGAAGCTGGGCAAGACGGAAATCTTCCGGCGGATCTATGCCAACGAGATCACCGAGGACGAACTGCGCAACATCGCCGAATCCCGCCACATCATGCGCGTGCGCGGCGCCGCCGTCTTCATGGCGGGCAACCCGAGCGGCACGCCGCTGGTGCTGCTCCACCACGTCAAGGCCAACAAGGTCCTCCACGAGACGGTCGTGCTGCTCAGTGTCGTGACCGAGGAACTGCCCCTCATGAGCCCCGAGGAGCGCTTCACCGTGTCGGCGATCGGCAACGGCGTCTGGCGCGTCATCGCCCACTACGGCTACATGGAATCACCCGACGTCTCCACTTTGATGGAGAGCGTCCGCGACGCCGGCGTGCCGCTGAAGCTCAACGAGACCACCTACTTCTTCAACCGGGAGATGATCATCACCGGCGGGGTCGCCCGGATGTTCGAGTGGCAGAAACATTTCTACGCCTTCCTCAGCCGCAACGCCCAGCAGGCGCGCGACTACTACAACCTGCCGCCGATGCAGATCATCGAGGTCGGCATGCCCATCCAGCTTTAGGCCCGGCGCAACGCGCGCTCGGTCTGCTTCGTCGCGAGGTCCAACAACGTGCCGCGAAACGCCGCGTCGCGCTTCCGATCCGTCCGCACCTCGAGCACGCGCACACCGCGCGCCGGCAGCTTCACCAGCAGCCGCGCGAAGTGCCGCCAATCCTTCACCGCCAGGTGGGCGACGCCGTAGGCCGCACAGAGCCGCCGGAAATCCACGCCCTGCGGCGTGGCAAAATATTCCTCGAACGGCGGGTTGAAACGCGCCACCGGCAGGTGCTCGAAGATGCCGCCGCCATGATTGTTGATGAGCACGATGGTCAGGCTGCCCCGGAACTTGGAAATGGAGAGGAAACCGTTCGTGTCGTGCAGCAGCGCCAGGTCGCCGGTCAGCAACACCGCCGGCTGGTCGCTACCGTGCGCCAGGCCGAGCGCGGTCGACAGCGTGCCGTCGATGCCATTGGCGCCCCGGTTGCAGTGCACCTCGTGCCCGCGATTATTGGCCGCCCAGAAATAATCCAGGTCGCGCACCGGCATGCTGTTCGCCACGAACAGCGGCGTACCGCGCGGCAGCAGGCCCGGCAACAGTCCGGCGGCCCGGCCTTCAAACATCCAATCCAGGGCCCCCAGTTGCCGGGCCAGACTCGCCGCGGCCTTCCGCCCGGCTTGCCTCCACAGAGGCAGCCAGCCCGGAGCCTTGGTCCCCGCCTGAAGATTTTCCGCCAGATCCTCGACCTGGCAGCGCAGCACGCGGGTGCGGCGATGCAGGGCATCGGGATTCTGCCCGTCCGGACGCACGAAGGTCACCGGTGCAGCCGAAACCCCGATCCAATGGCGCAGCGCCTTGCTCACCGGCCAGTCGTGCAGGCACAGCACCTGGTCGGGTTGCAGGCGTTGCATGAGCAGTTCGGAGCGCGCCAGGGTGTCGTAGGCCGTGACAAGATCCGGCACGAACCGCGCATGGTTTCTCAGCGGCGAAAGCGTATCGGCCAGCACCGGCCAGCCGAGCCGGCGGGAAATGCGGCCCACGGCCTTGGCGTAGGCGGCGGGATCAGTGGGACTATGTTGGCCGGCAACGATCACGCCCCGGCCGCCGAGTTTCACCTTGTCCTGTAGAACCACTTTGCTCCGCCGCCCCGGTCCGAGCGCCGAGAAGAAACTCGGTTCGTCCAGTTCGTCGCGCAGTTTGTCGGTCTGCCCGTCTTTGATCGGGGGCAACGGATCGCGGAACGGCGCGTTGAGATGAACCGGGCCGCCCACGGGCCAGAGAGTCCGCTCCCAGGCATGGGCGACCGTCTGCCGCAGGTAGTGCAGCAATGGCAGGGAAGCCTCCGGCACGGCCAGCTCGTGAAAGAAGGTCACGTGCGCCCCATAAAGCCTCTGCTGGTCGATGGTCTGGCCCGAGCGGCACTCGCGCATCTCCGGCGGCCGGTCGGCCGTGATGACGAGCAACGGCACGCCGCTCTCCTGCGCCTCGATGACCGCGGGAAAGTAATTGGCGCCCGCCGTGCCGCTGGTGCACAGCAGCACCACCGGCCGCCGGGTGCGCCGGGCCAGTCCGAGGGCGAAGAACGCCGCGGAGCGCTCGTCGAGCACGGGGATGGACTCGATGCCCGGGTGCCGGGCGAACTGCACCGTCAGCGGTGTCGAGCGCGAACCGGGGGAGATGACCGCATGCCGGAGTCCGAGCCGGTGCAGCGTTTCCACCAGCACGCCGGCCCAGAGGCTGTTCGTGTTGCGGAAATCAAGCGTGGCCTCGGGCAGGGATTTCATCGGTTGGTCAGGGCTTCCACGAGAGCTTTGAACTTCAGCTCCGTCTCGGCAAATTCGTTTTCCGGCACGGAACCGGCCACGATGCCCGCGCCGGCGTAGGCCGTCGCCGTGTGTCCGTCGATGAGGGCCGAGCGCAGGCCGACAAAAAACTCGCCGCCGCCGCGATGGTCCACCCAGCCGATGGGTCCGGCATAGAGCCCGCGCTCGAATCCTTCCAGGCGCGCGATGGCCGCCACCGCCGGGGTGCGCGGCGTGCCGCCGACGGCTGGCGTCGGGTGGAGGCGTTCCACCAGATCGAGGATGTGCACGCCCGCCGGCAGCGTCGCGCTGATCGGCGTGTGGAGATGCTGGACATTGGCCAGGCCCAGCACGCGCGGCTGGTCGGCGTGCTCGAGCCTGATGCCCAGGTCGGCGACGCGCCGGGCGATCGAACCGATGACGAGGCGGTGCTCGCGCAGATCCTTGTCATTCTGCTGCAGGGCGCGCGCGAACGCCGCGTCCTCACTGGCGGAGGCCCCGCGCGGGGCCGAGCCGGCGAGCGCCTCGGTGTGCATCCGCCCGCCCGCCACGCGCACCAGCCGCTCCGGCGAGGCGCCGATGAAACTCTGGCCGGCCCCGTTCGCCACGGAGAAGGCATAGCACGACGGATAATGCTGCCGCAGGTGGTTGAGCACGCCGAGCGGGTGGAACTCCTCGGCCGTCGTCAGCCGCTGGGCGCGGGCGAGCACGATCTTTTCGTAGTCGCCGCGGGCAATCTCCGTCAGCGCCTGGGCGACGGCCTGCTGGTAGCCACCGGCGCAACCGACCTCCTCGACGCGTTTCGGGGCGGACGGACGGTCGCGATTGGTCGCCGCCCGGTAATCGAACACCCGGAACTTGGTGTGTGCCTTCCAAAGCTTCTGCGCGATGAGGTCGAGCGGCAGACCGGGGCCGATCAAAACATTGGCCACCGCCACCGAACCGTCGCCCATGCGGGACACCTGCCAACGGGGCACGAATACCTGCAGCGGCGGAAACGGCACCGAGGCCGGCGCCTCGTGGGCGAAGCCGCCGAGGACGAAAAAATGCGGACCGGCGAAATTCTCCTCCAGCGGACCGACGGCGATCGTGTGCCGCAGCGTCTCCGCGATGAAAGCCTTGGCCTGCGCAAAACGGGCCGGGCCGGTGAAATTGGCCGTCGACATCGCCTCGGCCCCGGCCACGCCGAAACCCTGGGCGGGACGCTCGGCGTAGAAATGCAATTCCGTCGGCTCGAAGATCGACTCGAGCACGGCGAGCGGATCGAGGCTGTCCACCGCCATGCTGATGCTCACCAGCTGCGGCCGGCCCGCCGCGGTGGCGATCTCCGCGCATTGCCCGAGAAACGCCCGCAGGGCCTCGGGCGTCGCGTTGTCGGTCGGGTTGACGGGGAGGATTTTCATCGGCGGTTGGTCAGGTAGAGGCTGTTGCCCTCAACGACCTTGGGCGCTTGGGTCAAGCGCCCCTACCCTTTCTTCGCCGGAGCGGCCGGCGGCTGCGGACGCGGAAACAGCACCAGCGTCGGCGCGACCTTGGCGCCGTTGAGCTTCGTGCCCCAGTTGAGTTCGTCGCGCCAGACCGGTCCCGGCGTGTAGCCGAGCACCTCGTTGATCTTCGCCGTGGTGGCCGGTGTGATATGCTGGATGAGCGCGACGGCGAGGCGCAACGCCTCGGCCATCGTGGCGAGCGAGGTGCGGAGCAGGGCCTGGTCCTTCGGCTCGGCGGATTTGCCGAGCTTCCACGGGGCGCGCTTCTCGATGTAGGCGTTGGTCTCGGTGAGGAAGAACATCGCGCGCTCGAGCGCCGTGTGGAACTGGTAGCCCTCGCACAGCGGGATGAACTCGTCGCGCGTCTTCGCCCAGAGCTCGTGGAGGTTCTTCTCTAAATCCTCGGCCACCTCCGCCGCGGGCAGCGCACCGGCGGCGAAGCGGGTCGTCATGTTGAGCGTGCGGTTGACGAGGTTGCCAAGGTTGTTCGCGAGCTCGCTGTTGTAGCGGACCATGAACTGCTCGCGCGTGAAGTCGCTGTCCTGGCCGACGTTCATCTCGCGGATGAGGAAGTAGCGGAACGCGTCGACGCCGAACTCCGTGACGAGGTCGAGCGGGTTGAGCGCGTTGCCGGTGCTCTTGGACATCTTGGCCCCGCGCTGCAGCCACCAGCCGTGGGCGATGATGCCCTTGGGCAGCGGCAGGCCGGCGGCATGCAGCATGATCGGCCAATAGACTGCGTGCGGCGGGACGAGGATGTCCTTGCCGATGACGTGGTGCGCCTCACGCCAGATGTCCGGCCGGTCGACCACGGCCGAGTAGTAGTTGAGCAGCGCGTCGAACCACACGTAGGTGACATAACCCTCGTCGAACGGGAGCGGGATGCCCCATTCCAGCCGCTCGCGCGGCCGCGAGATGCACAGGTCGTTGAGCGGATCCTTCAGGAACTCGAGAACCTGCTTCTGGCGATAGGCCGGGAAGATGAAGCCGGGATTTTCGGTCAGGAACTGCACGAGCCATTCCTGATACTGCTTCAGCTTGAAGAAATAGTTCGACTCGGTGATCTGTGTGACCTCGCCGAAAAGCTCCGGCCAGGTCCCGTCGGGGTTGCGGTCCTTCTCCTGCAGGAACTGCTCCTGCCGCGTCGAGTAGAAGCCCTGGTATTCCGCCTGGTAGATCTCCCCCTGGTCGAAGAGCTGCTGGAGGATGGCGCGCACGACCTGCTTGTGGCGCGGCTCGGTGGTGCGGATGAAGTCATCGTTGGAGATGTTCAGCTTCGGCAGCAGCGCGCGGAATTCCGCGCTGACCCCGTCGACGAACTGTTGCGGCGGGATGCCGAGCCGCTTGGCGCTGGCCTGCACCTTCTGGCCGTGCTCGTCCACGCCCGTGAGAAAATAAACCTGGTCGCCCAGCTGCCGCCGGAAACGGGCGATGACGTCCGTCAGCACCTTTTCGTAGGCATGGCCGAGGTGCGGCGACCCGTTCACATAGTCGATGGCGGTCGTGATATAGAAGGACTGCATAAAAGGGTCAAAAACCTACCCGCCACGGGGCGTTTGTCGAAGGTTTTGACGCGCCGCGGCCGAACTGTATAGCTTTGGCCCCTATAGCCCTGTCATGAACCTCTCCTCGCGCTCCCTCGGGCTGGCCCTCCTGCTCCTGCTGCTCTTCCTCGGCACGGCCGTCACCCTGCAATGGTGGCTGCGCCGGGAGACCCGGCAATTGCAGGGCATGGCGGTGGAAGACCTGCGGGGGCGCCTTGCCCGCACGGTGGCGGTCAGCGGCCGCACCCCGGATCAATGGGACCCGGGTTTCCTGCGCGAGTTGGGGGCCATGCTCGGTGCCTCCGTGGAGGTCTACCGGACCGAAACCACGCCGGCCGTCCCGGCGGCAGCCGGTTCTGTCCTGCAGTTCACCCAGGAAATTGCCGGGTCGCCGGATTGGCGGCTGCGCGTGACCTTCGCCCCCCCCGCCCTGATCCGCGTGCAGATCCTGCACCAGCGCATCCTGGCGGCCATCGTGCTGCTGTCCCTGTTGCTCGCCATCGTGCCCCTGCTGCTCGCGCTGCTCGACTCCCGCCGCGCCCTCGGCCCGGACAGCGGCACCCGCAGCCCATGGTCGAGCGCCCGGGCCTCGGCGGTCGGCATGGAGCATTTTGCCAAGATTTCCTACGAGCGGACCGCGGCGCTGGCGCAGGAGCATGACGCCCGCCTGCGGGCCGAGCAGGACCTGCAGGTCAACCGCACCCTGCTGGACCGGTCCGTCGACGAGCGCATCCGCCTGGGCCGTGAACTGCACGACAACATCTGCCAGACCCTCTATGCCGTGTGCCTGACCTTGGAAAGCGTGCAGAAAAAGAACACCCTGGCGCCGGAACTGAGCCAGCGGGTCGACCAGTGCATGACCGAACTGCGCCGGTTGAACCAGGAAGTGCGCAGCTTTCTCCAGCAATTGGAACCGGCGCGGATGCACGGCCAGTCTTTTGCCGGCGCGCTGACCGGCCTGATCAAGTCCTTCACCATGGACGAGGAGGTGCGGATCGAGCAGCGGCTCGACGAGGAGGCCGTCGCCCTCATCCCCTCCGCGCAATTTCCCGAGATCATGAACATCCTGCGCGAGGCCGTGAGCAACAGCCTGCGCCACGGCCGGGCCCGCCATATCACCCTGCTGGCCGGCCGGAACGACCAGCAGATCGCCCTCGCGGTGCAGGATGATGGGGCGGGCTTTGTCCCGGCCCGCCCGCGCCCGGCCGCGGGTCACGGGCTCGGCAACATGCAGGCGCGCGCCGCCGCGCTCGGCGGCAGCCTGCGCATCGAGTCCGTCCCGGGAAAAGGGACTCGCGTATTGCTGACCCTGCCCGTTGCTTCGCCCTCATGAGCACCGAACCGGTCAACAAACCCATCCGGGTGCTCCTGGTGGACGACAGCCCGATCATCCGGCTGGGCTTGCGCAGCGCCCTCGAGGATTATCCGGCCATCGCCATCATCGGGGAAGCCGGCACGGCGACGGAGGGCATCGCCGCCGTGATGAAATTGAAGCCGGACGTGGTGTTGCTCGATGTGAACCTGCCGGACAAGTCCGGTCTCCTGGCCTGCCAGGACATGCTCAAGGCCCGCCCACAGACCCAGGTCCTGATCCTCAGTTCCAGCGACAGTGAGCGCAACGTGCACGACGCAATGACCGCCGGTGCCCGGGGGTATCTCCTGAAGGACAACGACGGGGCGACCCTCGCCGCCGCCCTGCGCAACGTGGCCGCGGGCCAGTCGGTGCTGGACCCCACGCTGGCCGGCCAGGTCATGAATCTCGTCCGGAACCAAGGCACGCCCAGCGCGGCCGCCCGGCTGAACCAGCTTTCCCCCCAGGAACGGCGTGTGGTCGGCCTGCTGGCCAGCGGTCTCACCAACAAGGAAATCGGTGATCAGCTCGGGCTCACCGAGAAGACGGTCAAAAACTACCTGGCGACCGTCTTCACGAAGCTGAACATCACCCGCCGGGCCCAGGCCGCCGCGCTGTTCGTGGAAGCCGGGCAAACCGGAAGGGCGTGAACCCAGAGGCTAAAGCCTCTATCCTGTTAGAGGCTTATGCTACAGCCTTAGGGCTGTTACTCCTCGGGTGTTTTTGCGACATAGTAGGGTCGCAATGGATCACCCCCACACCACCCTATCTGCGCAGGTTGCGCCCCTCCCTCCGAGGCCAGATTGCGCCTTGGGCGCCTTAACTCCGCTCAATCCAGCCACGTCCCTGCCCGTTAGTCGGCACCAACGCCGGGGACTAACGCTCGTTGAGGTGATGGTCTCACTTACCCTGATGGCCACCGTGATGCTGGGCTTCATCGGAACCTTCATCCAATCACGTCGCGCGACCGAGGCCAGCGTGCTGCATGCGGCCTGCACCAGCGTGATCTACGGGGTCATCGAGCAAATCAAGCAGCTCGAATACTCCGAATTACTGCCGAGCCAGGTGGTTGATCCCACGGACAGCGGCAGCACCGCGGCGCCCAACGTGCGCGTGCGGATCAACCAGAACATCGTGAAGTGGCTACGGGTGCGCTACACGCCGGCCCTCGCCGACGGCACGGCGGACACGCCCAAGGCTCCGATCACCACGCCTCTCGCCACCGCGTCCGCCACCGGGGTGGGCGCCGACGGTTCCGACGCCATCGACAATTGGATCGGGGCCATCCCGCTTTCCACGGTGACCGGTTCCATGTCCCAGCAAATCAACCTGAATTTCTGGATCTGGATTGATGAGATCCCGGACGCCCGGGTCAGTGAGGTCAAAAGAATCACGGTCGTCTACACCTACTCGTATCAGGACGGAAGCGCCACCCGCATCGTCCGTGACCGCGAGGTATTCCTGCGCAGCCGCTTCGACAAATGAAAATCACGCATCTCCGCAACCGCGCCGGCGCCGCCGGCTTCACCCTGGTCGAGGTCATGATCAGCATGACCATCGTCGTGCTCGTCATGGGCATGGCCCTGAGCACCTTCCTGTTCGGCCTGCGCACCATGTATAAGGACACGCAGCGTCTCATCACCAATGCGAGTCTGCGGTCCTTCATGGCCCAGATCTCCAAGGAGACGCTCGATGCCTCCACGTTCTACCTCTTCCCCTATTACACCACGCTGGACACGAGCGTGGATTTGGCCGCCGATCCGATCTTTCCCACGGGTCCGGAAATCGACGCCGCCAACGACGACTTCGACAAATGGATCGCCCACGGCGATTGCCTCGTGCTGGTCACGCTCACCTCGCTCTATCGCACCACCGATATCCGCCAGATCCGGGTTTATTACCGGGTGACGACAAATCAGGCCAGCGTCAACGCGGAGGCCGCCGTCCGCTACTATGAAACCGCCAATACAGCGGGTGCAGGCTTGGGTTGGGGCGAAGGCACGTCTGGCGCCGGCAATGGGCACCCCTTCAGCGGGATCGTGGCCGAGCTCAACGCGATCAACCTGAACGCCAACCCCAACCGCTCAGGATCCCGGTTGCTCAATGCCCGCAGCAAGGGTCGCAAGGTGCCGGGTCCCTATCCCAACGGATCCTATGTAATTAATGACCTCTACCCGATCTTTTCGACCGAATCCCCGAACGCCAACCCGGCCAACGGCTTCATCTCCATCAATGTCGAGTTCATCAACGGCAGCACGGTGAACAACATGCTCTCGAGCAGCAGCTTCAACTATACGATTTCTCCCCGGAAATAATCCCATGCACTCCGCCCCTCCCTCCGCCGCTCCGCGTCGCTCCCGCCCGTCTGTCCGCAAGGGGTCCGCCCTGATCACCGTCGTCATGCTGACGGCCATGATGGCGCTCCTCACCGCCAGCATGCTCACCTACACCATGAGCGAGCGCCGCGGCAACGAGCGCAACCGCCTGATTCTGCGCGCCAAGAACATGTCGGAGAACATCGCCCTTTACGGGGCCGAGCAGCTCATCCCGAAGCTAAACCGCATGGGCTCCGCCCCCGTGGGCGTCTTCCCCTGGACCGGCAGCAGCGCCAACCGCATCTATCTGCCGCCTGACGTCATCCTCAACACCGCGTTCACCAGCAGCAGCACCGGCATGGAAATGCGCGCCGGCATTGAGAGCAACACGCCTTACGCCCTGGTCACCGACGTTACCAGTCCCAACAACGGCCTGCAAGTCAGCACCGCCAAGGTGCCCATCATCACTAAGGCGACCGCCACCCATCCCTCCCTCGGCTCGGTCAGCGCCTATGCGGAGCAGGACATGCAGCTCAGCCTGACCCCGCTCTTCCAGTTCGGTATCTTCTACAACATGGATCTGGAATTGTTCCCGGGCCAGGACATGGTCATCATGGGTCCGGTGCATACCAACGGCCGCCTCGCCGCACGCGGCGAACAGGGCGGCACGGCGGTGATCGACTTTTCCGACCGGGTCACCACCGCCATGGGGCTTTATGCTGACGGACAGATCACGGCGACCTACGGCAAGCGCGCCGGCACCACCGCCGCCGGCGCCGGCGGCACCG
>JAQSDJ010000259.1:0-2116 GCA_029945855.1 Lacunisphaera sp.
GCCGGGTCACGCCCCAGCTGGACAACGGCGTCGTGGGGTTGGGCTATATCGAGCGGGTGGCCCGGGACCGGCTGGATGAACTGGAGGCGCGGCTGCGCGCCCAGGGCGAGGCCGGTTTCACGGCGCAACGGGAGGGCACCAACCCCTGGCCCGCCATCGTCGTCGCCATCGAGCCGCGGGCGCGCAACACCGGCGTGCTCGGCCTCGACATCGGTTCGGGCACCACCCGGCGCGGCGCCGCCGAGGACGCCGCCCGGCGGAACGAGCTGATCCTCTCGCGCCGCATCCGGCTGGATTATGACGGCAAGGCGGTGAACGTCCCCGGCTTCCTGATGCTGCTGCCGGTCTTCCCGCGGGACCAGCCGGTGCCGCCGCCGGATGAGCGCCTCGCGAGCGTGCAGGGCTGGGTTTATGCGCCCATCCGGATCGACCACCTGATGGAAGGCGTGGCGGACACCACGGGTGGCCTGCTGGATTACGCGGTGTTCGAGGGCGACGGCCGCAACACGAACACGCTGCTCTACGACCTGGACGGCCACCTCACCACCGGGCCGGCGCATGAGGTCGGCGAGCAGGATTTTGCCGGCCGCACCTTTCATACCGTCCGCTCCCTCGACATCTACGGCCGGCAGTGGACGCTGCGGATCAGCACCAAGCCGGAATTCGACGCCGCCACGTTCCGCCGGATGCCCCTGCTCGTGCTGGTTGTCGGCCTCGTGTTCAGCGCCTTCGGCTCGCTGCTGACCTGGTCCCTGGTCCACTCCCGCCGCCGCGCGCTCCAGCTCGCCGGGCGCATGACCGTCGACCTGCGCCGCGCGCAGGAGGAGTCCCACCGGCTTGCGCTGGTGGCGGGTCGCACGGTCAACGGGGTGGTCTTGGCCGACCGGGACTGGCGGGTGCAGTGGATCAACGACGGCTTCACGCGGCTGTTCGGCTACACCCTGGACGAGGTCAAGGCGCGGCAGCCCGGCTCCTTCCTCACGGGGCCCGAGACCGATCCCAAGGCGATGGAGGCGATGGCGCAAGCCTCGGCCGCGGGCCGGCCTTACATCGGGGAAGTCCTGAACTACGCCAAGGATGGCGCGAAAGTCTGGGTCGAACTCGAGATCCAGACGCTGACCGACGCCCGCGGCGAGCGCACCGGCTACATCGCCCTGCAGCTGGATATCACCGAGCGCAAGCGCCAGGCCGAGCTGCTCCGGGCGGCCAAGGACGCCGCCGAAAGGGCCAACGCCGCCAAGGGCCAGTTCCTCGCGATGATGAGCCACGAGATCCGCACGCCCATGAACGGCGTCATCGGCATGGCGAGCCTGTTGCTGGACTCCCCGCTGACGCCGGAGCAGCGCGAGTCCGCCGCCACCATCCGCCAGAGCGGCGAGCAGCTGCTGACCATCATCAACGACATCCTCGATTTCTCCAAGATCGAGTCCGGCCGCCTCGAGCTGGACCACACCGAGTTCGCGCTGCGCGACTGCCTGGAGGGCGCGCTGGATCTGCTGGCCGCGAGCGCGGCGGACAAGAAGATCGACCTGCTCCACGAGATCGCCGAGGGCACGCCCGACATCGTGCGCGGCGACGCGACCCGGCTGCGGCAGGTGCTGGTCAATCTCGTCGGCAACGCCGTGAAGTTCACCGACCAGGGCGAGGTCAGCGTGGCGGTGCGGGCGCTGGCCTGGCATCCCTCCGGCGTGGACCTGCATTTCGCGGTGCGCGACACCGGCATCGGCATCCCGGCGGAGCACATGGGGCGGCTGTTCAAGCCGTTCAGCCAGGTGGATGCCTCCACGACGCGCCGGTTTGGCGGCACCGGCCTCGGCCTGGCCATCTGCCGCCGCCTCGTGGAATTGATGGGCGGGCGCATCAGCGTGGAGAGCGAGGCGGGACACGGCTCGACCTTCAGCTTCACCATCCGGCTGCAGGAGGTCCCCAGCGGCCTGCCCGGCACGCCGCCCGCGGCGCGGCAGAGCCTGCACGGCCGGCGCGTGCTGATCGTCGAGGACAACGCCACTAGCCTGCGCATCCTGTCGGACATGGCCCGCAACTGGGGCATGGAGACGCTGCCGGCCAACTCGGCCGAACTCGCCCTGAACCGGCTGCGGGAAGCAGGAACGGTCGA
>JAQSDJ010000259.1:2126-10562 GCA_029945855.1 Lacunisphaera sp.
CCAGCTGCCCGGGACCACCGGCCTGGCCCTGGCGCAACAGATCCGGGAGCTGCCCGGGCGCAGCAGCCTGCCGATGGTGCTGCTCTCCGGCCTCGGCCGGCGCGAAAACACCGCCGGCCAGTTCAACGCCGTCATCACCAAGCCGGTGAAGCCTTCGCAGCTGTTCAACGCCCTGGTGGAGATCTTCTGGCGCACCGGGGGCGGTCTCGCGGGGCCGGAGCCGGGCCGGGTCTCCACCCCGCCGCTGGATCCGCCCCATCCCGGCCGCCTGCTGCTCGCCGAGGACAATCCGGTCAACCAGAAGGTCAGCCTCCATCAGCTCGCCAGCCTCGGCTGCCGCGCCGACGTGGCCGCCAATGGCGCCGAGGTGCTCGCCGCGCTCGAGCGCCAGGCCTATGACGTCGTGCTGCTCGACGTGCACATGCCCGTGCTGGGCGGCCTGGAGGCCGCCCGCTCGATCCGCCGCCATTATCCGGACGAGGCCACGCGTCCCTGGCTGATCGCCCTGACGGCGAACACCATGCCGGGCGATCGCGAGGCGTGTCTGGCGGCGGGCATGGATGACTACCTGGGCAAGCCCATCAAGCTGCCGGAACTGACCGCCGCCCTGGCCCGCGCGCGCCTGCGGATGCACGGGTGAGACGGAACCGGAATTGTTTGGAGGCGGGGTGCCCTCACCCCGCAAGGCCTCATGCACCTGCCGCACTTGCCGCCGTTTGCCAAACAGCCACTGGTCTTCATCACGACCTGCACCGCCAACCGCCAGCCGCTGTTGGCGGCCAATTTAGCGAGGGATATTCTCGCCGAATTGTGGACTAGGTCGGCAGCGCTCGACGGCTGGTTCGTGGGGCACTATTTGCTCATGCCGGATCACCTGCATCTGTTCGCCGTGCCCGCGCGGGAAGCCAAGCCGCTCGCAACCTGGATGAAGACATGGAAGTCGGTTTCTTCCCGCCGCATCGCGACGGCAGGTCAGGTAGTCCCGCCGGTTTGGCAGGGGGATTATTTCGATCACTTTGTGCGATCGGCTTCCGCCTATCGGCAAAAGTGGGAATATGTGCGGCAAAACCCGGTGCGGAAAGGGCTCTGCCTCCAGCCGGCCGATTGGCCGTATCAGGGCACCTTGCATGACTTGGATGTTCGTCTTGCGGGGTGAGGGCACCCCGCCTCCAGCTGGTGAATACCGCGGGGTGGGGGCACTCCATCAATCAATTATCCCGGCCGGTTCAACGACTGCGCCACCTGCGGCCAGAGGGCCGCGGTCCGTTCCGCGAGGATGGCGCGGCAGCGGGCCACCTCTGCCTCGCGCTGGGCGAGGTTCGCCTCGGCGATCTTGGCGAGGTCGTCGAGGTTGTAGACAAACACGTTGGCCAGCTCCGCGGCAGCGGGATCGACGTCGCGGGGCAGCGCCAGGTCGACCAAAAACAGCGGCCGCGCGGCGCGGCGCTTCATGGCGGCGGCGACCAGCTCCTTCGTCAGCACGAAGTCGGGCGCGGAGGTCGAGCTGGCCACGATGTCGGCGGCGGCGAGCAGTTCGGGCAGCTCGGCCAGGCTCGCGGCCCAGCCGCCGGTCTGCGCGGCGGCGGCCTCGGCGTTGGAGAGGGTGCGGCTCGCCACGGTGATCGAGGTGGCGCCGCGGCTCTGGAAGGCCTGCGCGGTCTTCAGGCCGATGTCACCGGACCCCACCACGAGGACCTGCGTGGTCGTGAGCTCGCCGAAGATGCGCCCGGCGAGGTCCACCGCCACGGTGGCGATGCTGATCTGGCCGGCGCCGATGCCGGTGTGGGTGCGGATGTGCTTCGCCGCCTGGAAGGTTTTCTGGAAAACGCGGTTGAGCACCGGGCCGGTCCAGTGCGCCGCGAGCGCGGCGTCGTAGGCCTGCTTCACCTGGCCGAGGATCTCGGTCTCGCCCACGATCTGCGAGTCGAGGCCGGAGGCGACGGAGAACAGATGGGCGATGGCCTCGTGGTTGTGCCGCGTGAAGCCGGCGCCGTTGAGCTCCTCAGGCGTGCAGCCGGTGGTCTCGCAGAGCGCGGCGTGCAGGGCGGCGAGCGTGTCCGGCGTGTGGGCCACGCCATAGAGCTCGACCCGGTTGCAGGTGTTGAGGAGGGTGAACTCCTTCACGCCGGGCATGGCCCGCAGCTTCGCGGCCAGGGCGGCGGCGCGGGTCGCGTCCAGCGACAGCTTTTCGCGGACGACCAGCGACGCCGTGCGGTGGCTGGCGCCGAGGAGGAAGAGGACGGGCGTGGAGGACTCCATCTTCAGCGTTGGTGGAGGAGGGGGATCTGGTGGTGCCGGCTGGAATTCACCGGGCCGAGCGACAGCAGGGCGATGAGGAACAGGACCAGGCAGACCCAGGCGAAGCGCACCGCGACCAGCCGGGCCCGCCAGCGCAGCAGGCCCACGAGGAGGTAGGCGCCCCACACGCCGATCGTCACCGCGAGCTTCGGCACGTCGACCGAGGCCGTGTCGCGCACCCACCAGCTGGCGCCGACACCGAGCGAGATGCTGAGCAGGGCCACGCCGAGGACGAGGGTGCGGTAGTTGATCTGGTCGAGCTGGACGACGGAGGGCAGGAACCAGAAGAGGCCGTTGAGCCGCTTGTGCTTCAGGCTCCAGCTTTGCAGCAGGTGCATGAGCGAGGTCATCGCCAGCAGGCCGAACACACCGTAGCTGAACACCGCGAGCGCGGCGTGCAGCTCGATCCAGGGGTTGTTGCCGAATAGCTTGAGCCCGCGGGTGAGGTCCCACTGCGGCACCAGCAGCGACACCAGCGCGAGGGTCGCGGCATAGCCGGCCGTGAACAGGCCGAGCAGCGTGACATGGAGCGTGGTGCCGACGAAGAAATACACCAGCATGGCCGACCAGGCGACAAACTGGACGATCTCAAACGTGTTGCCCAGCGGACAGCCGCCCACCGCCATGCCCCGGACATAAAGGCCGGCCATCTGGAAGCCCCAGCCGCCGATCAGCAGGGTGTTCAGGATCGTGCGCAACCCCGCGCGCGGCTGGCGGCGCAGCAATTCCACCAGACCGGTCAGGAAGCCGGCGAGGTAAAGCAGAGCGCCGAGCCACAGGAGGGCGCGGTCGGTGAGCAACGTGGACATGGACCCAACTTGGCATCCGGCATGGCCGTCGGCAAGCGCGACTGCGGAAAAATTAGGGGCGGGCCGGTTGGCCGGTTGAATCGCTTGTTTTGCCGCGATCGGGCGTTCCCGCACAGCCGTCCCGGACAAATGCGGGGAGGTGTCCGGCCGGGGGCGTCATTCCGCTTGGCGGGAGCGGCGGGTTTTCCATGCTGCGGGTGTGATCCCCGCCTTCGAACCCCAGCCGGTGCTGCTGTCCGGCCGCCACGTGCGGCTCGAACCGCTGGAGCGGCGCCACCGGCCGGCGCTGCTGGCGGCCGCGCAGGATCCGGGGATCTTCCAGTGGTTTCTCACCCCGCCGCTCGGCGACGAGACGGAGATGAGCAAATGGGTGGAAGACGGTCTGCAGGCCCAGGCGGCCGGCACCGAGGTGGCCTGGGCCACGGTGCGGATGGCCGACGACCGCGTGGTCGGCTCGACGCGTTTTTTGGACATCCGCCGTGCGAACCGCGGTTTGGAGATCGGGAACACCTGGCTGGCCACCGAGGCCCAGCGCACGCCCATCAACACCGAGGCGAAGTTACTGCAGTTACGATACGCCTTTGAGACGCTCGGCGCCTGGCGCGTGCAGTTGAAAACCGACGAGCGCAATGAACGGTCTCGTGCCGCCATCGCCCGGATCGGCGCGAAATTCGAGGGCATTCTGCGCAAATACCAGGCGCGCCACGACGGCTTTGTGCGCAACACCGCCATGTTCAGTATCACCGCCGAGGATTGGCCCGCGGTGAAGGCCGGGCTCGAGGCGAAGCTGGCGCGATAGGACGCGTTGATTTTCTGTAGGGCGGGATCGCTGATCCCGCCACGAATGCGTGATCGAACAACGGCGGGATCAGCGATCCCGCCCTACAGCTTCTTCGCCACCCAGAACCGGCAGTTGTCGGAGAAATTCCGGACCGCCGGGGTCTCGCTGGCGAGTTCGTTGCGCGTCCGGTCGTGGACGTGGAGCCAGCCGGTTGCCGCCAGGTCCTCGAAGACCTCCTTCCGGTCCGGCAGGTGCATGAAGGTGTTGCCGTTGTCGTCGGTGAAGTAGCGGTCGCCGAACTCCAGCAGGCGCGGGTTCTGCTCGCCGCGCGCCCAGCGCTCGGCCTCCTTGGCCCATTCCTTGATGTCCTTCGGGTCTTCGCGGTCGTGGGTGGTAAAAATGAAATGTCCGCCCGGCCGGCACACGCGGTGCAGTTCGCGCATCGCCGTGCGCCGGTGCTCGCGCCCCGGGATCTGCATCAGGCCGTTGAACATGAAGAGCACGCCGTCGAAGGCATCATCCCACACCGCCCCACGCCGGGCGCTTGAGGGCAAGCGCCCCTACCAGGTGGGTCGCGTCGGCCTGGAAGAAGGTGAGGTCCTTGAGTCCCTGTTCCGCGGCGAGATTCTGCGCCTGCTCGACGAGCTCGGCGGCGAAGTCGAAGCCGGTGAGATTCCGATAGCCTTGGTGCCAGAGTCCGACGGACACGCGGCCGGCACCGCAACCAGCTTCCAGCAGCCGGGCCGACTTGTCGGGCAGGTAGCGCGTGATCAGCTCCCGTTCCGATTTCCACAGCCCGATGAAATGCGCGGCCCGCGTGTAGTGCAGCACCGTGCTGATGGCGTTGAAGTCATTCCGGACGGTCTCGCCGGTGACCTTGGCGGGTTCGTCGGGCATGGCATTGGGTAGGGCGAGTCGTCCCGCCGAGCCGGGAGGGCGGCTCATCCGGAGGATTCGCCCTACCGCTTCCTCCATATCGCGATGAACATGCCGTTGGCGTTCAGCTCGTGCGGCCAGAGGGTTTTGGCGGAGACAGGCTCCAGTTCCGGGTGCGCGGCGGTGAAGGCGGCGGCGACCGCGGTCGTCTCGGTGCGGGTGAGCGTGCAGACCGAGTAGACCAGCCGGCCGCCGGGCTTGAGCGAGCCGGCCACATGAGCGAGCAACTTTGCCTGCACGGCGGCAAGTTCGTGGACGTCCTTGGGCAGCGTCGTCCAGCGGGCGTGCGGGTTGCGCTGCCAGGTGCCGACGCCGGAGCAGGGGGCGTCGATCAAGATGCCGTCGAACTTCGTCTTGGTCGGCAGCTTGGCGTCACCTTCCCACGGGGCGGCGCGGAAATTGAAGACCTGCGCGCGGGCGGCGCGCTGCTTGAGTTTCGTCAGCCGGCGCAACGAACGGTCGCTGGCCCAGATGAGGCCCTTGTTCTTCATCAGATCGGACAGGTGCATCGTCTTGCCGCCCTCGCCGGCGCAGGCGTCCCACCACGTCTCACCCGGCTGGGGCGCGCAGGCGAGGCCGACGAGTTGCGAGGCGAGATCCTGGATCTCGAATTCGCCGGCCTGGAATTCCTTCGTGCGGTAGAGGTCGGTGAGGCCGGAGTAGCGCAGGGCGTCGGCCGATTGCGGCGCCGGGGTGAAATGGCTGAGCTTCCGGGCCAGCCCGATGCCGGTGCCGGCCTTGGCGCGGATCCAGAGAACCGGTTCGCGCTGGAGCTGATGCAGCCAGCCGGCGGGAATCTCGTCCATCTCGGTCTTCAGCCAGTCGGGCAGGGCGCGGGCGGCGAGACCTTCGGCCTTGAAGGCGGCCGGATTGGCCTCAAAGCGTTTTTGCAGCTCCAGGGCGGCGGTCAGCTGCTTTTGCAGCGAGTCCTTCTCCCCGAGCCAGCGCCACCAGCGGTAGTAGGCGAACACGGCCCGGCTGATGCCGCGGCGCTCGGCGGGGGCCGTGAAATGGCGGTCCTGCGTGAGGTTCTCGCGCAGCGCCTGGTCGGCCGGCGTGCCGGCCTGCACCAGCTTCAGGATGCGGGCGGCGTTGTTGAGGATGGAGGAATCAGACATCGGGAAACCACGGAATAGACAGCGGGTGACCGCCGCAACCAAAGGAGTAAGAATTATTAACCACGGATTTCACGGATCAATCCCGGATAAAACCAATGCCTTGGCAATCCGTGGTCAGTCACGCTTCGACCAGCGGCGGGATTCCCGCTTGCGGATCCACCCCTTAATATGGAGTCCTCGGGTGTTGCCCAGTCCATCGTCGCTACACTGCTGAACCTGGTCTGCCCCGATTGGTGATCGGAAAAAATCAGTTGACCTGCTAATAGGACGTGAACATTAGCCTAATGCTCTCTAAATCTAATTGGTTGGTTTCGAACCGATTGCTCGCTATTGCAATTGGCTTGTTCGCAGCAATGTCTGCGTCTGCGCAGATTGTCTTCACCGTCAAGGCCACGGCAGACGCCAATGGCTCTGGCTACTTGATGGGTCAGGAATACACCTTCACCTTCACCACCGGTTCGAGCTATGGGGACAACTCCCCCGCCTCCTCCTCCTTCGATTCCACTTCCAGTTATTGGACGGAATTTTCAGCAGCAGATCAAGCATTGTGGAGTTCGATTGGTGGCGACGGTGTGAACGGCACTTTCGCGAGGACGGTTAATCCCAGTGCATACGTGACGGTCTATCAAAGCGGTAACCCAGAATTCCCCTTCTCTAATCTGGGGTTTAGCGCCGGCGACAACGGCGGGGGCGAAGAAGGACCGCCGCCCAATGCCATGGGCCTCAAAACCCTGAATAATGAGGATCTGTATAGAGTCTCAGTGTCCGTCGAATATGTCACTGGGCTCCCCTCGTTCAACTATGCAGGCACATACTCTGAGCCCTTTGACTCGACCACAGGTTATTTCGCTTCCTATTTTGGAACATACACGTCCGGATTCGATAGCAACGACGGGCTCGCCCTGTTCGTGCTCGACGGGAGCCCTCTCAACTTCACCTTGACCGAATTGTCGATAGGCGCGGCCTCCGCCGTGCCCGAACCCTCGACCTATGCGGGTTTGGCCGGGCTGGCGGCCCTCGGATTTGTGGTGCTGCGTCGCCGACGGGCTGGCGGCTGATTTTGTTGGATATTTTCTTTCAAGGCGTCGGCTTCAAGCTGCCGCCTTTTTCTTGATCGGAGGTCGCCGGCCCGGCCCGTCTGTCACCATCACGCGAATGGCCAACAGAGGTGACGGAGGAAATGCCGGGGGGAAATTCCAAGCGTCCGACGGCAGGCGGGTTCGGAGACCCGCCCTACATCAGCCGCGGCGGCCCCAGCGCTTCACTTCCTTCAACTCCGGCCGGCGGGCCTCGACGGAGGTTCCGGCGACGGCGGGGTGGGAGCGAAGTTCCTGGAAAGCGGCGGGGGCCACGCGCCAGTTGAGGCTGGAAGCGGTCTCGGCGATCGGGGCGACGCGGTTTTCGAAGAGAAAGGCCAGCTCGACGCGGGTCTCGCCGCCGGAACCGTTGATCGTCGTGCGGAGCTTTCTAAGGAAATCGGGCAGCTCGGGATGCGCCGGATCGAGCAGCCAGGTGACCTTGCGGATCGTGCCGGGCAGATGGGCGTCGAGCGGGTAGCACTCCTTCACGTTGAGGCGCGCGCCGTCGTCGCCGCGCATGACATTACCGAGGATGACGACCGGCTGGTTCTCGGCGAGGTTCTTGCCGTAGGTCTCGTAGGCCTCGGCATACATGTTCACCGAGAGGGTGGCGCGCTTGCTGGCGAGGTTGAAGAAGGCCCAGGGGCGGTTGTCCTTCTTCGACAGCTTCTTGGTGATGCCGCTGGCGATGCCGCACAGGCGGAACTCGATGCGGTCGCCCTCCTGCAGCACGGCCTCCTCGGTATGGGTGTTGAGCGCCTCGGCGAGGCCGAGGTAGGCGTTCATCGGGTGGCCGGAGATGTAGAAGCCGAGCAATTCCTTCTCGAACTGCAGGCGGTTCGCGGCGGTGAGCCGGCGCTCGGCGGCGGGGATCTTGGCTTTGGGATTCTCGGTTTTCGCTTGGCCGAGATCGAACATGCCGTGGGAGGAAGCATGGTGGCCGTTGCCGGCGGCGGGTGCGGCCAGCACCGGCGCGCGGCGGGTGTGGCGGAGGAGCTCGGCGAATTCCCGCGCGAGCGTCGCCGGGTCGGGCAGGGGCATGCCGCCGGCCGCCTCGCCGAGGTCGAAGAGCATGGATTCGGCGGGTTCCTCGACCTTGGCGGGGCCGGCGATCTCGCGGCGCAGCGCGGGATACTTGCGCTGGAGTTCGCCCAAGGCGGCGAGCACGTCGTCGATCTGGGCGAAGAGCTCCTCGCGGGGTGCGCCGCTGAAGTCGAAGGCGCCGGTGGCGGTGAGGTTTTCCAGAACGCGCTTGTTGATGGCGCGGGAGTCGGCGCGGAGGATGAAGTCGGCGAAATCCTTGTAGGCGCCGTGGGCCTCGCGCTCGGCGAGGATCTTCAGCGCGGCCTGTTCGCCCACGCCCTTGATGCCCGCGAGGCCGAAGCGGATGGCGTTGATCGTGGGGGCGTCGCGTG
>JAQSDJ010000260.1:0-2159 GCA_029945855.1 Lacunisphaera sp.
GCGCCATCAGGGCGGGGTCCAAGGGCCGGTCGGCGGGCATGGGGCCAGGCGGGTAACGGACGGGCCGCCCGGAGGCGGCCCGTGAAGCGGAATCAATAACGGGGCTGGCTCAGAAGCTGAGCGTGGCCGTCAGCGAGTAGGAGCGCGGCTGCAGGTAGAGGTAGCTGGTGGGCATCGTCACCCGGTTGGGCTGGGAGATGTCGCCGTTGGGCGCGCGCAGGCCGGCACTAATATAGACCAGACGGTCCTCGTCGAGCAGATTGCCGATGTTGAGGGCGAGGTTGAGCGTGTTCTTGTTGGCGAACTTGTGCTCGTAGCCGAACGTGGCGGTCGTCGTGTAGTAGGCAGGCATGTAGACGCGGGTGGTGGCATCGACGGCCGGGTCGTCGATCGCCGCCAGCGGATTGGCGGGATTGACGATGGTGTCGCCGCCGCGGTTGCCGATGGCCTTCTTCCCGATGTATTGGACGCCGCCGCCCACGCGGAAGTTCTTGAGCAGGCCGCTGGAGAAGCGGTAGTCCGTGTAGAGGTTGGCGGTGAACTTGGGCTGGTCGCTGTAGGAGCGGACCGTCGGATCACTTGTCTTCTTGAAGTTCTGGATGTCGTTCCAGGCCGTGGCGGCGGCCGTGACGTCGGGCGAGCGGTTGCCGACCGGGATGGAGGTGTCGACGGTCGCGACGCCGTTCGCGTCGAGGAGCGCGCCGGCGTCGAGGACGATCTGCTTCAAGGTCGCCTCGTTGGCGTTGAGGTAGGCCCACTGTTGCTGGTTATCATTGGTCGTGAGGGTCTTCGGGAAGCCGGCATTGGCGCTGAGGCGCCAGTTCTTCGTGACGTTGGCGACGATGTCGATTTCGTAGCCCTCGGCCTCCTGGTCGCGGAAATCGAAGGTCGGGGAAGGGACTTCGGCGAGGCCGCGGTTGTTGAGGCCGTTCGGGTCAAGGTTGCCGACGACATTGGCGGTGGCGAGGTTGGCGTATTTGCGGGTCTGGCCGGTGTTGTCGAAGCTGTTGTTCAGCTGCGTGCTGCTGTAGCGGCCGAAGCTCGCGTTGATCCGGCCGTGCATGAGGATGAAGCGCAGACCGAAATCGTAGCCGTCGCTGTAGCCGGGGGGCAGGGCGCTGCCGTTGATGGTGATGCCGGCGCCGGGCGGATTGAAGGACTCGGCATAATTGGCGTAGGCGCTCAGCCACGGGAGGAGGTGGCCGACGCCGCCATAGGTGAAGGTGGTCAGGCTGACGTCGACGTTCGGCGAGGAGAAATCGTCGCGGAACCGGTCGTTGGCATACTGGGGGAGCGGCGCGCCGGTGCCGTCGCGCGGGCGGGAGAGCGCCGGCAGGGTCGCGGTGCCGGTGATGTTGCCGCTGGCATCGCGGGTGCGGTAGGTGAGGTCCCAATAGTCGGCCGGGGCCAGCGGGCGGTAATAGGCGGTCTGGCCGTCCCAATTGGTGGGATAATCCGCGGCGACGGAGTTGGCGCTGCCGTTCATGGTGTAGAGGTTGCGCTTGAGGGTGTCCTTACGGGCGCCGGCGATGAGATTGAGGCGGCCCTTGAGGAGCTTGGCGTTGAGGGCGGTCTGCACGTAGGTGAAGGTCGTGTCGGATTTGCGGAAGTTGCCCGGGCTGCGCAGGTCGAGGATATTGGCGACGTTGTAGGTGGTCGTCGTGCCCGCGACCGGATCGACGTATTTGACCTGGTCCGGCACCACCAGCGAGCTGTCGAGCTGGTTCCAGTAATAGCGGTAGTTGAAGAAATCATTCTGCGCCCGACGGCGGAGGTCGGGATCGCGATCCATGACGAAGTTGTAGCCGAGCACCTCGTTGTCGATCCGGCGGGCGCCGGCGATGACGTTGGCGCGGAAATCGCCCCACCGCGTTTTGTCCAGGACGAACGCGACGGCAGCGCGGCCCTCGGTGATCTCGTTGTTGTAGGTGTAGGTGGCGAAGATCGAGTCGCTGTAGATCTGCTTGAAGCTCGGATTCGGCTGGCCGTTGGGCAACGTCTGGTTGACGTCGATGTAGCCGGTGCCCATGCGCGAGGCGACGGCCTCGACCTTCTTTTGCGTGGTGACGCTCGTGCCGGCGATCTCGAAGAACAGGTGCTCGCCCTGCTGGTGTTCGGCGAACACGGCGAAGGAGTGGAAGCCGTAGGTGAGCGTCGGG
>JAQSDJ010000260.1:2169-10488 GCA_029945855.1 Lacunisphaera sp.
TGGATGACGGTCTCGCGCGTCGGCCGGCGAAACATCGAGCCCGTCTCGGCCAGGCCGTAGAGGGCGTTCATATCGTAGACATTGCCGAGGAACGGCCCGTTGTTGATGTTGAGGTTGGCCGTGGAGAGGGCGAGGACGCCGCCGACCGGCACGGAGGCGTTGGCGCCGCCGCCTTGCGTGCGCCAGGTGTTGGCCCAGTTGAGGACCGTGCCGGCGTCGGAGCCGGGCACATAGACCATATAGGGCGAAGTGCTGGAGCCGACGCGGGCGATGCCCTTGGCATCGGAGCTGGTGATCGCCGCCACCGGGGCGGCGACAACCGTCTGGCCGTCCCAGCCGGACACGCCGTCGCTCATCGTCTCACGACCCATGAGCATGCGCTGCTTGTAATATTCGTATTCGGCGCGGATCTGGGTGTGTCGGGCGGGCTGCCAGGTGCCGGCGAGATGCAGGCCGCGGCGGTTGTCGAACTCGAGGTCGCGCCAGGTGTTGGCGTCCTGCCAGAGGGCGTTGACCCGGATGGCGATGCGGTCGGTGACCGGCTGATTGACGTCGAGGGAGGTGCGATACTTGTTCCACGAACCCAGCACGACGGAGACCTTGTTGAAGGCGCGGTCGGGATTGGCGCGCTTCGTCAGGCCGATGATGGTGCCGCCGAGGCCGCTGGTGCCGATGAGCAGGGCGTTCGGGCCGCGGGCGAAATCGATGCGCTCCTGGCTGTAGGTGTCGGAATTCATGCCGAGCTGGAAGAAATTCCGCTGCTGGCTGCCGGCGATGCGCAGGCCGCGCGACATCACGCTGGAATTGGCCTCGCCGTCGTTATAGCGGTAGGAACTCGTGTCCTGCAGCGGCATGTAGGAGCCGACGGACCAGGTCATCGCCTTCTCCGTGTCGAAGAGGCCGAGCACGTCGAGAAAGTCGCGGGTGATGACCGAATAGGCCACCGGCGTGTCTTTCAGTTCCGTGGACAGCCGGCCGCCGGCGTGGGAGCTGGCCGCGACAAATCCGTCGTCCCGTTCCGCGCTGACCTGAAAGGGGGAGAGCACGAGGACATCGTCGATCTTGGGTTCGTTGAGGGAACCGGAGACCTCGGCCGGGGCGGCGGGGTTTTCCGGGGCGGCTTGGGCCAGGGCGGCATTGCTGGAAAAAAGCAGCAACGCGGCGGACAGTGCGATTTTTAAATCCTGGGGATAGGTGCTCATATTGACTCCTGAATCGGGTGCTAAGGTTGGGGGCCGGGTGGCGGAAGGGAGGGGTGCCGCCGGTGGTCTGGCCTTTTCCTGCGCTGCCGGCTTTGCGGGTGCAAACCGATGCTTACTGGCACCGTTCAGTGCGGTGCGCGCGCGGTTCAGAGCAATTGCTGCCGCGGCCGGCCCCGGCCTGGCGCGGTCGGGCCGGGAGTCCAGCGGCCGGCGAGCAGCTGCAGGCGGCCGCGGTCGTCGCTGCTGAATTCGCAGCGCTCGAGCCGCGCGACCAGGTGCTCGATGGCGATTGCGCCGAGGCGCCGGTTGTCCTGAAAGATGCCGGCCACCTGGCCGAGCGACTGCTCCTCGAGGGAGAGGCTCACCATGCCGACGCGCGGGGGCAGCGGATAATGGCCGTGGGGATTCAGTTCGCTCATGATGACGACGTCGGGTTTCTCGCGCGCATACCACTCTGGGATCGCGGCGAGAATGTCGTCCGTCCCCTCCGGCAGCAGCGGTTGCACGCGCTGGCCGGGCGGCATGGCCAGCTGCGCGAAATGACCGGCGGCGATCCAGCGGTGGCCCAGACGTTCGCTCAACTGGCGGCTGACGATGAAGCCGATGCGGCGGTAGCCGAGCGCCTGGCATTCGTGCATGGCGAGCAGCGCGGATTGGAAATGATCGTTGGACACGCGCTCGATGGACGGCGCCGCCACGCTCATGTCGATGCCCACCACGGCGAAATTGGTGAAATCGAGCTCAATGGTGTGCTCGCCGAGCGGCAGCGGGGCGATCAGCATGCCGAGGATGCCGCGCGCCTGGAGCATCTGCACGTAACGCCGCGGCGTCATTCCGGGGGCGCGCAGCGCGAACTCCTCCAGCTTGTAGCCCAGCTCCGCGGCGCGCATGTTCGCGCCCTCCTGCATTTCGATGAACATGCGGTAGCTGCGCCACGGGGCGAACTCGGGGTCGGTGGTCACGTAGGCCAGCACCGAGTGGCGTTGCCGCGTGCGCCGCGCGTGCAGCGAGGTCATCAGCGCGGAAACCAGCGGGTTGGTCTTGTATCCGATTTTTTCCGCGGCGGCGAAGATCCGGCTGCGAGTTGCCGGCGGGATGCTGCGGTCGTTGCGGAGCGCCATCGAAACGGTGGAACGCGCGACTCCGGCGGCGTTCGCGACATCCTGCATGGTCGGGGGTAGGGTGCCCATGTGGCGATCCTGCGGAGGGTGGGTTCGCGTCGCAAGCGCAACCCTGGTTGCTGAACGGTGCCAGTAACTGGACCGTCGTCACCACCCTCGGGCGGGTATTCTTCGTCACCAGCACCGCCGCTGCCCGACTGGTTCCGGCGGTGTCCGCCGTCCCAGCCCCACCCGCGCATGTCCTTACCCATCCAACCCGCCGTCACGATCCCGTCGGTCAATGTCACGACCGCGGGCAGTCCGGCCGACGGTCTGTGCGACGTCTTCGGCGGCCGTTATTGCCGGATTGCCGGCGTGCAGGAGCTGCCACCGTTTCTGATCAATCTCGTCAGCTGCTCCGATCTTTGGATGTTTGTCTCCAGCACCGGCGCCCTGACCGCCGGCCGCGGAGATGTCGACGGGGCGCTTTTCCCCTACCAGATCGTGGATCGCATCCACGACAGCGCCGGCGTGATCGGGCCGATGACGGCGCTCGGGGTCGGCGCCGCGGACGGCGAGGTGATGTGGGAGCCTTTCGCGCCGCACACCGGCCGCCGGTCGGCGGTGATCCGCCACCTTTATAAGAGCGTCGAAGGCGATCGTCTCTGGTTCGAGGAGATCAATCCGGAGCTTGGCCTGGTCTTCCGTCAGGGGTGGGCGACCGCGGAGGAGCACGGTTTTGTCCGCCATTGCGAGTTGGAGAATCTTTCCGGCCGGCCGGTGCGCGTCCGCGTCCTCGACGGGTTGCGCCACCTGCTGCCGGCGGGCACGTCGCACCGCCTGCAGTCGACGAGCAGCAATCTGGTCGACGCCTACAAGACGGCGGAGCTGCTGGGCGGTTCGTCCCTCGCCGTCTATGCGCTCGCTTCCGCGATCGTCGACCGTCCGGTCGTCATCGAGGCGTTGCGGGCGAGCACCGTCTGGTCGGGCGGACTGCCCGGCGCGGACATCCTGCTTTCCGAGGGCCAGCTGGGCAATTTTTTCGCCGGTGGCGCACCTTCGACCGAGACCAGACGGCGTGGCGTGCGCTGTGCCTATTTCCTGAGCACGACGCTCGAGCTCCCTCCGCGCCAGACCGAACACTGGTTCATGGTGGCCGACACCGGGCGCGGGCAGGCGGAGGTTGCCGCGTGCCGGCGCCGGCTCGCCGGGGGTGATCCGACCCCCGTGCTGGCCGCGGCGCTCGCGGCGTCCACCGCGCGCCTGCGCGGCCTCGTCGGTGCGGCCGACGGCTGCCAGGGTGGCGGAGACGAGACGGTCGCCGTCCACCATTTTGCCAACGTGCTGTTCAATGTGTTGCGCGGCGGCATCTTTGCCGACGGCCACCGGGTGGGGCGTTCCGATTTCGCCGGGTTTGTCGCGGTGCATAATCGTGCGGCGGCCGTCCGGCACGCAGGTTTTCTCCAAGCCCTGCCGGAAGCACCCACTCGCGCCGAGCTGCTGGAGCGGGTGAGGGCGGCGGGAGATGCCGACCTCGCGCGCCTCGCCGACGAATACCTGCCGCTGATGTTCAGCCGGCGGCACGGGGATCCCAGCCGGCCCTGGAACAAATTCAGCATCCGGCTGCAGGACGAGTCGGGTCGGCGGCTGCTCGCCTATGAAGGCAACTGGCGCGACATCTTTCAGAACTGGGAGGCGCTCTGCCTGTCCCATCCGGAATTTCTCGATGCCGTCATCGCCAAATTCCTCAACGCGTCCACGGCCGACGGGTTCAACCCCTACCGTATTTCGCAGGCCGGGATCGAGTGGGAGACACCGGACCCGGAGGATCCATGGTCGTCGATCGGCTACTGGGGCGACCATCAGGTCGCCTACCTGCTGAAGCTGCTGGAGTGGTCGGCCCGCTACCAGCCTGCCGGTTTGCCCGCGGCATTGCGGACGGCCCGCTACAGTTACGCCAACGTGCCTTATCGCCTGGCCGGTTACGATGCGATGCGCCGCGACCCGCGCGCCACCATCACCTTTGACCTGGCGTTGCATCGGGCGATCCAGCATCGGCTCCCGGATATCGGGGCCGACGCCCGTCTGGTTGCGGAGCCCGGCGGCGGGGTGCGGCACGTCAATCTCACCGAGAAGCTGCTCGTGCTGGTGCTGGTGCGGCTGACCCATTTCATTCCCGGCGGCGGCATCTGGATGAACACGCAGCGGCCCGAGTGGAACGACGCCAACAACGCACTCGTCGGTTACGGCGTCTCGGTGGTCACGCTCTGCCATCTGCGGCGGTTCCTTGCGCATGTTCGGTCGGTTTTCCTGCCTGCGCTCGGGACCGCGCCCGTGCCGGTCTCCACCGCGGTTGCGGATCTTGCCCGGGCGGTGACGGCGGCGCTGGCTGCCCATGCCCCGGCCTTGGAGCAGACGGACTTCAGTCCCGTCACGCGCCGGGCCTTGGTCGACGCGCTCGCGGCTGCGGGCGGGGACTATCGGACGCAGCTCTATGCCGGGGGCAGCGGTCCGGCCGTGGATGTCGCTCCCATGGCCTTGGCCGAACTCCTTGATCGCGCGCTGGCGTTCGCCGACCACAGCATCCGCGCCAACCTCCGGACCGACGGGCTCTGCCATGCCTACAACCAGTTGGAGTTCACCGAGAATCCTCCTGGTCTCGGCCTGCACCGTCTGCCATTGATGCTGGAGGGGCAGGTGGCGGTGCTGAGCTCCGGCCTGCTGACCAGGTCGGAGGTGGTGACGCTGCTGGAGGCCTTGCGCCGGAGCCCGCTCTACCGCGCTGACCAGCAAAGCTACATTCTCTATCCTGATCGCGCGCTGCCCGGATTTCTCGACCGCAACATCATTCCATCCGGCTCGTGGGCCGGCTGCCCTCTGTTCGCCGCGATGCTCGTGGCGGGGGATGACCGGCTCGTGCTGCGGGACGCCGCGGGGCAGCATCGTTTCCATCCCGACCTGGTGAACGGCGAGGCGCTGGACGAGCGGCTCGCCCGGCTGGCCGCCGAACCCGCCTGGGCGGGAGCGGTCGCGAGCCAGGCCGGAGTCGTGCGGGAGATTTATGAGCAGGTCTTCCGGCACCGCGCCTTCACCGGACGCAGCGGCTCGATGTTCGGCTTTGAGGGACTCGGGTGCATCTACTGGCACATGGTCGCCAAATTGCTGCTCGCCGTGCAGGAAAACGTGTTCGCCGCCCAGGCGGCCGGGGCGCCGGAGACGGCGCGCTTGATCGAACTCTACTACGACGTGCGCGCGGGACTGGGTTTCAACAAGACTCCCGCGGAATACGGCGCCTGTCCCCCCGATCCTTATTCGCACACGCCTGGCCACAGCGGTGCCCAGCAGCCGGGCATGACGGGGCAGGTGAAGGAGGAGATCCTCACGCGCTTTGGCGAACTCGGGGTGCGCGTGGCGGCCGGCCGGCTGGCCTTCCAGCCCTTCCTGCTCCGGGCCCGCGAATTCACGGCCGGTCCAGGCAGTTTCCGCTGCCCGCGGCCCGATGGCAGCGAGGCCGTGCTCGAGTTGCCTGCGCGGTCGCTCGGGTTCACGTTCTGCGGCACGCCGGTCATCTATCGATGCGGCGACGGCGAAGCCGGCATCCGCATCGTTACGACAGTGGGCGGCGTGAGCGAAACGTCCGGCCTCGGGCTCGATACGGCGACGAGCGCCGCGGTGTTTGCACGGGACGGCTCCATCGCACGGATCGAGGTCAATCTCGGCAGCGGCTACGTGCCGCGGTCCTGAACCCGGACCAGATCCGGCTCAGGGCTTGTGGTAGTAGTCGCGGATGATCGCTTGGAACGAGGTCTTCGGCTTCCGGTCGGCGGTGAACACCCCCCAGTGCTTCTCGGCCACGTTCGGGCCGGCCCCGGCGCCGCCGCCCTTCCAGTTCTCGTCAAAGGCCTCGAAGAGGATCGTCGGGATGCGGGTCCGCGTCACCCAGTCGTAATGCTGCCGGAGATAATTTTCCTGGGCCGGCACGGACACTTCGCCGGTCATCACGACGCCTTCGCCGCCCGGGCCGCGGATGGTCGGATCATGTCTGGTCGCCCAGCCGGTTTCGCCGTAGACAATTGGAATGCCGGGGTGCAGCCGGGCGATCGTATCGTGGATGTCCTGGGTCCAGGCCATCGCTTGCTCCACCGGCTGGCTGTTCCACAGCGCGTAACCGTGCAGCGTGAGGAAATCGATCTCGGCCGCCACGGCTGCTGATTCGGGTTTGTTCCAGAAGCGGAGATCGTCGGCGGTCGAAACCGGCTGGCGGACGGCGTGGCGCACCTGACGGATCCAAGGGATGAGCACGTGCGGTCCGGAGCGATGACCCGACCACTCCACGCAGGTCTCGTTGCCCACGATCACGGCCAGCACGAGGTCGGGATAGGCGTTGGCCAGCCGGATGGCGTTTTCCGCCTCCGCCCGATTGCCGGCCTTGAAGGCTTCGTCCCGCTCCGGGTTGATCCAGGCGCCGAGGAGCAACCGCACCGGCAGCCGCTCGCGACGGATCAGCGCGAGGGTGCGCTCGGTCAGCGGTCCGGAATCATACATGCGGAGCAACTGCCAAAAGGGGGCAACCAGACGCAGGTCCGCCAACAGTTGGTCGTCCGACGGCAAGGCCTGGCCCGGTTCCTGGCCGTCGCGGTAGGGGCTGAACGAGACGCCCCGGCCGATCCATTGACCGTCTAATTCGAGCTTGAGCACGCGGCGGCCACCGGGGAGACCGCCTGCCGGGGGTTGTTGCGCGAGGCAGCCGCCGAGGAGAATACAGAACAAGACCAGAAGACGGGGCGTGGGGCGGAATGTCATGCGCGCATTGCATTCTTCCGGTGGAGCGGGTCAAGCCATCCGCTCCCTGCCATCGTTCAGTGATTCGCCCTTGGCGTCGCGCGCCTGGCGCCCAAGGCGGTGCCGGCGAAAGCGAGGAACGCATACGCTGCGCTGGCGAGGTGCGCGCTGGTGGCGACGTGAATGCCGGGGTCGTCGAAGCGGATCATGCCGCCGCCGCGCCCGCCCTGGACGATCTCGAAGATCACCTCGCCCACGTAGATCGCGAGCACCGCCGGCCAGAACCAGTCGGTCCAGTTGCGCTGCCAGCCCTGCAGCGCGAGGTAGAGCAGAAGGCCGAGGTTCACGGCGCTCAGGCCGCCGTAACGGAGCATCGCGGGCTCGCCCCACCAGATCACCGCGGAAATGAAGGCCGGCATCACGATGAGGGCGGTATAACTGAAACGCCGGTGCCGCGCCTCCAGCAGCCACCCGAGGATGAAGAGCAGGCCGGCGTCGGCGACGAAGTGCGGCCAGCCGAAGTGCACGAGGTGGCCGGTCCAGATGCGCCACCATTCGCCTTGGGCGAGCGCCCCGCGATCATAAAGCAGGGCGTCGCGCCACGCGGGATTCAGCTGGATGACGAGCACGGCCAAGCTGACGGCGAGGAAGGCCCAGGGGGGCCGGCCGGGAAGCAACGAGCGCAGGGAACGCAAAACGGTCATGCGCCAGATCGTCTAAGGCAAGGAGCGGGTGCAAGCCAGCGGGAACGTCGGATCGGGTAGAGGCGCTGCCTTGACGGCGCCCGCGGCCCCGGGCGTCGTCAAGCGACGCCCCTACAGTCCATTTCACCGGCTGCCCTTCGACTTGCTCAGGGCCGTGAGCCCGTCGAACCGGGAAGCCGGTGCCACTCGGAGCCACCGCGCCGCGGCCAGCAGGCTCAGCGCCGCAATGAACCACGCGCTTGGGGCACCGCCGCCTCCGCCTCCTCCTCCGCTGGACGGCGGCGGGGTGGGGGGCACGACGATCGGCGCGGTCACGGTCAGCGTCGCGGGATTGCTGGTGACCAGGCCGGCTTCACTCATCACGGACACGGTGTAGACGCCGGCGTTCGCCAGGGTGACGTTGTTCAGGCTGAGGGTGGCGCTGGTGGCGCCGCTGATGGCGACGTCGCTGAAATACCACTGGTAGGTGAGGGGGCTGCCGCCGGCGGTGGCGGTGACGCTGAGGGTGACATTGTTGCCGACGACGGTCGT
>JAQSDJ010000261.1 GCA_029945855.1 Lacunisphaera sp.
AAACCCCGCTTCCGCCATGAACAAACTCAAGCTCAGCTACAGAATCGCCCTCGGCTTTGGCGCCCTGATCGTCATCGCCCTCGTGCTCGGCGGCTTCGCCGCCTTGCATATGACCGAATCGACCAGCAGCGCCCGGGTCCTCGCGCTGCAAAATGTCCCAGAAGTCGCGGTCGCCAACAACATCGAGCGGTCCTCGCTCCTCACCATGTATGACATTCGCGGCTACGGCTTCACCGGGGAGGAAGCCTTTCTCACGGGCGGCCAGAAAAACCTCGAGGCGGTCAAGTTTCACCTGAAGGAGGCCAAGGATCTCGCCGGAAAATTCGCGGGTCTCGGTGAGCTCAAGAGCGCCGCCGACCGGGCCGAGGCCGAGGTGCTGAAATACGAGCAGTGCGTCAGGGACTCCATCACACTCGACAAGGCCATCCACGCCAATCGCGAGCAGATGGATGTGAACGCCCAGGCCTTCATGCAGGTCTGCGCGGCCTTCCTTGCCACCCAGACCAAGGCCCAAACCGAGGAAATCACAGCGGGCGCGGCGGCGGACAAGCTGCTGGAGCGCAGCCGGAAATTCACGGTGGTGAGCGATGTGATCGACGCGGGGAACGCGGTGCGCATCGCGGCCTGGCGGTCCCAGGCGGAACGCGATCCCAAGATCATCCGGGACGCCCAGAAACATTTCGATGTGATCAAGGCCCGGCTGGGCGAACTGCGCCCGGTCACCCGGCAGGCGGTCAATCTCCAGCAGATCGCTGAGTGCCAGAAGGCCGCCGACGGCTACCAGGTGGCCATGAACGGCCTGCTGCAGAACTGGCTGGCTCGCGATGAACTGGCCAAGAATCGCACCGCGGTCGGGATGCAGGTCCTGGCCGAAGCCCGCGGCACGGCGGAACTCGGCCTGAAGCAGACCAGCGAGGGCGCGAGCCTCTCCGCCGAGGAACTGTCGGACACGACCAGACTCCTCCTGGGCGGGCTGCTCTTCGCGGCGGTTGCCGGCATCGGCATCGCCGTCTACATGACCCGCTCGATCACCAAGCCCATCCAGGCGGTGGCGTCGAGCCTCGTGAGCGGCGCCGAGCAGACATCTTCGGCCGCCGGCCAGGTCTCGAGCAGCAGCCAGTCTCTCGCCGAAGGCGCCAGCGAGCAGGCGGCCTCCCTGGAGGAAACCAGTTCCTCCCTGGAAGAGCTCGCCAGCATGACCCGGCGCAACACGGACAATTCCCAAAAGATGAACGACCTCGCCAAGCAGGCCCGCACGGCGGCCGACACCGGCGTGGTCGACATGCAGCGGATGACCAGCGCCATGGATGCCATCAAGGTTTCCAGCGGTGAAATCGCCAAGATCATCAAGACGATCGACGAGATCGCCTTCCAGACCAACATCCTCGCGCTCAACGCCGCCGTCGAGGCAGCGCGGGCCGGCGAGGCCGGCATGGGTTTCGCCGTCGTCGCCGACGAGGTGCGGGCCCTGGCCCAGCGCAGCGCCCAGGCGTCGAAGGAAACCTCGGCCAAGATCGACGGCGCCATCGCCAACACGATGCAGGGTGTGGAGATCAGCGCCAAGGTGGCCCTCTCCCTCAACGAGATCGTCACCAAGGCGCGCCAGGTCGACGAGCTGGCGGCGGAGGTCGCCAACGCCTCCAAGGAGCAGAGCCAGGGCATCGACGAGATCAACCGCGCCGTCGGTGAGATGGACAAGGTCACGCAGTCCAACGCCGCCGGGGCCGAGGAAAGCGCCAGCGCCTCCGAGGAACTGAGTGCCCAGGCCGAATTGCTGAAAGAGGCGGCGGGCGAACTCCAGCGCATGGTCGACGGCTCGTCGGCCACGCCGGCCGCCCGGCCGATCCATTCGCCGGTGCACCCGGCCGCGAAGCGGATATCCTCGCCGAAAGCGGCGCCGGCGGTGGTCAAGCACGCCAACGGCAGCAACGGTCATAACGGCCACACGAAGTCCCGGCTCGAGGCCCCGGAACGCACGGTGGCGGTCGCCGCCTCCAGCGATTTCTTCAAGGATACCTGAGTGCCGGAAAGTGTGGTAACTGCAGGGACGTCGCCCGACGACGCCCGTGCTCGAGCAGGGCAACGGGCAATTCACCGGGCGTCGTCAAGCGACCCCCTTGCATTTACCTCCCAAGATGCGTCGATCGGTAAAAACGCCGGTCGGCGCTCGTTTTTTACGATTTGGGCGCGTTCCTGAGAGGGGATGCACGATTCTCGGCAAGATACGCGGAGAGGTGATCTCCATCCTGCGATATATTGATTAGTCCGGTGTGGTTCGCCCACGGACTTGATCATGTCCCCCTCCCGTTCACCGCTCCAGACTGTCCTCCGGCCGATATCCCGGGGCGCGGCCGGATCCTGTGCACCGCACCGACGCATAAAGCGCCCCCGATCTGCGGCATGACATCGCTGCGCCACTCCCGTCACTATGTCTGGCCCCTGCTGGTCCTGCTGGTCGGATTGGGCGCCAGCATGGTGCTCTCCTTGCATGAGAAACGCGAGGGGGAGAAACTGAACATCCAGGAGTTTGGGTCCGTCTGTCATGATCTTGAGGCGCGGATTAAGCACCATCTGGAGGTTCATGAACAGATCCTGCAAAGTGGGGCCGCGTTCTATGCCGCAAGTGATGAGGTCACCCGGTCGGAGTGGCGCGTCTTTGTCGAGCGGTTGAATTTCCAGCAGGTTCATCCCGGGGTCTTGGGACTCGGTTTCGCCCAAGTGGTGCCTCGCGCCGGGTTGCAGCAACACATCCAGGCGGTCTGCGCCGAGGGTTTTCCTGGCTATCGCATCTGGCCGGAGGGCGAGCGGGAATACTATACCTCGATTGTTTATCTTGAGCCGTTCGCCGGCCGGAACCTGCGCGCCTTCGGCTACGACATGTTGACGGAACCCGTGCGCCGGGCGGCCATGGAGCGGGCGCGGGACCAGGACGAGACCACGCTCTCCGGCAAGGTCATCCTCGTGCAGGAGTCCGGCCCGGACCTCCAGTCCGGCGTCCTGATGTTCGTGCCTGTCTACCGTGAGAAGGCGCCGCGGAAAACCGTGGCTGAGCGTCGCGCCGCGCTCGTGGGCTGGGTCTACAGCCCCTACCGGATGGGCGACTTCATGCAGGGGATGCTGGGGCGCTGGGCGTCGGTGGAGCGGCGGCGAATCAGGCTGGAAATATTCGATGGCGACATCCCGGCTTCCGGGGGCCTGCTTTACGACAGCCATGCGGCCGGGGCACAGCACGCGCGGCCGGCGGACAGCTTGATCCGGCAGATTCCCCTCGACGCGGCCGGCCATCGCTGGCTCCTGCGTTTCACCCAAACCCAGGTGCCCGGCGGGCCCCTGGACTTCGACAAATCCGTCATAACCCTCGCCAGCGGCACGATCATCAGCCTGCTGCTCGCGGGCCTGATTTTCTCCCTGATCAGCTACCGATATCGGGCCGTGAAATTGGCGGCGCGCCTGACCGAGGACCTGCGCCGGAGCGAGGAGCGCTGGCAGTTTGCCCTCGAGGGCGCCGGCGACGGCGTGTGGGACTGGGACGTGGTGAACCAGCGCCTGTTCTTCTCCACCAAGTGGAAGAGAATGCTGGGCTATGACGAGGCCGACATCGGCCACGGGCTCGAGGAATGGTCCGGTCGCGTCCACCCCGAGGATCTGCCGGCGGCGATGGCCGACGTGCAGGCGCACCTCGCGGGCCGGACGGACGCCTACGCCAGCGAGCATCGCATGCGCTGCAAGGACGGCAACTATAAGTGGATTCACGACCGCGGTCTGGTGGTCAGCCGCAATGCTGCCGGTCAGCCTTTGCGCATGGTGGGCACGCACACCGACATCACCGTCCGCCGGCAGGCCGAGGCCGCGTTGCGCGCCAGCGACGAGGATTACCGCCAGCTCTTCGTGAGCATGTTGGACGGCTTCGCCCTGCACGAGATCATCTGCGATTCCGCCGGCCGGCCGGTGGATTACCGTTTTCTCTCCCTCAATCCTGCCTTCGAACGGCTGACCGGCCTGCGGGCCGCCGAGACGGTGGGCCGGACGGTCCGGGAAATCATGCCGGCGACCGAGGTGGGGTGGATCGAGCGGTATGGCCGCGTCGCGCTGACCGGCGAGGGCGTGGAGTTCGAGGAATTTAGCGAGGTCCTGCAGCGCTATTTCGAAATCGCGGCGTTTCGGCCCAAGCCCGGCCAGTTCGCCACGGTGTTCATCGACGTGACCGAGCGCAAGCGGGCCGAGGCGGCCTTGCGCGAGAGCGAGGAACGCTACCAGCGGATCACGGAGGCGATCACCGACTACATCTACACCGTGGAGGTGGCGGACGGCCGCGCGGTGAAAACGACGCACGGCCCGGGCTGCCTGGCGGTCACCGGCTACACGGCGGGGGAGTTCGCCGCCGACTCCCGGCTGTGGCTCAACATGGTCGTGGCCGACGACCAGGCGGCGGTGCAGCGACACGCCGACCGCATCCTGGCGGGCGATGCGCCGACTCCCATCGAGCACCGGCTGATCCACAAGAACGGCTCCGTGCGCTGGGTCACCAGCACCATCGTGCCCCACCGGGACGCGGACAACGTGCTGGTGGCCTATGACGGCCTGATTCACGACGTGACAGAGCGCAAGGGGGCGGAGATCGCGTTGAGCGACAGCAATTATTTCCTGCGGAAGTCCCAGGAGATCGCCTGGCTGGGCTCCTACCGACTCGACATTCGGGCGGAGCGGTGGACCAGCTCACCGGTCCTCGACGAGCTCTTCGGCATCGACGCCGACTATCCCCGCGACCTGGCGGGCTGGAGCAACCTCGTGGCCCCGGAGGAGCGGGCGGCCATGGTCGCCTACTTCCGGGACTACGTGGTGGCCGGGCGGCAGCGCTTTGACCGCGAATACGAGATCGTGCGGCACTCCGACGGCCGGTGGCGCTGGGTGCACGGCACCGGGGAACTGGAACTCGACGGAGCCGGACAACCGGTGGCGATGATCGGCACGATCCAGGACATCACCGTCCGGCGCGCGGCGGAGGCGGCGCTGCGGGAGAGCGAGCGCCGCCTGCAGGAGGCCCAGAACCTGGCGCACGTGGGCAGCTGGCGCCTGACCTACGGCCCGGAGGGCGAGAACTGGCAGGCGACCCCGGAACTGCGCCGCATCTACGGCCGGCAAGGGGACCAGCCGCTCCCCCTCAACGAATGGTTCGAGATCATCCATCCCGAGGACCGCGGGTTCGTGGAGGAGAGGTGGCAGCGTTTCCTCCGCGGGGACGGACCAGGGGAGTGCGAGCATCGCATAGTCGTGCACGGACAGACCAAATGGTTGAGCGTGCGGGCACGGGTCCAACACGATCCCGCCACGGGCCGGCCGGTGGTGGTGGACGGGACCTCGCAGGACATCACCGAGCGCAGAACTGCGGAAGCAGCCCACGCCCGGTTGGCGACCGCGGTGGAGCAGGCCGCGGAGGCCATCGAGATCACCGACACTGAGGGCGTTATCCTCTACATCAACCCGGCCTTTGAGAAGGCCACAGGTTACACCCGCACCGAAGCCGTGGGCCGGAATCCCCGTTTCCTCAAGAGCGGGAAACAGGACGCCGAGTTTTACCGCCGGATGTGGGCCACCCTCAGCCGCGGCGAGGTCTGGAGCGGGCATTTCGTCAACCGGCGCAAGGACGGGACGCTCTTCGAGGAGGAGGCCACGATCTCGCCGGTGCGCAATTCGGCCGGAATCATCGTCAACTACGTGGCCGTCAAGCGCGACGTGACGCACGAGGTGCAGCTGGAGGCCCAGTTCCGCCAGGCGCAAAAGATGGAGGCGGTCGGCCAGCTCGCCGGCGGCGTCGCGCACGATTTCAACAACATCCTCGCCGCCGTCCTGATGTATCTCGGGCTGATCCAGGCGGAGGCCAAGCTGGATGCGGCGACCCAGGCCTCCCTCAAGGAGCTCAGCCTGGAGGTCCAGCGCGGCGCCACCCTGACCCGGCAACTGCTGGCCTTCAGCCGCCAGCAGGCGATGGAGCCAAAGCCGCTCCGGCTGGGCGGACTGGTGGCGGGCCTTTTCAAGATGCTCAGCCGCCTGCTCGGAGAAGACATCATTATCAAATTGCAGGATGAATCCAGCGAGGCCGTCACCGAGGCGGATCCCGGCATGATCGAACAGGTGGTGATCAACCTCTGCATCAACGCCCGTGACGCCATGCCCCGAGGCGGCCAGCTGACCATCCGAATCGAGGCCATCGTCATTCCCCCGACGACCCTCCCCGAACCTGACGGGGTGCGACCGGGGAGTTTCATCCGCCTGAGTGTCACCGACACCGGGGAGGGCATGACCCCGGAGACGCTGGCGCATATTTTCGAACCCTTCTACACGACCAAGGCCGCCGGCAAGGGCACCGGGCTCGGCCTGGCCACGGTCTACGGTATTGTCCAACAGCATCACGGCTGGATCGACGTGGCCAGCGCCCCCGGGCAAGGCGCCACCTTCCACGTGCATCTGCCCGCCTCCGCGACCCCGGCCCGGACGGAAGGCGCCGGCGAGCCGCTCGCCGTCCCGGCCATGGGCCGGGGCGAGAGCATCCTGCTGGTCGAGGATGAGACCAACCTGCGGACCACCGTGGCCATGACCCTGCGGCTGCACGGCTACCAGGTGCTCGAAGCCGTCGACGGCCCCGCCGCCCTCCTCCTCTGGCGGCAAGAACGGGATCGCATCGACCTGGTCTTCACCGACATGGTCATGCCCGGCGGCATGACCGGCCCGGACCTCATCCGGATTCTCCTGGCCGAGCAGCCCCGGTTGAAAATCATCGCCTCCACCGGTTACAGTCCCCGTGACCCCAAGGCCCACTCCACGCCGGACAACCGGATTCCCATGTTGCGCAAGCCCTATGATCGGAACCAGCTTCTCGCGGTCGTGCGCCAGAGACTCGACGAACCCTGAAGCCCCATGAACAAACCCGCGTGGCGCATCCTCCTGCTCGATGATCATCAGCTTTTTCGCGCCGGGTTGCGGATGATCCTGGAGCGGGCGCCGGGCCTGGAGGTCGTGGCCGACGCCGGCAACGGCACCGACGCGCTCGAGGCGGCCCTGCGCACGGCCCCGGACGTGGTGGTGGCCGACATCCACCTGCCGGGGGAGGACGGCATCGTGATCGCCGGCCAGATCCTGAAAAAATTTCCCGCCGCCAAGGTGGTGTTCCTCTCCTCGGACGCGGACGTGGCCCTGGTGCGCCGGGCCCTCGAGTCCGGCGGCCGCGGCTATCTGCTGAAGGACAATGCGGCGCAGGATCTCCTGCGCGCCATCGAGGCGGCGGTGCAGGGCGGAATCTATCTCTGCCCGGAGGTGGCCGCCAAATTGGTCCAGAGCTATCAACGCGACGGCGCGGCGCCGTTGTCGCCGCAACCACCCCGGCTTTCGGAGCGGGAGAACGCGGTCCTGCGCCTGCTCGCGCAGGGCCTGCGCAACAAGGAAATCGCCCTCCGGCTGAAAGTCGGCACGAAGTCGGTGGAAACCTACCGCAGCCGGCTGATGAAGAAGCTAGGCTATCAATCCACCGCGGAATTGATCCGCTACGCCATCCGCGAAGGCCTGGTCCCGCCCTGATGGGGGGCGCACCCCGGTCAGCTCGCCTGTAAGCCGGCCGGGATCAGACTTGAACTCCGGGGCCGGAAAGGTGTCAGATGGGGGATGTTCTCATTTCTTCGCCCTAACAACACGGATCGCTTCAGTTCGCTGGGTCTGGTCGGCGCGCGCTGGCTGGCCCTCGCCCTCATCCTGCTTGGTGGTCAGTCGGCTTATGCCGAGGGAAGCCGCAATCTGAGCATCCGGACACCCAGTTCGGCGGTCGCCGAGGCGCCCATCGAGATCTTGCTCGCGGCCACCACGAGCATGGCCGGGGAGACCATCGCTTTCTTTCATGCGGAATATTCCGTCGATAACGGCAAGAAATGGACCCCCATCAGTTATGAGACGGATGCGGGCGCGGCTGTCAGCCGCAACCTGACTTTCAAGGTCGGGCCGGCCGGCACGGTCTCGTTGGTGCGGGTGCGCGTGGCCTACCGCAGCAAGACCGGCGATTTTGATTTCACCGGCACCCCCATCAAATGGGACGACAGCTGGAAGAACTGGCTCCGGCCGCCGGCCAAATATTCCACCATATCCGTGGTGGCCCGCTAACCGCCGGGCCGGGGCCTCGCGGGATCCGTCCTGGTCGCCCAGTTGGTCCGGCCGCTGGTGGCCGGAGCCCGGGGCGCGGCGCGAATCCGGCGCCGGGGGCATCGTCGCAAATGCGGCGGGGAAAATTACTCGCCCGCGATCGCCCGTTCGGCAGAGTGGGCGGGTTCATTCCCTGATCGACCGGGCCGACCGCCGGCGTTCCCCTCGCAGCCATGCCGGACCCCGGCGACCTCTCTCCTTCTCATGGACCATACCCTGCCCAAGTGTGTAACCGCCATCGGGGCCGCCCCGTGGCGTCTCTTCCTGTGCCTTGCCCTGCTGCTCGGGGTTCGGGGCCTCGCCGCCTCGCCGGCCTGGCTGACCGCGCATGATCCGGAGATCAAGGCGATCGTCGCGGGCATGACCTTGGCGGAAAAGGCCGGGCAGATGACGCAGCCCAACAGCGCCTCGCTCAAGGATCCGGCCGACCTCGAGAGGCTCTTCATCGGATCGGTGCTCAGCGGCGGCAGTTCGGATCCCAAAACCGGCAACCGGATGGCGGACTGGGCGCAGCTCTACGCGGAGTGCCAGGCGCACACGGCGAAGACCCGGCTGGCGATTCCCCTCATCTACGGCATCGACGCCGTGCACGGTCACAACAACGTGCTCGGGGCGGTGATCTTTCCGCACAACATCGGCCTCGGCTGCACCCGCAACCCGGCGCTGGTCGAGGAGGTGGCGCGCGTCACGGCCCGGGAGGTCCGCGCCACCGGGATCCAATGGACCTTCGCCCCCAGCCTGGCCGTGCCGCGCGACATCCGGTGGGGGCGGACCTACGAGGGGTTCTCGGAGGATCCGGCCATCGTGGCGTCGTTCGCCGCGGCCGTCGTGCGGGGCTTGCAGGGCGCCGAACTCGGGGGACCGGCCTCCGTGCTGGCCAGTGCCAAGCATTTTCTCGCCGATGGCGGCACCACCTACGTCGGCCTCGACGGCCGGGCCGGGCTCGACCAGGGCGATGCCCAGGTCGATGAGGCCACCTTGCGGGCGGTGCATCTGGCCGGTTATCCCGCGGCGATCGCGGCGGGGGTGGGCACCATCATGCCTTCCTACAGCAGCTGGAATGGGGTGAAGTGCTCCGCCAACAAGTTCCTGCTCACCGATCTCCTGAAAAAGGAACTCGGGTTCGAGGGCTTCCTGATCTCCGACTACAACGCCATCGACCAGATCGTGCCTTCGCCCAAACCCGATGCGGCCATGGAGAGCGACAACGCCTTCGGCCAGATCCGGACGAGCAACTACAAGAAGTGCATCGAGATTTCCATCAACGCCGGGATGGACATGGTCATGGTCACCGACCGCTATCCGGAATTCATCCGGTTGCTCATCGAACTGGTCGAGGAGGGCAAAATCCCGATGGCCCGCCTCGACGATGCCGTCACGCGCATTTTGCGGGTCAAGCGTGCCATGGGCCTCCTGTCCCAGGGGGACACCCTCAAGATCGACCCGCAGCTCCAGCAGGCGTTCGGTTCGCCGGCCCACCGGGCCGTCGCGCGGGAGGCGGTGCGCCAGTCGCTGGTGCTGCTGAAAAACTCCGGCGGCGTGCTGCCCCTCAAGGGCACCGCGGCGCGCATCCACGTGGCCGGCCGCGGCGCAGATGATCTCGGCCTCCAGTGCGGCGGCTGGACCATCAACTGGCAGGGTGCAACCGGCGAGGTGACGCCCGGCGGGACGACCATCTTGACGGCCTTGCGCCAGCGGGTCGGAGCCACGACGAAGGTGACGGTGTCGCGCGACGGCTCCGGGGCGGCCGGCGCAAGCGTGGGGCTGGTGGTCATCGGGGAAAATCCTTATGCGGAAGGCAAGGGCGACCGCATGGATCTCACCGTCGCGCCCGAGGACGCCGCCGCGGTGGCCGCGATGAAGGCCGCGGGCATCCCGGTCGTTGTTGTGGTGCTGTCCGGTCGACCCCTGATTTTGGGCGATGTGGCGGAGCAGGCGGATGCGCTGGTCGCCGCGTGGTTGCCGGGAACGGAAGGCGGCGGCGTGATCGACGTGTTGTTTGGCGACGCGAAGCCCACGGGCAGACTTTCCTTCGCCTGGCCGCGCGCGATGGAGCAGATCCCGCTCGGCCACAACATAGCTCCGGCCGCGAACCCGCTGTTTCCGCTGGGCTTCGGGCTGGGCTACTGATCCCAACGTCCCGAGATAAATCGACCGCTCATGGTAGATGACATGAAGCCGACAGGCGACCCACGAGCGGTCAACCTGTCGGCTGAAT
>JAQSDJ010000262.1:0-9345 GCA_029945855.1 Lacunisphaera sp.
CCCATAACCATCAACCTAAACATGCCTCGGTCCCCAAACTTTGGTGTAGACCCCTCCCTCGGCCCGGCGAAGGCTGGTGCTCGGGACAGGACTCGAACCTGCACGCCTTACGGCACGGGCTTCTAAGACCCGCATGTCTGCCATTCCATCACCCGAGCGAACGCCCGGAAAATCCTGCCCCCTTCACCGGCTTGCAACCGCAAACCAGCCTCTCGGTTTTAGCTGGAGGCGGGACTATCAGTCCCGCGGGTTGCCCCCTGCGCAACTCATGCCTCGCGGGACTAATAGTCCCGCCTCCACCGACGATCAGACAGCCACGCCGAGCGACTCGCCCATCCGCGCGTAGACCTCGAGGCCGGCGGCGCTCTGCTTTACCAGGTCGGCATCAAATTTTATTTTGCCAGGCTGGAAAATCGTCACGACGCAGGAGCCGCCGAACTTGAACAAGCCCTTTTCCTCTCCCTTCGCCACCGGCCGGCCGGACAGATAGGTCTGCACGATGCTTCCGACCATGGTCGCGCCAATCTCGCAGACCGCCACGCGGCCGAAGACCGGCGACTCCACCAGAGTCACCATGCGCTTGTTTTCCCACAGATAGGCCAGGTTCGACCGCAGCGCGATGGGCGAGACGGAATAAAGAAACCCATTGATCAGACGCGCCTCCCCCGCCTGACCGGCCACGGGAAAATGGAAGCGGTGATAATCCACCGGACACAGTCGCGAGATGAGCAGCGAACCGCCGGCGAATTCCTGCGCCAGCGCCTCGTCATCGAGGAACGACTTCAGGTCGAACCGCTGGCCCTTTACATAAAAGCCCTCCGCCCCGTCCACATTCTGGAAAGCCAGATGCCGACCGTCCGCCGGGAGCACCGCCACCTGTTCCACCTGACCTGAGCTTGTCGAACGGTCGGGAGCCACGGGCCGGGCACCGGGCTTGAGCGCCCGGTAGAAAAAGTCGTTGAAGGATTTGTAGCTGAACGGCTTTTTCGCGAACTCGTCGACGTCGAGGTTGTAGTCGATGATGAACGGCAGCACCGCCTGTGCACTGTAGGGCCGGCTCATCCGCCAGCCGTAGATCCGCGAGACCAGGGCGCGCTTGAAGAGCGCGTGCAGGGCAAACCGCCCGGCCGGATTCTCATAGGTCCAGCGCAGCCACGCCTCGCCGTAGACCTGCTCGGTCTCGACGGTCTTCTTCGCGCGATGGTAATAGCGGATGGGCTCGGCGGGCATACGACAGCACACTTCACCCAAAGCGGGCATCCGCAAAGCAAGAAATCGAGGTCGCTTCCGGACTGCCGCCCGGCACTCTGCCGCGCCATGGATTGCTCATCTGTCATCGAACATCGCGGTTGCCGGCTCGCCTACAAGATCCGCGGCAGCGGCGTGCCCGTGCTCTTCATCCAGGGCACGGGTGTGCACGGCGACGGTTGGGCGCCCCAGGTCGCGGCGCTGGCCGACCTGGGCCAATGCCTGACTTTCGACAATCGCGGCATGGGCCGCAGCCAGCCGCTCGGGGCCCCGCTCACCGTCGCGCAGATGGCCGAGGACGCCCTGGCCGTGATGGATGCCGCCGGCTGGGACTCGGCCCATGTCGTCGGCCATTCGTTGGGCGGGCTGGTCGCCCTGCAAGTGGCGCTGATGGCCCGGGCGCGCGTGCGCAGCCTGGCCCTGCTTTGCACCTTCGCCCGCGGCCGGGACGCCACAAAACCGAGCCCCTGGATGCTATGGGTCGGACTGCGCACCCAGCTCGGTCCGCGCCGCTCGCGCCGTCACGCCTTTCTCCAGATGGTCCTGCCGCCGGCGGAACATGCCACCGTCGATCGCGACGCCCTGGCCGAACGCCTCGCCCCACTCTTTGGCCACGACTTGGCGGACCAGCCGCCCGTGGCGATGAAACAGTTGCGGGCCATGAGCGCCTGCGACCTCACCCCCAGGCTCGCCGAACTGGCCGGACTGCCCACCCTGGTGGTCAGCGCCGGGCATGATCGCATCGCCCCGCCGGCGTCCGGCCGGGCCATTGCCGCCGGGATTTCTGGGGCGCGTTTCGTCGAGCTGGCTGGCGCCGCGCACGGCGTGCCCCTCACCGACGCCTGCCGGATAAACGCGCTGCTGTTGGAACACTTGTCCGGCGCAGAACATTGATCAGACAAGGCATGGACTCCGTTCCGCGCCGCGACGGCGCAGGGACTCGCCGCCCGACCCCATGCCTTTTTGTAACGCATTACGTTACAAACCGCGGTCGCCCTATCCCAGCACCAACTCGTCGCCCTTGACCTTGAAGGTGGCGGTCGAGTCCTCGCCGACCTCGCCGGCGATGAGCGCGCGGGCCAGCCGCGTCTCGAGGTGGCGTTGCAGGAAGCGCTTGAGCGGACGCGCGCCGAAGACCGGGTCGTAGCCCTTCTCCGCCACCCAGACCTTCGCCTTCGGGTCGAGCACGACGGTCACCCGTTTGTCCGCGAGCCGCTTGTTCACGTCCGCGATGAGCAGGTCGACGATTTGCTCGATCTCCTCGAGCGAAAGCGGCTTGAACATCACCGTCTCGTCGATGCGGTTGAGGAACTCCGGCCGGAACGACGCGCGGAGGTCTGCCATGACGGCCTCGCGGACGCTCTCGGGGATCTCCGCGCCGGTCACGCCCTCGAGGAGGTGGCGGCTGCCGATGTTCGAGGTCATGATGATGACGGTGTTCTTGAAATCGATGGTGCGGCCCTGGCTGTCGGTGATGCGGCCGTCGTCGAGCACCTGCAGCAGGACGTTGAAGACGTCCGGGTGCGCCTTCTCGATCTCGTCGAAGAGGACGACCGAATACGGCTTGCGCCGCACGGCCTCGGTGAGCTGCCCGCCCTCGTCGTAGCCGACGTAGCCCGGGGGCGCGCCGATCATGCGCGAGACGGAGTGCTTCTCCATGTATTCGGACATGTCGAGGCGGATGATGTTGGCCTCGGTGTCGAAGAGCTGCTCGGCGAGCGTCTTCGCCAGCTCGGTCTTGCCGACGCCGGTCGGGCCGAGGAACAGGAAGCTGCCGATGGGCCGGCGCGGATCCTTGATGCCGGCGCGGGCGCGCAATATGGCCTCGCTGACGAGGCGCACGCCCTCGTCCTGGCCGATGACGCGCCGGTGCAGCTCGCCCTCCAGGCCGAGCAGCTTCTCCTTGTCGCCCGCCAGCAGCTTGGTCACGGGGATGTGCGTCCACTTCGAGATGATCTCGGCGATTTCCTCCGAGGAAACCTCCTCCTTGATGAGTGTGGTCTTGGCCGGGCCGGTCTTCTCGGCCTTGGCCAGTTCCTTCTCCAGCTGCGGAATGCGGCCGTGCCGGAGTTCGGCGATCTTGTTCAGGTCGTAGTTGCGCTCCGCCTTGGCCATCTCGAGGCGCGCGGCCTCGAGTTCCTCGCGGACCTTCTGCACACGGCCGAGCGATTCCTTTTCTTTCGTCCAGACGGCGCGCAACGCTGTGGCCTTCTCCTTGGCGTCGGCCAGTTCCTTGCGGAGCGCCGTGAGCCGGCGCTTGGAGGCGTCGTCCTTTTCCTGGCGCAACGCGGTTTCCTCGATCTCCAGCTGCAGGACGCGGCGCTGGAGTTCGTCCAGCTCGGTCGGCAGCGAGTCGATGTCGGTGCGGATCATGGCGCAGGCCTCGTCGACGAGGTCGATGGCCTTGTCGGGCAGGAAGCGGTCGGAAATGTAGCGGTGCGAGAGCACGGCCGCGGCCACGAGGGCGTTGTCCTGGATGCGCACGCCATGATGCAGTTCGTAGCGCTCGCGCAGGCCGCGCAGGATGGAGATGGCGTCCTCGACAGTCGGCTCCTCGACCACCACGGGCTGGAAACGGCGCTCGAGCGCCGGGTCCTTCTCGATGTGCAGACGGTATTCGTCGAGCGTGGTCGCGCCGATGCAGTGCAGCTCGCCGCGCGCGAGCATGGGCTTGAGCAGGTTGCCCGCGTCCATCGCGCCCTCGGACTTGCCCGCGCCGACGATGGTGTGGAGCTCGTCGATGAAGAGGATGATGCGGCCCTCGGCCGTCTTGACCTCGTTGAGGACGGCCTTGAGGCGCTCCTCGAACTCGCCGCGGTATTTCGCGCCGGCGACCAGCGCGCCCATGTCGAGGGAGAACACGGTCTTGTCCTTAAGCCCCTCCGGCACGTCGCCGCGCAGAATGCGCTGGGCCAGACCCTCGACGATGGCGGTCTTGCCGACGCCGGGCTCACCGATGAGCACGGGGTTGTTCTTGGTCTTGCGGGAAAGGATGCGGATAGCCCGGCGGATCTCGGCGTCGCGGCCGATCACCGGGTCGAGCTTGCCCTTGCGGGCCTGCGCCACGAGGTCGATGCCGTATTTCTCCAGGGAGTTGTAGGTCGTCTCGGGATTGTCCGTGGTCACGCGCTGGCTGCCGCGCATCTGCTGCAATTCCTTGAGCACCTTGGCGCGGTCGAGCCCGAAGCTGGCGAAATACTTCTTCAGCGCCGCCGGCTGGCCGACCGCGATGAGGGCCAGGAACAGGTGCTCGACGCTGACAAACTCGTCCTTCAGCGCCTCGGCCTCCGCCTCGGCCTTCGTCAGCACCTCGTTGAGGGCCTGGGTGACGTAGATCTTGGAGACATCCACCGCGCCGGAGACCTTCGGGGTGCGCTCCAGCTCGCGGTTGGCCGCCAGTTGCAGGGCGCTGACGGTCAGGCCGAGCTTTTCGACCAGCGACGGCACGATGCCGCCCTCCTGGCCGAGAAGCGCGACGAGCAGATGCCACGTCTCCACCTCGTTGTGCGAGCGGCGGCGGACCTCGTTCTGCGCCTCCGACACGGCCTGGCGCGACATGACGGTCATTTTCTCGGGATTCATGGGATGATGACCCATCTTCTGCATAAGGTGTTCCAAGCCGGCGACGGTGCCTCCGCCGGGCAACCGGCGCGTTTCCTCCGACCGGCTGGGACACGGCGACCTCTGTTGGGTCAATGCCGCGACAATATGCCCACCCGTGGCTGCGGCTTCCAGCCGCAGGATCGACCCTCCACCGGCTGGAAGCTGGTGCCACAAAAAATGCCCGCGGAAGCGGGCGCGGAAAAAGCGAATTACATCCCCTATGCATCTACTTTTCCAGCACGCCCACCCCCGCGGGCAAATGGGGTAAGCCGAAGGCAATGAACGAAAACGGCGGCAGTTTGCGGCGCGGGGCCCAAAGTGTCCAGCCTGCAACCCCGACGCCGCCGGGCGGATCATGACATAAGTTGACTAGCACGCGCCGCGACACATGAGTGGTTGGCCATGGCTGATTTTATTGCCGCACAGAAACCCACCACCCGCGCCCTCCTGGTCGGCGTGCAGACTCCCGACATGAAACCGGGCGAGGGGGCGGAGCTGCTCACCGAGCTCATCGAGCTGGTCGAGAACCTCGGCATCGCCATCACCCGCTCCACGCTCGTCAGCCTGCGCGACCGGCAGCAGCCGAAGTTTCTCATCGGCAGCGGCAAGGCCGCCGAGCTCATCGCGCTGGCCAAGGCCGACGGTGCCGATGTCATCGTGCTCGACGAGGAACTCTCGCCCGCCCAGCAGCGCAATTGGGAGGAGGAGTCCGGCCTCGCCGTCATCGACCGGCAGGAGGTCATCCTGGAAATTTTCGCCGACCGCGCCCAGACCCGCGAGGCGGTGCTGCAGGTGGCGCTGGCCCGCATGGAGTATTCCCTGCCGCGCCTGACGCGCGCCTGGTCGCACCTTTCCCGCCAGCGCGGCAAGGGCGCCATGGGCGGCGAGGGCGAAACGCAGCTTGAGCAGGACCGCCGCCTCGTCCGCAACCGCATCGCGCACCTCAAGGAGGAGCTGGCCGCGGTCATCTCCCAGCGCGCCACCCAGCGCCGCAAACGCCAGCGCACGCCCGTCCCCGGCACCGCCATCGTCGGCTACACCAACTCCGGCAAGTCCACCCTGCTCAACAAGCTCACCGGCGCGTCGGTCCTCGCCGCCGACAAGCTCTTCGCCACCCTCGACCCGACCACGCGCCAGCTGGTGCTGCCCGACGGCCGCACGCTGCTACTGACCGACACCGTCGGCTTCATCCGCCGCCTGCCCCACCGCCTTGTCGAGGCCTTCAAGGCCACGCTCGAGGAGGTCGTGGTCGCGGATTTCCTCATCCACCTGCTCGACGCGGCAAACCCCAACGTCGACGAGCACCACGCCACCACGCTCGCCGTGCTCGGCGAACTTGGCGCCGCCGACCGCCCCACCCTCACGGTCTTCAACAAGATCGACCTGCTCGACGCCCGGACCCTCGCCCGGCTGCGCGCCCAGCATCCCGACGCGCTCTTCATCAGCGTGCACACCAGCGCCGGCCTCGACGTCCTGCTCCGCCATTGCGAAGGACTCGCCACCGACGACACCGAGGCGGCCGAGCTGCACATCCCGCACGACCGCTACGACCTCGTCTCCAAGCTCCGGAGCATCGGGCACGTGAGGAAACAGGAATCACTCGACGACGGCGTGCGGATCACCGGCCGCTTCCGCCGCAAGTTCTCCGCGCTTTACACCCCGTTCATTTTCCATTCGCCGGCGAAGAAACCACCGGCGAAGCCCCGCGCCACCAAAACAGGCCGGAAGTAGGGCCGGTCTCTGACCGGCCATTTACAGAGGCCAGTCATAGACTGGCCCTACCCCGGAAGCGCTCAGCGGAAGATCCGGTAAAACAGGTTGCCGTAGATCTCGCGGAGCGCGGTCTCGGTCACCTGCCACGCCTCGGCCTTCGGGACGAAATCGATCGCCGCGAGCGGCCGCGAGCGGTCGAAGCGGAAATCCACCGGAAAGAGCACGCAGTCGACGCCGGCCTTGCGGAACAGGTAGGCCGAGCGGGGCATGTGCCAGCCGGTCGTGACCAGAATGATGCGCCGCCAGTTGTGCTCGCGCATCAGGCCGGCCACCGCCGCCGCCTCCGTGGCGGTGTTGTCGATGTCCCGCGTCACCAGGATTTTTTCCGCCGCGACGCCCCGCGCCACCGCGAGCGTTTTTAATTCCGCGCCTTCCGTCGTCGTGCGCTGCTCCCATGCGATCCGCGCCCCGGTGAAGACCAGGCGGTCGGCCCGGCCTGCCTGGACCAGGGTGACGCCCGCATCGAAACGTTCCACCGACTCCGCCCAGTTGGGCATGAAGCCCGCCGCCGCCGGCGGGCCCAGGATGCCGCCTAGCACCACCACCGCGTCGGCCGGACCGGCCTCGGCGATCCGCACCGCGGGATGCCGCGATTCCAGCCAGCCCAGCAGCCGGTTGCCCGTGAACGGGATGCTCGCCGCATAAAGCACGCCGAGCGCCGCGACCACCGGCCAGCGCTGCTTCCGCCAGAGCGCAAAGAGCAGCAACAGCCCGACAATACCCAACGGCAGGACAAAAACGGGCAGAAGTTTGTTGAAGAAAAGCATGGAACGTCAGCGGAGCGGCTTGACCACCAACCGCCCCCGGATGAGCGCCTGCTTTTGCGGGCGCGTCAACTGCTTCAATTGGTATTCCCGGCGCAGCGCGCGCGTCAGGCTCATCGGCCCCTCCGACCAGACGACGCGCACCGGCAACCGCGGCCGGGTGTATTTGGCGCCTTGGCCGGCGTTATGGACGGCCTGACGGGCGGCGACATCCTTCGCCGTGCCGGTGTAGTAGGTGCCGTCGGCACAACGGAGGATGTAGACGGAGGCTCTTTTGCGTTTCGGCATCGCGGCCCAAGAAACACGCCAAAGCCGGGCGCGAGGCAATCCGTGATTACTGGGCCGCGCCGACCCCGCGCATGCCGGCGCCGACGATCGCGAGGCTGAGCAGCGAGCTGACCGGCATGAGAATGGCGGCGACGAGCGGGCTCATGTGGCCGGCGGCGGCGAGGCCGACGGCGACCAGGTTGTAGGCGATGGAGAACACCAGCAGCCATGTCTGCGTGCGGCGGCGCGCGTCATTGACCTCAAACATCCGCCGCAGGCCGTCGATGCCCCGGCCGAGGTAATAGAAATCGGATTTCCCCTCCAGCACCCCGCGGTGGATCACCGGGGTGCCGCGCACGAACGCCGCGTCGAAGGCCAGGCTGTCGTTGGCCCCGTCGCCGAGCATGAGCGTGTCGCGCCGGTCCAGATTTTTCACCCACGCCGCCTTTTCCTGCGGGGTGGCCTCGGCGACGCCATGATCGGACGGGAGGCCCAGCGCGGCGGTCATGGCCTGCACCTTGGCCGGCCGGTCTCCGCTGAGGATGTAGGCGGCGCGACCCGCGGCCTGCAGGGCGGCGATCTCCTCACGCGCACCGGGCCGCACCGCGTCCTCGAACCGGAAACTGGCAAGGACCTTGCCGTCGAGGGCGAACTCCGAGTCGTGGCTGTCCAGAATCAGCGCCGGCGGGTAGGAACCGCGCCAGCCGGGCCGGCCGAGCGACCAGAGCCCGTCCGGGGTCCGCAAGGTGACTCCCTCGCCGACGGCCTCGTGGAATTCACCGAGGGCCGGGGCCAGGCCCGCGACCAGGCCGTCCCCGAGCAGGGTTTCGCCCAAGCTCTGGCTGACCGGGTGCGGATTGTCCTGCACCAGGGCGAACAACGCGGCGCGGGCCCGCGGGGGGAGCGCGGCCAGGACCTCGGGATTGAGCAGCCGCGGCGTCTCCAGCGTCAGCGTGCCGGTCTTGTCGAAGATGATCTTGCGGATGCGCCGCAAGCGCGGCCACAGGTCGCCCTCGCGCACGAACACCCCGTGGCGGCGCAGCGCGGTGGTCGCGATCTCGTCGGCGAGCGGAAAGGCCAGCCCGATGGCGCACGGGCAGGACACGACGAGCACGGCCGTGATGATCGACCAGGTGCGGACCGCATCGTGCGTCGTCAGCCACCACCCCAGCCCGGTGACGGTTGCCACGACGAAGATGCCGATCAGGTAGCCGCGGATGACCTGTTCGAGGAAATGATGCCGGTAGCCGTCGCGCGTGACCGACTTCAGCAGCTCGGCCAGCAGGGATTGGGCCCACGGCTGCGTGGCCCGCAGGCGGATCTCCGCATGGCCGAGGTTGACGGCCCCCGCCGGCACGCGCGCGCCGGCGCCGCATTCGCGCGGGTCGGCCTCGCCGGTGATCCAGGCCGTGCCCACGGTGGCTGCGGTCGATTCCAGCCGCGCCTCGACCGGGATGACCTGGCCGGAACGCACCGCGAACACCTCCCCGGCCTGCAGGTCTTCGACCGGCCGCTCCACGCGGCCGGCCGGGGTCTCGACCGCCACGGCTTGGGGCCGGCCCTGCCCGGACAGCAGCCGGCGGCGGTTGCGCTCCACCGCGACCACCTGGGCCCAGCGGCCCACGAGCATCAGCAGAATGAACGCCGACACGAAATCGAAATAGACGAGCTCCTCGCGCCCGCTCAGCCA
>JAQSDJ010000262.1:9355-10107 GCA_029945855.1 Lacunisphaera sp.
TAGAGCGAACCGAGGTAGGCGCCGGTGATCCCGACGGCAATCGGCAGGTCGATGTGCATCGCGCCGACCCGCAACGCCTGCACCGCGCGACCGAGGAAATACAGCCCGCCCGCCAGCAGGCTGAGGGTGGCGAAGAGCAGCGACAGCGTGCCGAAGAGCCGCGCATAGGGAAACGTGGCCTCCATCCCAAAATAGACCGGCAGCGTGAAGAGCATCACGTTCATCGCGAACGCCCCGCACAGCCCCACCCGCCGCACCAGCCGCTGGCTTTCGGGCACGACCGGCTCCGCGCCCGGCGGGCCGACGAGGTAGTTGAACGACTGCAGGATGCGGGCAAAGGCCGGGGCGTCGAACTCCCCGCCCTTCCACCGGAAGTGGATCCGGCCGAGCTGGGCATCGGTCTCGATGTGCAGCGCCCCCGGCTGCCGGTCGAAGAGCTGCTCGATCAGCCAGACACAGCCGGCGCAGGAAATGCCCTGCAGCTCGAGCGTGAGCCGCGGCGTGCCGGGCGCGGCCTCGGCCTGTTGCTGCAACGCCGCCAGCCAGGCGTAGTCCCGCGGCTGGAAGACCGTCGAGGCCGCCGGCGCCACGACGGTGTCGCGGATCTTGTAGTAGCCGTCGAGCCCGTGCTCGTGCACGAGCCGGTAGACGTAGCTACAACCGGCGCAGCAGAAGCCGGACGCGCGCGCGGTGTCCGTCGCGAGCGGCGCGCCGCAATGCAGGCAAAGGCGGATGGGGGCGACCGTCGCGGC
>JAQSDJ010000262.1:10117-10345 GCA_029945855.1 Lacunisphaera sp.
GTCCACGCACTCGCACCGTCGGGGCCGGCCCCCCATCCACCAAGTCAAGGAGAGGCGTCGCACTCATCGGCGGCACCCCTCCCGGAAAGAAATGGCGAACGGAAGAGGATGCGACAGCACGCAGTCCACGCACTCGCACCGCCGGAGGTCACACCTCCGTTCGCCAAATTGAGCTGTAGGGCGGGATCGCTGATCCCGCCTGCTGGCGCAGACAGCGCCAGGGTCGTG
>JAQSDJ010000263.1 GCA_029945855.1 Lacunisphaera sp.
CGTTCTCCTTCTCTTTCTCTCGGTGAGAACGAGAACGAGTAAGAGAACGATCGGTTGGGGATGGGGGTTTAATTCTTCAGCGCGAGGAGGTCTTTCATCACGCGGGAGAGGTCGGCGGACTTGTTCAGGCCGCCGAAGGAATCGTGCACCTGGCGGTAGAGGGCGTAGAGCTGGTTGTAGGTCTTCTGCGCCGGCGCCTTCGGTTTGTAGGCGATTTTCTTCAGCGAGGTCATCTTGCGCTGGGCCGTCGGGAAGTCCGGATGCGCGCCGGCCAGCACGGCGGCGGACACGGCCGAGCCGAGGGCGCAGGCCTGGCTGGAGCCGGAGACGAGCATGGTGCAGCCGGTGACGTCGGCGTAGATCTGCATGAGCAGCGGGTTTTTCTCCGCGATGCCGCCGGCGCAGACGATGCGGTCGATGGGCACGCCGTATTCCTTGATGCGCTCGATGATGGCGCGGGCGCCGAAGGCCGTGGCCTCGATGAGCGCGCGGTAGATCTCCGCCTGCGTGGTGTGCAGCGTGCAGCCGAGGATCAGGCCGGTGAGCAGCGGGTCGACGAGGATGGTGCGGTTGCCGTTCTGCCAGTCGAGCGCGAGCAGGCCGCTCTGGCCGGGCTTTTGTTTTTCGACCTCCTTGGTGAGACGGGCGTGCCGGGCGGCGTCGCCCTCGCACACGACCTCGACCCACCACTTGAAGATGTCGCCGACGGCGGACTGGCCGGCCTCGATGCCGTAGAAACCGGGCAAGATGGCGCCGGGGACGATGCCGCAGATGCCGGGGATGTCGGGCACGGTCTTGCCCAGTGAGACCACGCCGCAATCGCAGGTGGAGGTGCCGATGACCTTGACGAGGGTGCCCTCGGCGACGCCGCAGCCGATGGCGCCGTAGTGGACGTCCATCTCGCCGATGGTGATCGGGATGCCGGCGGGCAGGCCGAGTTTGGCGGCCCACCCGGGGGTGAGGGTGCCGGCGGACGCGGTCGCGTCGTGGGCTTGGTCATACAACCGGTCGCGCAGGTCGGCCAGCGCGGGATCGAGCTTTTCCAGGAATTCCTTGTCGGGCAGGCCGCCCCAGTCGGCGGAATAGAGCGCCTTGTGGCCGGCGCAGCAGATGCCGCGCTTCACCTGGCGCGGGTCGGTGACTCCGGCCAGCACGGACGGGATCCAGTCGGCCAGTTCCACCCACGAATAGGCGGCGGCAAAGACCTTCGGCGCCACGCTGCGGCAGTGCCAGAGCTTCGACCAGAACCACTCCGAGGAATAGGTGTTGCCGCACTTGGCGATGAACTGCGGACGATGCTGCGCGGCGAGCGCGGTGATCTGTGCGGCCTCGCGCCAGCCGGTGTGGTCCTTCCAGAGCCAGCACTGGGCGTTCAGGTTTTTCCGCCATTTCGGGTTCAGCGCGATCGGGACATTCTTCGCATCAACCGGGATCGGGCTGGAGCCGGTGGTGTCGACGCCGAGGCCGATGACCTTCGCGGCGTCGAAGCCGCGGGTCTTCCTCGCCTGGGTGAGCGCGCCGCGGACGGATTTTTCGAGGCCGAAAAGATAATCGCCGGGATGCTGCCGGGCGAGGTGATGATCGCGGGGATCGAGGAGGACGCCTTCCTTGCCGCTGGGGTAGGGGACGACGCAGGTGCCGAGTTCCGCGCCGTCGGTGCAGCGAACCACCAGGGCGCGCACGGAGTTCGTGCCGTAATCAATGCCTAGGGTATACATGGGGACAGTTGAACCACGGTTACGAACCGTGGAAACAGCGCAGTTACCTAACCGTCACACCAGAGGCTGGCGAACCCGAAAAAAACGATCCGTCAGCCTGCGCCCCGCGGGCGAGGGCGGCTCAGTCCGGCCGCTTGAACTCCCGGTGGCCGACCTTCTGCAGGTCGCCGATCTTCCTGACGAGTTCCTGGGCGGCGGCGTTGTCGCCGGCCTGCAAGGCGGCGGCCAGCTTGCCAATCTCCGTGTGGAATTCCTTCATGCCCTGCCGGTAGTGCTCGACAAATTTTTCGCGGTCGGCGGCGGGGACGTCCGCGATCCGGGCGGGCGTGAGGGTGAGCGCCTTTTCCGCGGCGGCTTGGATCGTGGCGACGAGTTCGAGCGAGGCCGCGTTGCTGGCGGGGTCCGCGACCTGCCGGCGGAGTTTCCGCCAGGCCCCGCTGATCTTCTCCATGGATTTGCCGAGTTCGGTCTCCTCGGTCTTCTTGGTTGGGGCCTCTTGCGCTTGCAGGGCGGACCCGGCGCTCAGGCAGGTGGCAAAGGCTAAGGCGAGGCAGGCGTGGAGCAGGCGGAATTTCATAAGAGAAGGCCGACAGGCTAGATGAATATTCATGGAGTTGACCAGTGCGGACTCCGGCAAACGGTGAGCGTCCAGTCTACGAATTGTGCCGGTCCGGTCAGGTCCGCGCAGCCACCGCCGGCCGGCGGGCGGTCTGCGGCCGCACGGATTCGCCGTCGACCCAGCTGGCGCCGATGAGGGTGGCGCGCGGGAAGACCGGGATGCCGGTCTCGTTGTGATGGATCTGGCTCACCACCAGGTCCACGGCGGCTTCGCCCACGGCGTCGTTGTGCTGGTTCATGCCGGAGATCTCGGCGTGGCTCGCGCGCCACTCGAGCTGGATGACGCCGACATCCCGCGGGATGCGCAGGCCATGCTCCTTCAGCCAGGGGAAGACCACGTTGTAGAGCGAGAGCAGCACGTCGGGCCGGTGCCGGTCGAACCAGTCGTAGAAAACGCCGCGCTCGGTCCGCGCCCGGTCGATCTGCAAAAAGGCCGGCACGCGCCGCGCCCGGGGCAGGGCCTGCTGGGCGGTGAGCATCGCGCCCGAGAAGCGGCCTTCGACCAGCCGGTCGATGCGTTCCTCGATGACGAGCGCCGGGCGCTGGTAGCCGAGGGCGAGCGCCTGCGCGAAGGCGCTGACGGTGAGGTTGTGGTGGTCGACGCAGCTGAACGAGAGCGCCGGGTCGCGCGTGCGCACGCCCGTGACCACACAGGGGAAATTCTCCCACACGGGCCGCAGGTGCGGCGGCAGGTGGTTCTGGTCCATCATGCCGACGAGGATGAGCCCCTTGATGCCCCGCGTGCGCAGGACGCGGATCCAGCTTTCCGCCTTCAGCTTCGGATCGTGCAGCCAGAATGGGTCGAAGGAATAACCGAGCTTTTCGGCGCGCCGCTCGCAGCCCTGCACGTAGGCGGGGATGGTGGCGTGTGTGCGGAAGGCCTTGGGGTCGCGGTGGGCGTTGACGAGCGCGAGCTTGGCCTGGAAGCGCGCCGTCTGGGACGAGCGCAGCTGGGCCATCAGCTGGGAGACGACGGCGTTGGGCCGGTAGCCGAGCCGGTCCGCCACCAGCCGGATCGCCTCGCGGGTGGACGCGGGGATCTGCGGATCACCGCGCAGAGCCAGGGAGACGGTGTTCTTCGACCAGCCGGTCTCGGCGGCAATCATGCTCATGGTGATCGGGGGCATAGGGCGGGCGCATCGGACCTGATTTTTCCCGGCCGTTCAAGTGAGCACTGGAGGGTGCGCCCGGCTGCCCCGGTGACACCGCGTCCGCCAGACCGAGATTCGCGGGTGGTGCTCGATTCTTGATATTCATTCTATCTCATTATCAATGAGTTGCAAAATGTGGCCGGCGAAATCAGGCGGAAATCTCCGGAATGGCGCATCTTCGGGCCCAAAAATCCCCGGAATCGGTCTTGCCAAGGGCGGAGCCGGTCTGTCTTTTCAGCCTTTCCCGTTCCTTAAACCCATAACCGTTAACTGCAGTTACGATCGCAAGGCGGCCCAGTTGGCCGACCTGTGTCTCGTTACGACATAGATCATATGAACATCACTCCGAAAGACCTCCTCGATGCCGGCGTCCACCTGGGTCACCAGACCAAGCGTTGGAATCCGCGCTCCAAGCCCTACATTTTCGACCACCGTCAGGGCATCTCCATCATCGATCTCGAGAAGACGCACGCGCAGCTGGAAAAAGCCTGCGCGTTCATCGAGAACCTCGTCGCCCACGGCGACGACATCCTTCTCGTCGGCACCAAGCGCCAGGCGCAGGAGCTCATCAAGGAGGCGGCCGCCGCCACCAACATGCCTTACGTGACCAACCGCTGGATGGGTGGCACGCTGACCAATTTCGAGACGATCAAGAAGTCGCTCGCCAAGTTCAAAAAATTCCAGGCGATGGACGCCAGCGGCGAGCTCGGCAAGTTCTCCTCCAAGGAGGAGTCCGCCATCCGCCGCGAGATGGCCCGCATGACCCGCAACTTCGACGGCATCATCAACCTGACCGGCCTGCCCGGCGCGATGTTCGTGATCGACACCAGCTACGAGGAGATCGCCGTGGCCGAGGCCAAGCGCGTGGGCATCCCCTCCATCGGTCTGGTGGACACCAATTCCGACCCGACCCAGCTCACGCACCCGATCCCGGGCAACGACGACGCGGCGAAGTCCGTCCGCATCATCGTCGAGACCATCGTTGAGGCCATCACGCAGGGCCTGGCCCACCGCGAGACCCGCCGCAACGCCACCGCCGAGGCCAAGGCCGCCGCTTCCGGCGTCAACGCCGCGGGCGAGGTCGACCTCGACAAGGTCGTGATCCCCGGGAACCTGAAGGAGCTCGTCGAGGAGGAGAAGCCGGTCGTCAAGAAGCGCACCGCCCGCACCGGCGCCAAGAAGTCCTCCGTCACGACGGACGAGGTCTAATCCCCAACGCCCCCCCTTATGTCAGTCACTTCAGCCACCATGGTCGCGGCCCTCCGCGAGAAAACCGGTGCCGGCTTGCTTGATTGCAAGAAGGCCCTCGACGAATCCCAAGGCAACATGGAGCAGGCCGAGACGATCCTTCGCAAGAAGGGTGTCGCCTCCGCCGCCAAGAAGGCCGGCCGCTCCACCTCGGACGGCCTGGTCCATGCCTACATCCACGTCGGCGGCAAGGTCGGCGTGCTCGTGGAGGTCAACTGCGAGACGGACTTCGTCGCCAAGACGGACGGTTTCAAGACCTTCTGCAACGACATCTGCCTGCAGATCGCCGCCGCCAACCCGAGCTATGTCCGCCGCGAGGAAGTCCCCGAGGCCGACCTGGCCAAGGAGCGCGACATCGCCATGGCCCAGCTCGCGGGCAAGCCGCCGGCCGCGGTGCAGAAGATCGTCGAGGGCAAGCTCGAGAAATACTACTCGCAGGTCTGCCTCCTCGACCAGCCCTTCGTCAAGAACCCGGACAAGATGATCAAGGACGTCCTGACCGAGATCATCGCGGTGATGGGCGAGAACATGCAGATCCGCCGGTTCGTCCGCTTCCAGCTCGGCGCCTGAGGGCCGGCTGATTGATTTCTTTCGAAGGCGCTTCCGCGAGGGGGCGCCTTTTTTTATTTGGTAACCCTATAGGCCCTATAGGTCGCATAGAGCCTATAGGATATCTCTCTTGATTTTAAAAAGCGCTTTCGCGCGCGCCTTTGCTGGCTAGCCTCCCCTCATGGAAATTACGAAAGGCCAGATCATCACCCGCGGGCTCACGAACCGCTGCCCGAACTGCGGCGGCCACACCCTGTTCAAGGCCGGCAAGATCTTCGAGCTGAACGAGGCCTGCCCGGCCTGCGGCCTTAAATATGAGAAGGACGAGGGTTTCTATCTCGGCGCCATGTCCCTCAACTATGGCATCACGCTGGTCTGCGCCCTCACGCCCGTGGCGCTGCTTTGGTATTACGGTGTGCTCGGCGCCCGGCCGGCGGCGGTATTGGCGGTGGCGCTTTCCGTGCTCATTCCGGTGGCGCTCTACCGCTCGTCCCGCAGCTGGCAGCTGATGCTGTATTACTCCTTCTTTCCCCAGCACCTGCCCCGCAACCGCCGGGCCCTCGACGGCATCGAGGACGAAAATGTCTGAAAGCCCCGCCGGTTCAGCGGGCGGCCGCGCCTTGATCGTAGAGTGCGGTCGCGTCCCGGACCGCCTTGCGCAGATCCGGGACCGAAATCGGCTTGAGCAGGTAGCGGAAAGGCTCGGCCTCGCTCAGGCTGGGCAGGAATCTTGATTCCAAGTGGTTGGTCACGAGCAGGCGGACGGTCGCCGGGTATTTCTTGCGGACCCGGGCCAGGAAACTGAGCCCGTCGCCCCCGGGCATGTTGTGGTCGCTGACGACCACCTTGTAGGTCCGCTCCTTCAGCAAGGCCTCCGCCTCCTTCACGGAGCCCGCCCGGTCGGTCTGGAAGTCCGGCTGCAGGGCGTCGGAGAAAAGTTCGCGCAAGGTTTCCTCGTCGTCGACGAGGAGAACGGTGGCATGGGGATCGACGGGTGGATTCATCGGGCGAGGTTGACAAGAACCAGCGTGGGACGCGCCCCCGGCCACTGCAACGCTAACCAGAGAACGCGCCGGGCCCGGCGACTTCCCGCATTCGTCCTCCCGCCCGTGGCGCCCGGCCGCGCGGCGCGCCATTGGCCGCCGAGGCAATATCATCCGTGCTTTCCGCCGCACCAGACCGGGAACCGGCGGGACCAGGACGTCGCCGCCGGGGCGTTCCGCCCCCTTGGTCTTTTAAGAAAATCCCTCGGGCGGGGGTTCGGCCGCTCCTCTGATTCTGACAGTAAGAGCCAGCGGCAGTTGTGTGTTGGGCCATTGGGGTGCGTAGTGAGTGGGTTGGAATATCGTCCAGCCTTCGCCCAGTTTTCTACACCTACCCCAGTCGCCCCGCCCCGGGCCACCGCCCCCGGTCAGTGCCGATCCCGGGCCGGTCCGGAGTGAACCGCGGCAATTTTCCCCCCCCAGTCACCACATGGAACCCTATTTCGCAGAGCACCTGAGCATGTTCGCCCTGGCGGGCGAACAGGTTGAAAAATCCCTGGACGGGATCATGCGGCGTTACCGCGGGCAGCATCCGCCGCACGCGCCGACCTACCGGGCCTACCAACAGCGCGGCATCATGCGCGGCCCCGACTACCGCTACCACGCGGACTTCAACCAGGAATTTCCGGCCGCCGCGCACGGGACCTACGTCTACGCCTGGGCCCGCATCTGGGCCGACGCGGTCTCCACGATCCGGTTCGACCTGACCTGCCACAGCCCGGCCGTGGTCTACTGCAACCGGCAGTGCGTCCACCGCTCGTCGATCTTTGAGGAACGCTATCCCGACGCCCGGCACACCCTGGAGATCCCGCTGCAAACCGGCTGGAACCACGTGGTGTTGCGCTTCAAGAAGACCCGCGGCGGTTTCGGCGGGGTCTTCGGCACCTGGCTGGGCAAGCTGGCCTATTATTTCCTCATGCCGACGGACGAGCGCGCCGGCCAGGAAGGCTGGATTTACTGCGAGCCGCAGGCGGCCGAGCTGCCCGTCGTCCCCGGCGACGGCGAGACCGAGGCCGGCAGCGGCCTCACCTGGCGGCCGCGGCAGGAATGGACGAAGCCGCAGCAGGCGTTGGGGCAGTGCCGCCGTATCTTCGGCGCCGTGCCCGGGGCCTGCGCAGTCGGCTGGACGAAGGGCCTGTTCCTGCGCGAGGGCACCGGCAAGTATGCCCTGCGCGGCCGGTGCTCCGCCCCGCTCACGGTCACGATCGCCGACCAGCCGGTGTTCAGCACCCGCAAGGCCGGGGCGTTCGCCGCGACGGTTACCGTGCCGTTCGGCCGCCATGACATCATGGTGCAGGCCGAGTGCCTGGGCGGCGACTGGGGCTACGAGCTGGCCCTGGCCGATGGCGATGTGCCGGTGGCGCTGTCCAGCCCGTGCAACCTGCAGGGGCCTCCGCTGCCTTGGATCTATCTCGGCCCGCTGCCCGCGGATCCGGCCCCCGACCTGGCGCGGCTGCGCCAGCTGAACCGCGTCTTCCCCGCCCTCGGCGGCGAGACCTACTGGCGGCTGGACGCACCCGACATGTGGGTGCGGATCTACAACGACAACCCCCTCTTCGGTCACTGGAACTATCCGCTGGGGGTCACCATCTACGGCCTGCTGCACAGCGCCCGCGCGCTTGGCTCGGACGAGATGCAGCGCTACCTGCTCGAGCACATCCAGTTTTCCTGCGACCTCTTCCCCTACGCGCTGTGGGACAAGCGGCAGTTTGGCGGCGCAACCAACGTCCACCACCTGCTCACCAGCATCGACAGCCTCGACGACTGCGGCTCGTTCGGCTCCTGCCTGCTGGAGATGGGAAAATATTTCAAGGTGCCGGGCCTGCGCGGAATCGCGGACTACGTGGCCGAATACATCAGCCGCCGCCAGGTCAGGCTGCCCGACGGCACCTTCTTCCGCAAGGACCTGATGCACACCTTCCACGAGGACACCCTCTGGGCCGACGACCTCTACATGAGCGTGCCCTTCCTCTGCCGCTATTATGAGCTGACCGGCGAGGCCCGGTATGTGGACGACGCCGCGCGGCAGTTCCTGGGCTTCAAGCAGCTGTTGTTCATCCCGGAGCTGAAGGTGATGTCGCACGTCTACGACTTCACCCGGCAGCTCGCCACCGGCGTGCCCTGGGGCCGTGGCAACGGCTGGGTGATCTTCTCGCTGTCCGAACTGCTCGCCGTGCTCCCCGCCAAGCACGCCCTGCGCCCGGAGCTGCTCGCCATGTTCCGCGAGCTCTGCGCCGGCTACCTCGCGCTGCAGGACAGCAGCGGCATGTGGCATCAGGTGCTGAACGAGGCCGACTCCTATCCTGAGACCTCCTGCACCTCGATGTTCGCGTATGCCTTTGCCCGCGGCGTGCAATACGGCTGGCTTGAGAAGCCGGCCGCCTACACCCGGTCCGTCTTCAAGGCCTGGGAGGCGCTCAACCGCACCGCCATCGACCAGCAGGGCAACGTGCACGGCGTCTGCCGCGGCTCCGAGTTCTCCTACGACTCCTCCTACTACAAGAAGGAGCTGCTCAGCCGGCTCAACGACACCCACGGCATCGGCATCGTGCTGCTGGCGGGGGTGGAGGTCATCCGCCTGACCAGGCACCTGCAGAAAACCAGCCCGGCTGCCGCCCAGCCGGCCAAGCCCGCGGCCAGCCGCAAGGCGCGGTCCGCCCCCGCCGCCGCCAGGTAAACCGCACCGGCCCATCAGGTGGAGCGCGTTGTCCCTGACGCGCTTCAGGGTTTTCGCCTGCCGCCATCCGGCGGGAGGGATCCACCCGTGCCGTCCCCGGCGCCTCGGCCGGGCTCACGCCTTCCGCCAGGCGTCCTGCATGAACGCCACCGTTCCGGCGATGGTGGCCGGCGCCGTGTTCTCCAGCAGCACGTGCACCCACGGCTTGTGCTCCCGGATCCAGCGCATGACCGGCGCGTAGCGCAGGACACCGCCTCCCGCCGGCACCTCCTCAAAACTTTCCCCGGCCATCCGGAAATCCTTGGCGTGCACGATGCAGATGCGGTCGCTCAGCAGCGCCAGCGCCTCGGCCACGACCTCGTCCTGCCGGTCGTGGTTTTTCGCGCAGAGCAGGTTAACCGGGTCGAAGATCACCTGCAGGTTGGGCGAGTCCACCTCGTCCAGCAGCCGCCGCAGCCGGCGCGGGGAAGAGATGACGTAGCGCTCGACGCCCTCGACGCCGACGAACACGCCGAACTTCTCCGCCTCCCGCACCAGCTCGCGCACACGCCCGAGCACCGTCTGGAACGCCGCCTCGCCGTGGTTGTCCGGGTGCCACGAGAAATCGGCGTTCACCGAGCCCGTCTCGGTGCCGACGAGGCTGCAGCCGAAGTCGCGGGCGAAGCGCAGGTATTCCTTGAAGCGGTCGAGCTGCGGGCGCTGCCGGGCGTCGTCCGGATCGCCGAGGTTGATGTAGCAGCCCAGCACGGCGATCGCGATGCCGTGCCGCGCGAAGGCCTCGCGCACGTGCCCGGCGAAGCCCGGGCTGAGCCGGCCGGCGTCGGCGTCGAATCCGGCGATGGCCTTGGGGGGCGCCAGCTGGATGCAGTCCAGGCCGTGGCGGGCGATCTGTGCCGCCAGGTCGTCGATGGGAAGTTTGCCGAAGTCATGGGCCCTGACGCCGAGTCTCATGCCCGCAGTGTGGGGCCTGGCCGGGCGGCTGCAATCCCGCGCTGCCGCGGGGTGGCGTGAAGTTTCGGCTTCCGTTTTCACCGGCGCGGCCTACGTTCCCGCTCCTTGATCACGGAGAGGTGGCAGAGTGGTCGATCGCGCCTGACTCGAAATCAGGTGGGCCCGTGAGGGTCCCGGGGGTTCGAATCCCTCCCTCTCCGCCACTTTCAATTGTTAGCGAACCAAGCGGCCGGTCATTCAAATCGGCGCAAGTCGCTGGAATTGAAAGGGCACGCGAGTAAGTGGGTTTCAGGGTCTACACCAAAGTTTGGGGACCGAGGCATGTTTAGGTTGATGGTTATGGG
>JAQSDJ010000264.1 GCA_029945855.1 Lacunisphaera sp.
CGAACACGAGCCCGGCACCGGTGGCCTTGGCGGCCTCCACGGCGAGCACGGCCTCCGCGGGATCGGACATGGTTTCGACCAAAATCGCGTCGGCCCCGCCCTCGAGCAAGGCGGCGCACTGCTCGCGAAAGGCCGCCGCGACGTCCTCGGGCAACGCCTCGCCCAGCGGCTCGAGCAGGCCGCCGCAGGGCCCGACGTCGCCGAGCACCCAGGCCCGGTCGCCGGCGATGCCCCGCGCCAACTTGGCGGCGGCGATATTGATCTCGCGGACGCGTCCGCCGGCGCCGTGCGGGGCCAGCACGCAGGAGGTGCCGCCAAAGGTGTTGGTCGTGAGCAGGTCGGCGCCGGCGCCGAGGTAGGCGCGGTGCACTTGTTGGACGAGCTGGGGATAGTCCACCGACCACAACTCACCGCCGGCGCCCGGCGCGAGACCCAGCAGTTGCAACTGCGTGCCGGTGGCGCCGTCACACAGCAGGGGCCGGCGGCCGAGTTCCCGGAGCAGGAGGGACGCGCGGAGGTTCACGGGACTCAGGGCTGCGGGCCGTTGAAATCGCGGATGGCGTCGACCATCGCGACGATGTTCGCCACCGGGGTGCGCGCCTGGGTGTTATGGATGGTGTTGAAGACGAAGCCGCCGTTGGGCGAGAAGGCCCGCAGGCGCTCCGTCACCTCGGCGCGGACCTCCGCCGGCGTGCCGAAGGGCAAGGTGCGTTGAGTGTCCACGCCGCCGCCCCAGAAGGTGATGCGGTCGCCGAAGTCGGCCTTGAGCCGGACCGGGTCCATGTCCTTGGCGGAGCATTGCACGGGATTGAGGATGTCGAAGCCGACCCCGATGAAACGGTCGATGAGCGGACGGACGGCGCCGCAGGAATGCTTGAAGGTCTTCCACCTCGTGTGGGCGTGCACCCAGTCGTTGATCCGCCGGTAGTAGGGCGCGTAGAGCTCGTCGAAGGTGGCGGGCGAGCAGAACTGCGAGTTCTGCGTGCCGAAGTCGGTGCCGCAGACCATGAGCACGTCCACGGTGTCGCCGGCGAGCGCGGCGAAGGTGGCCAGATTCTTCAGCGCCACCTCGCATTGGAAATCGAACACCTTGTGGATGTAGTCGCGCCGCTCGACGAGGGAGACATACCATTCGCTGATGTCGCGGATGCCCTTCGGGTGCTTGAGGAAGGCCGCGGGCACGAGGGCGATGTCGCCGAAACCCGTGCCGCCGATGCCGGCGACGACGGCGCGCGTCTCGCCGCGCACGCGGTCGAACTCGCGTCGCCAGTGCGCAATGTCCTCGGCGCCGAGGGGCTTGAATTCCTCGCAGTTATCGGCGGGGTCGAGCTTGTCCTCGTCGATCGGCTCCTGCCGCACGATGGCGTCGAAGAAATACCCGTTGGCCGGCATGTGGCCGCTGGGCGGCACCGTGGTGTCGCCCTCGGGGAAAAGATAAACGTCGCCGGAGGTTTCCACCCGCGGTCTGAAGCCCGCCGGCACGAGCACCTCCTGGCCCCACGGGGTGCGCCACTCGTGCCAGCCCTCGTTGGCGAAGCCGAACATCGTGCCGCGGCCGTTGGCCGCGACGCAGTCGGAGCCGAGGGCGCGGGCGAGGTCGTCCTCGACCTCGCCGAGCATCTGGAACGGCTCGGTGACCTTCACCGGGTGCCGGGGCAGCCCGTAGTGCTCGCGCAGGGCGGCGACGCAGCTCACGTGGAAGCTGGTGAGGCCCGTGCTGCCGAAGTCGACCGCCACCGGGCCGGGTTGGTGCGCAAGGGCGCGCTGGATTTTTTCGCGGGAGGTCATTCGGCGGGGATCGGCGGGATCAGGTTGAGCATGCGGTGGAGCTTGTTGCAGATGATGTCGCCGCAACCCTCGACGTGCAGCGTGTCGCACTCCGTGCCGAGGATGAAGGCGTGGCCGGTGGCGCGCATCTTCGCCTCGAGCTCGTCGGCCATGACCTTGACCGACTCGGGCGGGGTCAGCTGGTTCGAATAAAACCGTTTCGAGGGCAGGTTGCCGTAGAGCACGATGTCGGCAGGGACGATCGCGGCGTCCTCCCAAAGGCGGCGCGAGGAGCCGAGCGACAGCAGCACGGGGTGGAGCGAGCAGAAGTCCGTGAGCATCTGGTCGGTGATCTCGCCGCAGCAGTGAAAGAGGTGGTCGACGCCGTGCGCCACCAGCAGGTCGGCGATGGCGCGGTTGGGCGCGATGGCGTAGCGCGCGAAGATGTCGGTGCCGGTCTCGAGCTGCTTTGGGGAGAAGAACACCTGGTTGGCTGCGGGCTCGGCGATGAACACGGCCTTCGCGCCGGCCTGGAGCTGGAGCTGGATGGAGTGCAGCACGATCGTCTGCGCCAGTTCGAGCGCCCGCTCGACGAGGGCGACCTCGGGGTCTTCCGCGGCGGTCGCGCCGGTGCCGGCGACGTAGACGGGCATGATGGGATCGGCGAGCAGCTTGGTCGCGAGCGAAAACGGCCCGATGCTCATGCCTACGGGGTAGAGCGGGGTCGTGGTGGCGACATGGCGCAGCGCGGCTAGGTTGGCGGCCACGCGCGGCGGGGGCGGGTTGGCGGCGAGGCCGGCGACGAGCCGCGTGACGGTGTCGGCGCCGGGGTCCTCGGCGAAATGATAGGAATCAACCTCGGTGGCGGGCACGCCGAGCAGCGACAGGAGCCACGCCTTCTCCAGCTTCAGATCCATGATGGGGAAGGCCAGCGGGGTGCCGAAGCTGACGGCCGCCTCTGCGATCACGTCGCCGAGGCGCGGCCCGTCGAGCAGGATGGCGGCGGGATCCCGGTGCTGGTGGAGCACGAGGTCCGCGCCGATGGGCATGCGGAGATTTTTGGCGGCGAGTTCAAGGAAGTAGGAACGTGACATGGGAAAGGGTGGGGACGGTCAGTAGGTGCCGTAGCGCTGCACGAGGCCGACGATCGCCTGGTAGGTGGCCCAGCTGACCGACGGCGGGACGGAGTGGTCCGAGTGGTAGGCGTAGCCGCGCGTGGCCATGCCGGCGGCAAACTTGGTGCGGATCTCCTCCTCGAGCACGGCGACGTCGTTGGTCGCCATCTTCATGACGTCGATGTTGCCGAACATCGCCAGGCGGTCGCCGTGGGTCGGGGCGAAGAGGCGGATGTCCATGCCGGCCTTCGCCTCGATCGGCTGGAGGCAGTCAACGCCGGCCGCGATCAGCAGGTCCAGCACGCCGGTCACGCGGCCGTCGGTGTGGTAGATGAACTTCATGCCGTGCGCGTGGGCCCAGTCGGCCAGGCGCTTATGTGACGGCCACACCAGGTCGCGATACATCGCGGGCGAGCACATGGTCGAATGGTTGTAGGCCATGTCGCCGTAGATCCACAGGCCGGCGGGTTGCACGCCAGCGGCCAGCACCACTTCGAGGTGGCGGATGACAAGGTCGGTATGCACCTGGACGATGTCGCGGATCCAGTCGGGATCCTCGATCATGGCGACGAGGCAGGTCTCGTCGCCGATCAGCCGCCGCAGGGCCTCAAAGGCCTCGACGCCACTGAGGTAGGTCCATTTCCCGAGCTGGCGGCCCTCGCGGAAGCGGAGCGCGGCCAGCTGGGTGTTGATCGGGTTGGGCGCGGCCAGCAGGGCCGGACGGTAGGTTTTTTCCCACGCCTCGCGGGAGTCGCAGCCGAAGCTGATGTGCTCCGGCGTGCCGGAGCGGCCCTTCCAGAAGCGGCCGACGCCGCCCCAGGCGTCGCGCACCGTCTCGGTCTCGGCGTCCTGCGCGAGGACCTCGCGGTGGCCGGGGAACGGCGCCGGCCAGGCCCAGCACAGGACCTGGAAATCGCTGCCGAGCAGACGCAGCGCGTCGGTCTGGTCCCACTGCAGGCCCTCGCGCTGCCAGCGGGCGATGGTTTCCGGCCAGTAGGTGTCATGGCGCGGGACGCGATCATGATCCTGGCGCGCCAACATGCGGTTGACGCGCTCACATCCCGTCATGGTGACCGTGGGCATGGCCGCACTGGGGTGCGGGCGGGGGAGGGAGGCTCAGGCCGCCTCGCCCACGAGCTTCAAGGCGATGTTCACCGCGCTGCCGGCGTCGGCGGAGTAACCGTCGGCCCCGATCTCGTCGGCGAAGGCCTGCGTGATAGGGGCGCCGCCAACCATGATCTTGACGTTGGGCAGGTTGGCCTCCTTGAGCAGGCGCACGGTCTCCTTCATCGCGGGCATGGTGGTGGTGAGCAGGGCGGAGAGGCCGACGACGTTCGCGTTGTGCTCGCGGGCGGCGGCGACATAGCGGTCGGCGCTCACGTTGGTGCCGAGGTCGACCACGGCGAAATTGGCGCCCTTCCACATCATGGCGACGAGGTTCTTGCCGATGTCGTGGAGGTCGCCCTGCACGGTGCCGATGACGACGGTGTATTTGGGCTTGATGCCGGCCTTGGCGAGCAGGGGCTCGAGCAGCTTGAGCGCCTCCTTCATGGCGCGGGCGGCCACGAGCATCTCGGGCACGAAAATTTCATTGCGGCGGAACAGCTCGCCGACGTTGGCCATGCCGGGCACGAGGCCCTGTTCGACGACGTCTTGCGGCGAAGTCCCGGCCGCCAGGAGTTCCTGGGTGATCCGGATGGTGTCGATGCGCTTCCCGGCGGCGACGGCCGCACTAAGATCGGTGAGTAGGGGCATGCTCCCGTATAGGTCGGCCCGGGACCCGAATCAAACGCGAACACGCGTTCCTTCTCTATTTGCACACATCTTATACCAGAAATTACATGCTCTGGGCGTTGTCTGGGCCGGCGAAGCGCGGAATATCGAGCGGTGCTCGCAAAATGTCATAATGAGACATCTGGCCTGGGCCGGACATTTCATGGGTGGTTCCAGCGAAGAACACCCTTCACCGGTCATCCTGAGCCGTGCGAAGGATCCAGAATGATGTGCGCCACCGTTCATCCTGATGGATTCTTCACTACGTTCAGAATGACAATCGTGGAATATCGGCGGAGTCGTGAAGAATTCATCCAGCGTCACCCTCTGCCCCTGTTGTCCCTCCCTCCATGACCGCGCACCTGCATCTCGATACCCCCGCCGGCCGCGTGGAGATCGGCCTGGCGCCGGGGGACGATCACCGGCCGCTGACGGAGGTGCTGGCCCGCCGCGGGCACCCGCTCAACACGCGTTGCGGCGGCCGCGGCCTGTGCTCCGGGTGCGAGGTTGCGCTCACCGCCGGGGAACTCCGGCACCGGGGCGATGGCGCGGTGGCCAGCGTCGCCGGTGGCGGCAAGCTGCACGCCTGCCAGCACCAGCTGGTGCCCGGGCAGGACGTGACGGTGACGGTGCCGGCGCGCTCGTTGCTGAAGCACGAGCCCGCGGTGGTGTCGGAATTTCGCATCAATGTTCCTTGGGCGCAGGAGCCGCTCGGGCCGGCGGGCGCCCGCTACGGCGCCGCGGTCGACGTCGGCACGACCACCGTCGCGCTGCTGCTCTGCGACCTTGGCACCGGCCGCGTGCTGGCTGAGGCGTCGTCGTTCAACGCGCAGATCAAGATCGGCGAGGACGTCATCACGCGCATCCAGCATTGCAGCCAGGGTGCCGCCGCCGTGGCGGAGTTGCAGCGCGCGGTGGCGACGGAGACGATCCAGCCGCTCCTCGAAGAAGCCTGCCGGACCGTCGGCCTGAGCCCGGCGGAGGTCGGCGTCCTGAGCGCGGCGGGCAACACCACGATGCAGCATCTCCTCGCCGGCGTGGACCCGAGCCCGCTCGGCGTGCATCCCTTCCGGCCGGTTTTTCTCGAGCACCGGGTCTTTGCGCCGCGCGACCTTGGGCTGGCCTTCGGCGGTCCGGGGGCGGAAGTGCACCTGCTGCCCGGACCCGCCGCCTACGTCGGGGCTGATCTGGCCGCGGGCCTGGTCGCCACCGGTATGATCTATGACGAAGGTCCTGCGCTCCTGGTCGACGTCGGCACCAACGGCGAGATCATCGCCAAGGTCGGGGACAAGCTCATCGGCTGCGCCACGGCGGCGGGCCCGGCCTTCGAGGGGGCGGGGCTGACCAGCGGCGTGCGCGGTGTGCGTGGCGCCATCGAGCGCGTGCGGCTGCAGCGCGATCCGTTCCGGGCGGAGTTCGCCGTGATCGGCGAGGAGCCGCGGCCGATCGGCCTGTGCGGTTCGGCCTACGTCGATTTTCTGTTCGAGGGGCGCCAGGCGGGCATCTTGCAGACGAACGGCCGCTTCACCGCCGACTTCATCGCGCACGCCGGGGCCATGGTGGAAGCCAACAAGTATGGCCGCCGACTGCGCCTGCACGACCGCGGGGCGTCGGGCCCGGTCTGGGTCACCGAGGTGGACGTGGCGCGGCTGCTGCAGGCCAAGGCCGCCATCGCCGCCGGCATCAACACCCTCCTCGGTCTGCTCGGGATCAAGGCGCCCGACGTCAAGACCCTCTACCTCGCCGGCGGCTTCGGCATGCACCTTTCGCTCGCCCACGCCATCGGCTGCGGCCTGCTGCCGGACTTCATGCCGGCGCAGATCAAGGTCGTGGGCAACACCTCGCTCGGCGGCGCGTTTTTGGCGCTCAACGACCGCAGCCTCCTCGCCGAGATGCAGGCCGGCTGCGCCAGACTGGAAGCCATCGAGCTGAACCTGCAGCCCGGCTTCGAGGACGCCTACATCGACGAGCTGATGCTGCCATGAAGACGAGGGGAAACAGTCCGGCGTCTTGGCCAGACCGCCTCTTCGTGGGCCAGCGAGCTTGCTCGCGCCCGGAGCAGAAGTGCGCGTGCCAGCACGCCGCCCACGGCGGAACCAGCGGGGCTGGTCCCGTCTCCAGCTCAACCATGCTCGCCGGGCTGGTGCTCCCGGGCGTAGGCCATCATCGCCCGCAGGTTCTCCGGCGGGGTCAGCGGCGACAGCTCGCAGCCCGCGCTGACGATGTGGTAGCGGCCGCTGATCTGGTGGCACTTCCGGCAGGCCTCGTAGACCTGCTCGGGCGTGCCCTGCAGGAGGTCGGTGATGGTGGAGACGTTGCCCGCGATCACGCGGTCCGCGCCGAGGCCGGCGCGCACGGTCTTCAGGTCCGCCGGGAAGTCGATCTCGTAGATGTCGACGGGCACCTCGCGCATCTTCGCCAGCAGCGGGTCGGTGCGGCCGCACATGTGCAGGCGGCGGATGACATCGGGATGCTTCGCCCGCAGCGTCTCCATCACGCGTTTCTGCTCGGGCCAGAGGAACTTCGCGTAGAGCTCCGGGCCGATGAGGCTGGCGGCGGCGTCGCTCATCGCGATGGTGTCGGCGCCCGCGGCGATCTGCGCCGGGGCGTAGGTGATCGCCACGTCGGCGCAGAAGCGGAGCAGCGCGTGGACGAAGGCCGGGTCGTCGCCGAAGTCCATCATGATGTTGTTCAGGCCGCGCAGCTCGGCGGCGAGCGCGAGCGGGCCCTCGACCCAGCCGACGATCGACAGGTCCGGGCCGGCGGACCGGCGCATGAGCTCGATGGACGTCACGCGGTCGTGCATGCGGCCGCCGCCAAGCGGGTCGGGCAGGCGGAAGGTCTTGAAGCGCTCCTTGTCGGTCAGCGCCGCGCGGTCCTCGTTGATCACCGGGCCCTGGTCGGGGAACCAGTCCACGCTGCCGTCGCCGGCGATGTCGATGACCTCGCGCGCCGGGTCGGAACAGGTGATCACGCAGTCGACGCCGTAGTCCGCGACAAACTTGAGCTGGGCCTCCGCCATGCGGCGGCCGTCCTTGGCGTAGTCGGTGAACGTCATGCCCGCGTGTTTCGCGGAAAACATCATGCCCATCGGCTGGGCGGGCAGGTGGTCGACCGGCTCGCCCCGCAGGGTGCGCCGCACGCGTTCAATCGGGGTCATGTGCGGAAATTACCCGCCGCCGCCGCCGGGCGCAATCCTGCGCTGACACAACCTATCCCACCCACCCCGGCGCGGCGCACCACCCCGCTTCATAGAGGGGAGTTCAAATCCACGCTGCCGAAGATCCCCTCTGGAGAGGGGTGCCCGACAGGGCGGGGTGGGTTGGACCACCGGCAATAAGATTTACCTATGCCTTCAACCCTTTTCCCATGAACCCCCTTGAACGTTTCCATGCCTGCATGAATTATCAGCCCGTCGACCACGTGCCGAACCACGAGGTCGGCGTGTGGGTCCAGACCAAGCAGCGCTGGCGCGAGGAAGGCCTCGCGACCGAGGACCTGAGCTGGGACTGGTTCACCGGGGAAGAACGCTGGGCCATGGACCCGCGCGAATACATCGACGTGCGCTTCGACATGGTGCCGCCCTACGAGGAGAAGGTCCTCAGCCGCGAGGGGGAGACCGAGATCATCCAGCGGGCCAACGGCGTCATCTCCAAGGCGCTCATCACCGGCCAGGCCGAGGGCATGCGGGCGAGCATGGACGAATATATCAGCTTCCCCGTGTCCACACCGGCGGACTTCCAGGAACTGAAGAAACGCTTCCGGCCGTCCTCGCCGGTCCGCTACCCGGCCTACTGGCAGGACTTCCTGCTCCCCGCCTGGTCGCAGCGCAAGCACCCGCTGGTCCTCGGGAAGAACTGCAGCACGCTCGGCTTCTACTGGCGCGCCCGCGAGTGGATGGGCACGGAAAACCTCAGCTACGCGTGGTATGACGAGCCGGCATTGATGCACGAGATGATGGAGTTCATCGCCGACTTCACCATCGAGACGGCGCGGCCGCTGCTGGCGTCCGGGGTGAAGCCGGACTATGTCTTCCTCAACGAGGACATGAGCATGAAGAACGGCCCGCTGCTCAGCCCTGCCACCTACCGCGAGTTCATTCTGCCGCACATGAAGCGGCTGGTCGCCTGGTTCAAGTCCGCCGGCGTGCGCTGGGTCATTGTCGACACCGACGGCAACTGCGAGCTGATCATCCCGCACCTCATGGAATGCGGCGTCGACGCCATCTGGCCGCTCGAGCGTGCCTCGGACATGGATCCGCTGGCCATCCGGAAGAAATTCGGCCGCGAGCTGCGCCTGTGGGGCGGGGTGGACAAACGCGAGCTGGCGAAGGATTTTTCGGCGATCGACGTCCACCTGCGCACGCTGCAGCCGCTGGTCGCCGAGGGCGGCTTCATCCCGACGGTCGACCACCTCGTGCCGCCGGACGTGTCGCTGGCGAACTTCGAGCACTACATGCGCCGCAAGCACCAGCTGCTGCGCGGCGAGGCGTTCTGAACGGGGGGTCTCACCACGAAATACACGAAACACACGAAAGGAGATTCCCTTTGAGAATATATCAACCGGACATCAGGGTAGGGCGAGTCGTCCCGACGAGCCGACCTCAGAAACGGCTCATCCGGAGGATTCGCCCTACCAGCCGCCGCTCCAATCAAGACTCATCGGCTGGAAGCCGACGCCTCAATTAATATCCCCCCATGCACCTGAAACTTCTTTCCTGTAATGTTTTTCAACGCGAGGCCTCGTGGTGCATCGCGCGGTCACCGCATGTCATCGACCCGGAATACACCGAGCTCGGCGAGCACGCCCGGAGCGCGGGGCTGCGGTCGCTGATCCAGGGGAAGATCGACGCGACCGAGGCGTCGGGGCAGAGCTACGACGCCATTCTGCTGCTCTTCGGCCTGTGCGGCAACGCGACGGCCGACCTGCAGGCGCGAAAGACCCGGCTGGTCATTCCGCGCGCCCATGACTGCTGCACGATTTTGCTCGGGTCGCGGGCGAAGTATGCGGAGCATTTCCGCGAAGCCCCCAGCACGCCGTTTTCGTCGGCGGGTTACCTGGAGCGGGGGAGTTATTTCCTGCGCACGACGGAGGACGGCCAGCCGGGCGTGCAGATCGGCGACGCCTATCAGGCGCTGGTCGAGAAATTCGGCGAGGAGGACGCCAAATACATCTGGGCGGAGATGCATCCCGACCACGGCAACAACAAGGCGGTCTTCATCGACCTCCCGCAGACCAGCCACCTCGGTTATGCCGAAAAGTTCGCCGCGAAGGCGGCGGAGGCTGGCAAGGAAAGCATCCGCCTCGAGGGCAACATCCGCCTCATCGAGCAACTGTTGCGGGGCGACTGGAACGAAAAAGAATATCTCGTCGTCCCGCCCGCGGGCACGATCGAGGGCGTCTACGACTGGGACCAGGTGATGCGGGCGAAGCAACCCTGAGCCGCGCCGGCCCGAAGGACTTCAGCAGGCTCTTCCTTCTCTTTCGCCAACGATTGAACTCAGACACGACCGGGAGCGGAGCTCCCGGTCGTGTCTGTGGTGGCTGGAGAAGTGGCTGCGCCGCCGCGTGCGGCAGTGTTATTGGAAACAGTGGAAA
>JAQSDJ010000265.1 GCA_029945855.1 Lacunisphaera sp.
CGGCCCATCTCCACTGGAGAGCCGCGCACTAAATGGTGGAACCCGTCCTCCGGACGGGTTGTTGGACGCACGCCGAGGCAAACCGGTCACGGAGGACCGGTTCCACCCACAGCAAAAGCATGATCCCGGCTCAGGCCGCGCCCCGCGGACAAAAAAAGACCGGCGGGGTGAACCGCCGGTCGGAAATCCAGGGAAGCCGGGGACGGCTTACTTCTTCTCCGCCCGCGGAGCGAACATGTCCGAGCCCTTGGTGGCCCGGTTGCCGGGCAGATCCTCGCGGGTCATGCCGACCGCCTCGACCGCGCGGGGATCAAAGACTTCCTCGGGCGACGCCCCATCGGCGCTGACGGTCCGCGCGGTGATGAAAATGAGCAGGTTCGTGGCCTCGTCGTTGACGGCCTTGGAGGAGAACAGGCGGCCGAGCAGCGGGATGTCGCCGAGGATCGGCACCTTGGTGCCGCCGTGGTTGATCGAGCTGGTGATGAGGCCGCCGATGCCCATCGTGTAGCCGTCCTTGAGGGAGACCTGGGTCTTGGCCTTGCGGGTGGCGATGATCGGGATCGAGGCGCCGCCGGCGCCGCCGAAGGACGTGCTGCCGTTCTGCTGGCTGACCTCGGGCTCGAGCACCAGCTTGATGAGACCGGCGCCGTTGACCTGCGGCGTGACCTTGAGGATGACGCCGATCGGCTTGTAGGTGAAGCCCGAGACCTCGAACGTGCCGCGCTCGGCGTTGTAGTTGTAGCTCGGGATCGGGAACTCCTGGCCGATGTTGAGAATCGCCTCGGTGTTGTTCAGCGTCACGACCGTCGGGTTGGAGACGATCTTCGTGTTGTTCTGCGTCTTGAGGGCGGAGACAATGACGTTGAAGTCCGAGGCCGAGAAGACCGCGGTGGCGACGCGCGAAGTGCCGCCGAAATTGGTGAGGGAGGTGAGCGAGTTTATTGCGTTGCTGGCCGTGTTGGTCAGACCGGTGGTGATGGCGCCAGCAATGGAACCGTTTGTGCCGCTGGCGGTGTTAACCTGAGTGCTGCCGGAGGTGCTGGTGGAATTCGTCTGCGACGAGGGATTAGTTATCGAGGTCGTGGTCGATGAAGTGTCGGTGGGCACGACCGTGTAGGTCGTTGTCGTGACGGGGGGCGTTCCCGTAGTCGATGTCTGCGGCAGCAGCTGGGAGCCTGTGTTGGTCGTAGTGGTCAACGTCGTGAGACCGCCCGTGTTCGTCGTGGTGGATGAACTGGTCGGGCCGACGACATTGGTTGTGCTAGAATTGGTTGTGCCGGTAGTATTGGAATTGGTCGTGCCATTGGTGGACGAGCTGCTGGTGCCCGAATTATTGTTGGAACCATTGCTGAAGGTCTGCCCCCGGTCGCGGTTGAAAGTCTGGCTCATGCCGCCGACACCGAACTGCATGCCCTGGAGCGAGGCCCAGTTGACGCCGATGTTGCGAATGTCGCGATCGGTGACCTCGACGAACTTCGTCTCGATCATCACCTGGTCGGTGGCCTTGTCGAGCTGCTCGATGATGGTGCGGATGCGGCCCATGCGGGAGGGGCGCTCGGTGATGACGAGGGCGTTGCTGCGCGCGTCGATGACGATCTTGCCGCCGCCGGCCGCGTCGATCAGGCCGTCGATGGTGGGCTTGATGTCCGCCGCCTTGGCGTTGTTCAGGATGAAGACCTCGGTCATGCCCGGTTCCTGCTGGAGCAGTTCATTGCTGACGATCTTGATGATGTTGCCTTCCTTGATGTAGGTGTAGCCGACGGGCGAGAGCACGACGGTGAAGATCTGCTCCCAGGTGACGTCGCGCAGCTTGATGGAGGTTTTGCCGGTCAGGGTGTCGGGCACCACGAGGTTGAGCTCGAAGAGGTCGGCGACGTTGCGGAGGATGGTCTTGATGTCCTCGTCGGGGAAATCGACGGACAGGGTGTCCTTGTCGCGGGTGACCGGGGCCGCGACGGGGGCGGCACCCTCCACGCTGACCGCCGGGGCGGCCGGCTCGGCGGCAACCGGAGTTTCCGTTTGGGCCCATGTCGGAATACACAGGGCGGTGGCGGTGAGAGCGGTGAGGAGAATGCGGCGTGTGCTCATAGTTCAGGTCCTTATTTGATGGTCCGGGTAAATTCCTCGCGGTTCAGGCGGAGGGTAAAGTTGGGGGGGGTGATGGTCGTTATCTCAAGGGTGTATTGGGTGCCTTCAAAGGTAATAGTCAGGATGCCGCCGGCTTTGACCCGCTTTTGACCGAAGATGAGGGTGGGCTGGCCGCCGAGGACGAAGAAGCCGCTGGGCTTGAGACCGGCGCCGATGGCCTGGACGAGATCCCGGTTGCTGCGCGGGCCGGCGGGCTGGGCGGGCGACTCGCCCGCGGTGCCACCGGTCGTGGAACCGGCCGGCCGGTCCATGCCGGCAACCAGCTCCTGAAATCCTACGGGATGAAACGGATTGTTGGCCACGGGCGAAATTTCGCGCGCGGCGAGCAATTGGGCCGCTTGCTCGATCACTTCCTGGCGCTTCTGGGGCGTCAGCACGCTGCCGGCCGCATCGCCCTCGGCCGCGCGGACGACGGTGATGCCAGCCAGCACGAATACCAGCAGCCCCAGGTTCCGACCCATGCGATGGAGGAGGGGGATCATGGCACGCCGAGAAGTTCGAGGTTGATGTTCAGATTGAGGCCCGCGTCGCCAGCCACCGTCCGCCCGCCCTCGCCGCCACCACCTTGCTTGGCGAAGACGACCGCGTTGAAGCGGCAGAAATGCGGCCCGTTCTCCAGCTTCTGCAGGAAGGCCAGCACCTGCTTGAACGAGCCCTGCACCGTGACGGTGAACGGGATGCCCGCGTAGAGCGATTTCTGGCCCTTGGGCGGGTTGCCTTGGCGCACGTCGACCAGTTTGACCTCGGTCTCGGCCTCCAGCTTGTAGAAATATTGCAGGTTCACGGCGAGCTGACCGGAACGGACCAGCCGGCTTTCCATCTCCTTGGCCAAAACCTGGATCTCGGCCACCTGGGTGGGCAGCTTTTCCGAATTGCGGACGTTCGCCAGGATCCTGGTGGCCTCGGTGGACTTGGCGTCGTATTCGGCCCGGTATTCTTCGGTCTTGCCCCCGCGAAAATAGAGCAGGGCGGCGCAAGCCAGACAGACCACGCCACAGGCAAACCCAATGGGATGCTTCTTGATCAGCACGAGCAGGTCGGCGGAAGTCATGTTACTTCTTCTCCTTTGCCCCGGCCTTCGCCTTGAGCGTGATGTCGAAGGCCAGGAAGTTGCTGCGTGCGTCGCGGTTGAGATTGTTCAGGGTGATGGGATCGAAGACCGTGCCGAGCGTGGGATGGGCCCGCAGCATGTCCACATATTGGGAAGCGGCGCCACTGGCCTGGTCCGGCGTGCCGGCCACCACCCCGCGGAGTTGGAACGCCGCCGGATTCGCCGGGGTCCCGGCGAGCCGGCCCTCGATGGTGTCGAAGGAGATTTCCTTGGGGAGGGACTCACCCAGCAGGGCGATGAAAACCGAGGGGGCCAGCGCCGTGCGCTGGAAGTCCATGGCTTCGGCCAGTTTTTTTTGCTCGTCGGCGAAAATCTTGGTCAGGCGCAGGGCCTCCCGGTTCTGCTTGGCGTTGTCATCGATCTGCTTTTGGGCGTCGGCGATCTGGTCGCCCAGGCTCTTGATCTGAAACTCGCGGTGGCCGAACCAGAACAGGAGCACGAGGGTCGCCGCGATCGCCGCCGTATTGATGAAGAAGGTCGTGCGCACGACCTTGGTGTCCGGCAACCGTTCAAAGTTGCGGAAGTTCGGATGCCACAGCGGTGCGACCGCTGGCTGGGCATCACTTTTTTTCGACAGTGACAGGTTGAACGCCATCGGTGGGATTGTAGGAAGCGATCAGGGTGAAGAGGCCGGCCCAACGTTCGTCGGGTGGGTTCGGGGATACGCCGTCCGCCAGCTTGATGTTGAGGGACTCGAGCCAAGGCAACATGTCGATCTTGAGCGGGCTGACCCCCAGGGAGCCGGCAATCGTGGAACTCAGCCAGCCCAGGCTGGACGGCAGCTGCGTGCAGAGCACATTGCCGATGGATTGGCCCGTCTGCACCTCGTAGAAACCGATGGAGGATTGCAGCTCCTTCAGGAGTTTCTTCACGAGGCTGCCCCCCATGCTGGTGAAATCAAAGGTGTTCGAGTAGAAGAGTTTCTTGGCCGACTCCTCGTCCTTGAGTCCAAGCTCCTTCTGGACGACGGGGATCATCGCGGCGATACCGCTCGGGATCGGACGGGAAATATCAACGCCGTCGGCACTCAAGATGTAGCTCTGGGTGAGTTCCTGCCCGATTTCCAGGAGCAGCAACGGCGCCTTCGTCTGCTTGAACTTCAGATAATTGACCATGCCGCCGAGGGTGGCCAGCGTGCCCAGCTCCAGCCTCTCGGGATAAATGCCCATTTCCAACAGCTTGTCCTGGGCGGCAACGATTTCCTCCGACGGCATGCCCCCAAACAGCACCTCTTTCTGCGAAGCCTTGGTCGTGTCAAAGTCACTCCCATTGTCGGGATTCATGGCCCGGATGGTGTATTTGTCGGCCTCAACGCGAAATTGTTGCGTATAGATCTCGCTGAAATAGGCCGGCTCTTTGATCTTCTTGAGGTCCAACGTGTGGCGGCGGACAATTCGCTTGGCCGGATAAATGCCGCAAGTCGCGTGCGCGTAGCCGGTCGAGCCTTTCCCTTCGGAGCCCTTGATCCACTCAGAGATAGCGGCCGGGTCGCTGGGGGCGATCTCCTTCAGTTCCTCAATGAGGAAAGGCGCCTCGGCTTGGGTTAGCCGCGCCATTAGCGTCGAATGTTCGCCTATCTCGACGCAAAAGCCTTTCGATTTCTTCGCGAAAAACATGCGGGTGCTCGGTGTGTGAGGTGGCCAGGTGCTTTGAGTGTTTTAGTCGGACAGTTGCGCAGGTGAGACCCGCGCAAGCGGCCAGCTAAAAATCAGTTGCGGATGAGATGGATATGGGGGGTAAACCCCGCTGACAAGTCGAAAACCTCATGTGGGGCATTTAAGTGCCTTATTTGGCAGGAGTTTTACGCCTGGCGCTTCCATAAAAAAACCCGCCAGTTAGGCGGGTTTTTCTGAAAAAATGCGTCCGTAGAGCAGAAGGGTTTACTTCTGCCAAGTGCGCTTCTTGTGGCGGTTCGCCTTCAGGCGCTTCCGGCGTTTGTGTTTCGACATCTTCAGACGTCGTTTCTTCTTAAGATTTCCCATGGTGAAAGTTGGTTCTAGGTCGGCCAACCTGCGTTTCTGCTCTGAGACTGTAAAGCACAATTTAAATGCCCGCGCCCAAGGCCACTTTCTTGGCCGGCCCGGTAAACACCAGCTCCGCGCTCACGCGGGCCACCGGCAGACCGGTCAGGACGGCCACCACCCGCCGGTAGATTGCGATCTGGCCTTCGTGTCGCGCCGCGACCCGGGACAGGTCCGGACCCGTTCCCCGGTCGGTCTTGAAATCATAGACCGCGGCCCAGACCGCCCGGCCCGACCCGTCAAAGGTCACCACGACGCGATCGAACACCCCGGTCACCCACGCCCCCTCCAGCACGATCTCGAAGGCGCGCTCCCGCCACACCTCCACCCGCGCCGCCGGCGGTTTCGCCCAGACTTCCGCCAAGTCCGGTGACGCCACACAGGCCAGCGCATCCGCCCCGGCCACTCCCTCGTTCCGCCACGCTGCGCTCAGGCGCGCCGCTTCCGGCCCCCCGCCCCACTCCACTTGCGCCAGCAGCGCGTGCACCGCCCGGCCAAACCGGACTGCGCCACCACCGTCTTCCAACGCGAATAACCGTTCGCCCGGCAGCTCGACCGTCTTTGCTTCCGACGGCGTGCGGGCCGGTCGGCGCAACACCCGCGTCGCCGCGACGGTGGCCAAACCGGTCTCCGGCCCGGCCGTCGGCGACGGTGGCGTGATGGCCTCAAACCAGCATGCCTCGCCCGCCGACCACTCCTCCCCCAGGGTTTCCTGCAGCAACCGCGTAAAATTGCGCGATTGCGACGTGCCCACCGGCTCCGTGATCACATACATCGCCCGCTTCGCCCGGGTCAGAGCCACGTAAAGCACCGCCAGTTCCTCATAACAGGCATCCGCCTCCGCGGCCGCCACGTGGGCCGACAACACGTCGTCCTGCCCATGGAACGTCTCCGGCGGCAGGTCGAACACCCACTCCACCGACCGGTCGCGGGCCCGTTGCACCGCCAGCCCGCGGCGCCGGGCCGCCAGCCTGGTGCCCTCCAGGTCGGGCAACACCACCAGATCGAAGCCCAGTCCCTTCGCCTTGTGCACCGTCATCACGCGCACGACCGCCGCCGTGTCGGCGTCCCGGACCGTGTGCCGCTCCACGAATTGCACGAATTCCGCCACATCGCGGCTGCCCGTCTCGTCGAACAACCGCGCCGCGTCCGCGAGCAGGCGGCCGCGCTCGCGGCTGAACGCATCGTCCGGCGCGAGCGCCGGCTCCAGCTTGCGCACCCACGCCTCCACCGTCCGCTCAAAGCCCACGGCGTGGATCTCGCCCAGCAACCGCCCCGTCAGCGCATCTTCGGTCGCGCCACCCTCCGCCACCAGGACCGCCTGCAACGGGGTCATCGCCACCTGCGCGCGGGCCGCGCGGTCGCCCGGGTGCGCCGCCGCCCGGAACAGCGCCAGCAGCGCGCACGCCAGCGGGTTGTCCGTGCCGACATGCAGGTCCGACTCCGCCACCGCGGGCAGCCCGCCTTCGCGCCGGAGAAAATCCGCCAGTTCCGCCGCGGTGCTGTTTTTCTGCACCAGCACCGCCACGCTCAACCCGCGTTCCAAGGCCCCCGTCTCGGTGATGATCCGGAGCGTCTCCGCAAAACGCCCGGGCTCGTCCTCCGCGTGCCGCAGCGCCGCGTAGCCGCCCAGGTGCGGCTGCGCGCTCTCGTGGTCGCGCCACTCCCGCGTCCACCGGCCCGCGGCGTCCGCCGGGAACAGCCGCGCCAGCGCCGCGCCGTCGCCGAGCACGCGGTTGACGAATGCGATCACCGCCGGGCCCGACCGCCACGACCGGTCGAGCCGCTCCTCGCGGATGGTCCCGGGCCGGGCCGTGTTGTAGTGGTCGAAAATCTCGCGAAACAGCCGCGAGTCGCCTTCGCGCCACGCGAAGATCGCCTGCTTGACGTCGCCGACGTAGAAGAAGCTGCGCGCCTCCGCCGGGTCCTGCACGGCCTCGTCGATCAGGTTCCGCAACACGCTCCACTGGCCGAAGCTCGTGTCTTGGAATTCGTCCAGCAGCCAGTGGTCGATCTGCGCGTCAAGCCGCCAGTCGATGAACAGCCGCGCCTCCGCCGCGGAGTCGCGCGTCAGGATCCGCTTCCCGTCCGGCGTGTCGGGCCGCAGCAACCGCTGCACGTCGGCGAACGTCAGCCGGCCCGCCCGCCGCACCGCGCCGTCATAGACCTCCTCGTAGCCGTGCAGCACGGCGAACATCCCCTGCGTCATCTCCAGCCGGCGCGCGAGCTCGGCGCCGATAATGCCGCTGACCAGCGCCCGCAGCGCCCGGCCCGCCGCCGGTGCGAGCGGCACCTTCTTCCGCTCGACCATGATCTCCGTCAGCCCCGGCCAGGCCTTGAAGGCGTTGCCCACCACGTAATCCACCGGCTTGGGCAGCGGCGCCCCCGGCGCCCAGTCGGGCAGCAACCGGAAAAAATCCTCCCACCGCGCGCGCTGCTGGTCGTTGAACGTCGCCCACGGCAGCGCGGCCTGCAATTCCGTCGCCGCCGCCGCGCGCGGCCGGGCGTCGGCCGCCGCCAGCCACGCACACCCTTCCGGCCAGATGCGCTCCGCCCGCCCCCACGCGGATGCGTCCGGCGCGGCCAGATACGCCTCGGCGTGCTCGTCGAGAAACCCGTCCAGCCGCGCGCCGAGCTGTTTCTCCTCGGTGCCGAAGGTCGCGCGCTTGAAGGCCTCGATGAAATCCTGCCGCGCCGGGCCGCCGGCCGTGTGCGCGAACATCCGCCGCAGCACCCGCCGCCGCTCCAGCTGCGCCGCGTGCTCCTGCAGCACCTCGAAATCGCCGCCCAGCCCGAGCTCGAGCGGGAAGGCCCGCACCACCCGCGCGAAGAAACTGTCGAGCGTCCCGAGGTTGAGCCGGTGCATCGCCTCCGTCACCACGCGCAGCAGTTGCAAAAAGTCCGCCGCCCGGAGCGCCGGAACCTCGATCTCCACGGCGAGTTTTTCGGCCGCCGCCTTGTCGCCGGCCGCGCCGGCCAGTTTCTTGAGGATCTCGTCGAAGAACTCGCCCGCCGCCTTGCGCGTGAACGTCAGCGCCGCGATCCGCTCCGGCTGCGCGCCGTGCGCGAGCAGCCGGATGTAGCGGTTCGTCAGGGCGTAGGTCTTGCCCGAGCCCGCCGACGCGAGGATCATCACATGGCCGGTCGGGTTCATGACGCGCCCCCCCACGCCACGCTGTCCGCCGTGCCGTGATGGAACAGCCCCGCGAAAGCGTCGGCCTCGTCCCGCGGCGCCACCTCCGCCGGCGGCCAGAAAACCCCCGCCGTCACGGCCGCGGCCACGCCTTCCGCGCAGCGCCGGGCGGCGGCGCGCCACTCCGCGTCGTAGTCCTCCCACAAGACCAGCGACGTCTCGCCGACCGCCTTCGGCAGGTTGAAATAACCCGCGCCGGCCGCCGCGCCGAACTCGCCCGCCACCGCCTCCATATAGAGCGGCAGCTGCAGGTCGGTCCACACGAGTTCCTTGCCGCCCCGCGTGAACCGCGCCCACGCCGGGGCCGTCTCCCCGCGCCGCGCGCTCCGCCGATGCGCGGCGAGCGGGGGCACGCCCTTGTCCGAGGTCTTGTAATCGATCACGCGCACCGCGCCGGTCGCCGCGTGCCGCTCGATGCGGTCGATCTTGGCGCTCACCGTGACCGCGCCGAGGACCAGCTCGAACTTGCGCTCGACGTGCTCGATCACCCAACCCGCCGCGCGCTGCGCCGCCTGCACCTCCGCCGCGCGCGCCAGCCGCTGCCGGGCCGATTCCAGCTGCACCAGCAGCGGCAGCGTGAGCTCGGTCCCGTAGAGGTCGCGCACGCGCCGGTCCACGTGCGCCAGCAAAAATTCCCGCAGTCCCGCCGCATCCCGGCTGGCGCGCAGCGCGGGCTCCCGGCCCATCGCCTCCAGCGCGGCATGACAGAGCGTGCCGAAATCCAGCGCGTCCAGCTCGCTCTTGAACGGGTCCACCGTCTCCATTTTCAGCGCGTGCTTCAGGTAGAAACGGAACGGACAGCGCAGGTAGTCGCGGAAAGCTGTCACCGAGACGCGCACCGGCGGTGGCACGACCGGCGGCTGGAGTTGCCACGCCCGCCGCCACGACGGGGCCGGCCGCGCCGTCTCCGCCGGCCGGAAGAGCGCCGCCACCCGGCGCGGCAATTCGGCCTCGGCGCACCGCAGCAGCAAACGGGACGGCCGCAATGGGTCGCCCGCCGCGGACACCTTGCCGACGAGCAGGTCGAGCCGCCCCGCCTGCGCCCGCGCCGCCGCCAGGGCGTCGAGCAGGTAGGCATCGCGGGCGAAGCGCACCTCGTTCGTCTTCAGGCCCAGCCGGGCCCGCAGCGCCTCGGGCAGGAAAGGATCGCCCGCCACCGTCTCGGGCACGCGGCCGTCGTTCAACCCGGTGACCACGAGGTGCGGCGCATCTTCCCACAGCAGCTCGAGCCAGCCCAAAAGGTCCACCGCTCCGGCCGGACGCGCCTCCGTAGCCATGCTCTCGCCAAACTGCGCCAGCGTGAGCTCCCACCATTCCGTGTTGGTCAGGCCCGGAAAATCCGGTCGCGCGGCGGCGGCTTCGCGCAGCACGTCCATCCAGGCCTCCGCCGATTCCTGCAGCGCCGCGCCGCCGGCCCCGGGCCGCCGGCCGAAGAGCGTGGTAAGCGCGGCGGGCGCGGTGCCGGGGAGCGCGCCGCCGGTG
>JAQSDJ010000266.1 GCA_029945855.1 Lacunisphaera sp.
GCCGCGGAAAATGGCTGAAATGAAGGAAGCGGTCATGCGGCAGGTGAGGGGACGGGTGGGTGGGAAAAAAAAGGGCGGCGCCGGAGAGGCGCCGCCCTGCGTCAAACGTCGGACGACGATGAAACCGGCTTAGAACGCGACCGTGTTGCTGAACACGAAGTTTCTCGACGGGGACATCGCGAAGGAACCTTCGGAGTATTGCTTGTCGGTCAGGTTGTAGATACCGAGGCTGCTGCGGATCTTGTAGCCGTTGATCTCCCACGGCAGGCCGAGGGTGAGGTCGGCGACGACGTAGTTGCCGGCCTGGTAGCCGCCCGCGAGCGGATTCCAGTCGACCGAGCGGGACACGACCGTCTCGGACGAGTAGCGCACGCCGAGGCCCACGCTGGCGCCGCGGCCGAAGTCGCCCGCGAGGCCCTGGTTGAACGTGTATTTCCCGAACACGGTGAACTTGTATTCAGGAATGTTCTCCACGCGCGAGTTCCAGTAGATGTCGGAGTCACGCTTTTGCGTCGCGGTCAGGCTATTGTAACCGGTGGTGCCCGCCTTGGCGAGGGCCGGCCGGTTGTCCGAGATGGTCTCGGCCTTGGGCAGGTAGGAGGCGTTGATGACCGCCTGGAAGTTCCGGACCGGGGTCCAGATGACTTCCGAGTCCAGACCCTGCACCTGCACGTCGTTGTCGTAGGCGCGAACCCGGAAGAGCCGGCCTGTGCTCGAGGTCGCGGTGGAGTAGGTTGCTCCCATCGCGATGGCGCGATTGACGCCGGCGATGAAGTTCGGGTCGGTGTTGGAGTTGAGCGGCTCGTTCAGGTTGGACTGGGCGACGCCGTCGTCCTCCTTACGATTGGCCCGGTTGGCACTGAAGATCGAGACGGTGCCCACGATCTTCTGGTCCGGGGAGGAATATTTCAGGCCCACCTCGTAGTTCATGCCATCCTCGTTCGGGATCATCTGGTCGTATTTCAATCCGCCGATGACCTGCTGGAACTGCGAGACGGAGGTGATGGTCTGACCGCGGTAGTTGAAGCCGGTCTGACCGATGCTGGCATACTGGGCGAGCAGGCCCTGGACGAGGTAAACCTCGTCACCGGGGAAGTAGCCGCCGATGTTGCCGGAGTTGAACTTGAAGATCTTCGAGACGGAGGCGTAGGCCGACAGCGCCTCGGTGATCTTGAAGGAAGCACCGGCCATCCAGGAGTCACCCGTCTGGTCGAGAGGAATGGTCTTCTGGTAGGCGATGCTGTGGCCCCATTGATTCTCGGGATACTTGACCGGATCCGCCCACATATAGGCATCCGTCGGATAAATATACCAGGGGGAGTTGTTTTCCTGAACCTGGTATTTCTCCACGCGATTCTCCCGACGGAAGCCGGCCAGCACGGTCAGCCGGTCCTTGAAGAACTGGCCCTGATAGTTCAGGTAGTAACCGGTCAGCTTCGGCGCATAGCCGTCGAGCGCATTGCGGTCGTCCTGGAACCATTTCTGGATATCCGGGGCGATCTCGAAGCCCGGATCGTAGTTGTTGAAGATCTGGCGCACCGGCTTGATGGAGCCGTCGCGCTGGCGGATGACCTGGTTGACGGGAACGCCACCGAAGTTATACTTGTTCACGTTCGCGCCCACGTAGTCGGGGTTGGAGGTCGTGTTGCGGGCGCCGGGCAGGAAGGCGAGATTGATGTCGCTGCCGGCCGCGCCGCCGAGATACTGCTGGAGCCAGGTAGACCGCTGGGCGCCGACGAGGAACTTGTTCTTCATGTTCCAGGCGTCGAAGCTGAAGACCAAGTCCAGATTGTGGATGTTGGTATCGCGGTAGTAACCCGAGCGGTTGCCGAGACCGACGTTCCAGTGGATGCCGTCGGCGTAGGGGGTCTGGATGGCGCCGCCCTGACCGACGCTGTTGTGGTCGGCATTGTCCTTGGAGTAGACGTAACGGGCGGTGAACCAGTCGGTCGGCGTCAGGTCGACCGTGGCGGTGAAGACCTTGGTCTTCTCATAGGATTCGGCGCCGCGGGCGGTGTAGTTGAAATCATCATCCTTGGCGAAGACGCCGGCGGCGTTGGTGTAATAGGCACCGCGCTCCACCTTCGTGTAGGCCGGCAGCAGCAGGTTGCCGGTCGAATTGCGGAGGTTGTTGATGTAGGTCGCGTAGGCGAGGGTGGGCGTCGTCGTGCTCTGGACGACATTGGTGCCCAAGGCATTGCCCGCATCGGCGGTGATGGTGCTGGCGAGGTAGGGACCGGCGGCGGCGGCGGCTTTCCAGCCGGCGAAGTCAGACCAGATCCAGTCGTAGTCATTGCGGTTATAGCGCGTCTCGGAGTATTCCATCTCGAGGTTCACCTTCAACTTGCCGCTCTTGAGCGGATTGAGGGCGAGGCTGGGGTTGGCCATGAAGCCCCGCTTGAACTCGAAGCGGCGCTCGCCGTCGGTGTCTTCCCAGCTGCCGACGAACCGGATGGCGGCCTTGTCGGAAAGCACGTAGTTGTGATCCACCACGGCGCGCGTGCCGCCGTAGCTGTCGAACGAGTGGGTGAGCGTGGTCGGGATTTTTCCGAACGACGCCCGCTTGGTGATGAAGTTGATCACGCCGCCGGGATAGCCCTGGCCGAAGAAGACCGAGGCGGGCCCCTTCACCATTTCAATGCGCTCAACATTGTCCATGTTGTGGGCGATGTAGCTGAACACGCCGTTGCGCATCAGGTTGTTCACCTGGAAACCGCGCATCGTGAAGGCACCCTGCGGGGTGGCCTCGTTGGCGGGGATGCGCATGGCGAACCGGGTGTCACCGGAGGCCGCGGCCGTGTAGCGGAACAGATCCACCAGCGACCGGGCATTGGTGTCCGCGAGGAACTCCTGCGAGATCACCGAGATGCTCATCGGGACGTTCTGGATCTCCATGCCGATGCGGGTGGCGGTGGCGGAGTTGGTCTTCAGGTAGCCGAAGTCCTTGTCGCTCTTCACCTCGAAGGGGGAGAGGACATAGACATCCGGATCTGACGGCGCTGTGGCGACCGAGGGCTGCATGGCAGCCGGCGCCTGGGTGGTGGGAGCCGCGGGTTGAGCCTGGCCTTCAACGGCGGCGAGGCGTTTGCGCAGCGCAGCGTTTTCTTCCTGCAGACGGCGAAGAGCGTCGGTATCCGCCGATTGCGCCGTCGCAATCGTGGTCGTCAGCAATGCCGCCAGACCGATCGCCAGAAGTTTCTGGGCGCGGTCGATGGGGGTATGGTTGGGTTTCATGGTCATGGGTGGTTTGTAGTTTCCGGTAACGAACTCCGGTGAGGGGCTCATGATGACGGGAAAGGGATGGGTGGGCAAAAGGGGTTAGCGGGCCGTGCCGTTGCCGGACTCGGACAGAATCAGGCGGGGGGAGACGGTGATGCCGATGCGGCCGGCCGCCGTGGGGTTTTCGATGCGCCAGAGCAGGTGATCGATGACCTTGCGCACCAGCATGGGCAGGTTGATGTCGATCACCGCCGGCGAGTGGTCGAGGTTGTGGTAAACGACGGGGTTGAAGTTCCCGAGGATGGCCTCGAAGTCGCGGCCCGGCTTCCTGCCGGTCTCGCGCAGGGCGCGGAAGAACGAGCCGCAGAAGTGATCCACCGGCAGGTAGAGGCCTGTGGCCTTGGGGGTGCACTCCAACAGGCGGCGGGCGAGGTCGGCGCTCTCACCCTGCAACGGGGCGATCTCGAGATAGCTGGTGCCGCCGGGGTTGGACTTGCCGAGGAGGGGGTGCACCGTCAGCCCGATCTTGGCAGCGTGGGCGACGAAGGCCTCATTGCGCTGGACGATGGCGCTGTAGTCCGGATCCGTGGTGATGACCGCGACGGACTTGTGGCCGCGCTCCTTGAGATAGTCCGCGGCCATGCTGCCGTTTTCCTCGTTGTTGGGCTCAACGTAGTCACCGGGGTAGCCGGGCGAGCGGCGGGTCATGAACCACACGTTCGGGGTCTCGCGCAGCCGGGCGAGACAGCTGGCCGAGGGCTCCATGCCCTGGACAATGACGCCATCGAGCTGCTCCGCGGCGATGTTGCGGGGCAGTTCGTCCTGGGTGTTGGAAAAGAGCACGCGGAGGTCGACGCGGTAGCGCGGGTCGGTGGACTGCACCTGCAGCAGCTGGTCCTGAAACCAGTTCAGGCTCGGGTTGTTGGCCTTGGCGCCGACGAACCACACGCCGATGCGGCGCTGCTCCGGCAGGTGCGTCTTCGGGCCACGCCGGCGGTTGAGCGGGGCCGGCACGTAATTGTGCTGCTGCATCACGGCGCGGATGCGCGCCAGACTGTCGGCCGCGACCAATTGCGGCTGGTTGATGGCCCGGGAGACTGTCGCGGGGGATACGCGCGCCTTGTGGGCAATTTCGGTGAGCAGCATGGGTTAGGCAGCTAGCAACGGGGGGGGGTGACCGTTCTGAAACTTTCATTGAAATTAATGAAAGATATATGAACGCGGTCAAGTGATTTCAGCACGAAATGCAGAAACTCTTTCATGCCCCGACCGCCCGCCGCGGGAAGGAGCGCGGGGTCTGGCTCGACTCTCTATATAGAAGATAGAAGGTCAGTGGACGCCGGATCGGTCGAGTGGGATGGCGAACCCCCGCGAGATCCTCGCCGCGGACGGGCCTATCCCCATTCCCCAACAGCAAGCCCGCCACCGCGGCGCCGGGTCAACGGCGCGTGCATTCCAGGCTGATGATCTCGTAAGGCTGGAATTCCAGCCGGCCGCCGCGCAGCGCGCGACCGAGGGGCCGGCTGAGCAGGTCAGTCTTCCGCGCCGTCCAGCCGTCGGCGAGCCGCAACCGGGTCGTGCCGCGCTGGCCGCTGACCTCGTGCAGGCGCAGGGTCCAGCGGCTGCGGCCGAGCGGTTGTGCCCACGCGGGGATCAGGCTGTCGCCGCCCTCGAGTCCAGCGAAGGCCGCGGTCACCGGCCGGCCCTGATACGGAACGGGCGGCGTGAACAGGGTTTCGGCGAGCACCGCGGGGTGCTCGCCGCGCGGCGCGGCGAGCTGGTAGTGCCCCAGGGCGAGCTCGATGCGGTGCCGGCCAAGGTCGGTGAAGACCACGTCGGGTTTCTTGATGCGGCTGAGATGCCAGGCGTAGCCCTTGGCGTGCTCCTCGTAGCCGACATGGGCGGGCGTGCGGAGCAGCGAGAGCCCGAGGTCGCCGGCGCGGCAGCTGAGGCCGTATTTCGCCTCGGTCACCACGAACAGGCCGTCGCGCTCGCCGTCATCGCTGACGGTGGCCCAGCGGCTCATCGGCCACTCCCACATGGCCTCGACCTGCGGGTGGGTGGCGAGCTGCGGGCGCAGCGCGCTGCCAAACGGCGTGCCGCAGCGAGCCTCGCGGCCGCGGTAGGCGGTGGGAAAATGTAGTTTTAGCAGCGTGTCGGGCTCCTGCCAGTCGAGCTCCACGGTCACGCGCAGGCACGACGCACCGGGCTCGAGCCAGTAGCGCACGCTCGCCGTGCTGGACCGGCCGAGGCTTCGGGTGACCGTGAGGCCGGAGGCGTCGGCGGTGATCCGGGCCGCGGCGCGCGCGGGCCGGCCGAGCGAGAGCGAATGGCGGTCGATGTCCCACGGGCCGAAGTTCGCCGGCTGGTCGGGATAAAGCACGAGATCGCCCGCGCCGGCGGACAACGCCACCGCACGGCCGTCGACGCTGAGCGCGGCCAACTGGCCGCGGGCGTTCACCCGGGCGTTCACGCGGCCGTTGGCCAGGGTGCGGCCCCGCACCGCGACCGGCTCGGCGGTGATCCGCGTCGCGTCGACCAGCCGGACCCCCGCCAGCGGCGGCAGCTCCAGCACGCGGCCCCGGTGCAGATGCCGGCGGGCGAGCGGCAGCGGATTGAAGAGGCAGGCGTCGCCGCCGCCGGCCCCGAGCGCCGTGCCGGCCTGGTGCGCCAGGCCCCGGGCGAGCGCCGCGAGTTCGGGCAGTCCCTCCTGGTAGACCTCGGGGATCGAACTGCCGGGGATGTAGTCGTGGAATTGCGCGAAGACCATCCGTCGCCAGGCGTGCGCCAGTGCCGCATCGGGCCCGCGGCCGGTGGCGGCGAGCACGGCCTCGCGCAGCTGCAGCGCGCGCTCGAGTTCGCGGAAGCGGGTCTTCACGCGGCTCTGCGTCGTGAAGGTGCCGCGGTGGTGCTCGAGGTAGATCTCCCCGTCGTGTGCGGGCAGCTGCGCCTGCCGGCGGGCGAGGCGGTCGAAGAACGCCTCGGGCTGGTCCCAGTGTAGCGCCGGCAGCCCGCGCATGGCCGACAGCCGGCGGGCCCGCTCGCACATCTCCTCGCTCGGGCCGCCGCCGCCGTCACCCCAGCCGTTCGGCAGGAGGAATTCGTCGTGCAGGTCGGCCTGCTGGTTCTGGTGCGACGCCGCGCGGAGCTGCTCGACGGCGACCGTGTTGTTGAACTGCACGCCTTGGGTGACGTGACCGAGCACCTGATGATCCCCGGGGCCGCGCCAGAGGAAACTGGAGTAGGGGAAGCGGTTGACCTTGTTCCAGGTGGTCTTGGTCGTGAAGAAATAGTCCACGCCGCTCAGGCGCATCAGCTGCGGCAGGCAGGCACTGAAGCCGAAGAGGTCGGGCAGCCAGAGCACGCGGGAGGCGCGGCCGGTCAGCCGCTGGAACGCGGCCTGGCCGAGCATGAAGCTGCGGGCGAGGCCCTCGCCGCACACGATGTTGGAATCGCTCTCCACGTAGAGGCCGCCGGTCGCCTCCCACTGGCCCCGGCGCAGGCGCGCGCCCACGGCCCGCAGCAGGGCGGGCGCGCGGCGGCCCACCGCCTCGTAGCTGGCGGGCTGCGAGTAGGCGAAGCGGAACTCGGGGTAGAGGTCCATCAGGCGGTTGACGTTGGCGAAGGTGTGCACGGCCTTGCCCTCGCCGATCTGCTCGGGCCAGAGCCAGACGAGGTCCAGGTGCGAGTGGCCGGTCAGCGCGGCCCGGCTGAACGGGGCGGGCTCGCGCATCTCGCGGTAGACGCCGGCCAGCGCGCGGCGCAGTGCGGCGACGCCGCCGGTGTCGAACGCGTCCAGCGCCGTGTCGAGCCCGCGCAGCAGGCGGCGGTAGAGCGGCGACACGTCGGTCAGGGCGGGCTGCACGGTCTGGCCGTTGAGCTCGCGGAGGACGCCCGGGTGCTCACGCGGGCGGAGTTCGAGCAGGTAGTCGGAGAGACAGTTCAGGTCGTGGTAGGCGGCCCACGCCTCGTCGTCGCGGCGCCATAGCTGGGCGGAGCGGAAGAGGTTGCCGCCGGGACTGAGGCCGAGCGCGTCGGGATGCCAGAGGGCGGACTGCACGCAGAGGCACTCGAGCCAGGCCTCGCGCGCGCCGGCGGGCAGCTCGCAATTCCGGTGCGCGACGTCGAAGCCGTAGAAGGGCACGCCGGCGAGGAAGAGGGTGGTCTCGCCCTGTTCGTCCCAGCGCAGCCAGCGGCGCGGGCCCGGCGGGAGCGCGACGCGGCACCAGCGCTGGTCGAAGAGCCGGCCCCATGCGCTGCCCGGCCGCACGGCGCGACGGGGGAGTTTCTTCGCCTCGTCCAGGGAAAGATGCTGGGCCCGGGGCGCGGTGGCCTCGACGCGAAGGGGACGTGCGTCGTGCCAGATCATCTCGGCGAGGCGGGCGATACCGCGCTGGACTCGCAGGGGCGTGAGCGAAATCAGGGGGTTGAGGGGCATCATCGGCGGAAACCTTGGAGCGCGGCGGAGGTCGCGCAATCTTTTCTCCGCGGAAGTGCGCGGCGGCGCTGAATATTCACCGGATGATGCACGCGATTCCGCGCGGCGTCTTGACTTGCGCGAAGCCGCGGAGCCAGATTTCCCGGCCTGCGTTCAGGCCCACCCCACCTCCGCCCCCATGATCGAAGCCAGCGAACATTTTTATCACGACGATCCCAACCACGGGCCGCGCGATGTCGCCACCCGACTGCGCAACGTCAATTACTACTTCCTCGGCAACGGCCTGATCCAGGCCGCGCTGCAGCATGCCCCGGAGGGCGACGGCACGCTGGCCGGCCTGCTGGTGATGAATCCCGACCGGCTGCGGCAAAAGCGCGCCGCCCTGACGATGGACGCGCAGACCGGGCTGGCCGCGACCGGGCTGCGGCTGCGCGTCGGCACGGAGACGCACGAGCCGCGCGCCGCGGCGTGCACGGTGCGCTGGGTGAAGCCGGCGGCGGTGCCGACGGTGGCGGTCGCCTGGACGGCGCCCGGTTGCCGGATCGAGGAGCGGTATTGCTGTCCCGATCTCGCGCACGCGCGCGTGCTGCGCCAGGTGGTCGTGCGGAACACGACGGGCCGGCGGCTGACGCTGGAAGTGTTCACCGGCGTGAAAAGGCAGACCCTGCGCCGGCGGGTCGTGTTGCCGCCGCGCGGGCGGTGGCAGGGGTTGATCAGTTACACGCTGGAGGCCAAGGCGGATCGCGTCCGCGCCGCGTGGGCCCGCCGCGGGGCCGTGGCCCCGGAGGCCAAGGCGTTCTGGGGCGGACTCACCCAAGTGCGCTTCGGCGACGCGCGGCTCGACCACTTCTTCGCCGCCGCGCGGGCCCAGTTGCCCACGGCGGTGTCGCGGATCGGCTGCGTCGACGGGAGCATCTGGCAATACAACCACGAATGGTTGCGCGACCAGTCGGTCGTGGCACTGGCGCTCACGATGCTCGGCGCCACCGGGCCGGCGAAGACGATGTTCACCCGCCTGCTCGACAAGTTTGTCACGTCCGAGGGCGACACGCTCGACTCGAGCGTGAAGCGCGACCCGGCCGAGGTTGAGCTCGACCAGAACGGCTACCTGCTGTGCACGCTGAAGGATTACGCGCTCTGGACGGGCGATCTCGACCTCGTCCGCGCGCAGTGGGCCAAGGTCACGGCCGTCGCGGAGTTCCCGCTCCAGCCCATCTTCCGGCACCAGCCGAGCGGACTGCTGATGAACTGCCGCGAGTTTTGGGAACGGCACGCCATCCACGGCATCCAGCCCGGGATGGAATTGAGCTATCAGCTCTGGGTGAGCGAGGGCCTCGCCGCCGCCGCGGTGCTGGCGCGGCTGACCGGCCACGGCGCGCAGGCCGGGCGGTGGGATGCCGAGTCGGCGCGGTTGCGGCGCGCGATGCTGTCGGACCCGCGGTTCAAGATGCACGATCATCGCGGGTTCATCAAACGGCGCGCGCCCGACGGCCGCGTGCAGGAGACGATCACGGCCAACCCCGCGTGCGGCCTGCCGGGCGGAGCGCGCCTGATGTTGCCCGGACCGCACCGGCTCAATCCGGACGCCTCCGCGGCGCTGCCGATGGCCTTCGGCACCGTGGCCCCGGACTCGCCGGTGGCGCGGCGGACCTTCCGGTCGCTCGAGCAGCTCTGGAACCAGGCGGGCAACGGGGGCGGTTACGGCCGCTATCACATGACGTCCGAGCCCGATTCCCCTGGTGGCTGGCCGTTCGCCTCGCTGTTCGTGGCCCGCGCCGCGGTCGAGGCGGGCGACGATGCCAAGGTCCGGCGCATTTTGCACTGGCTCGACACCGTGCCCGGCGCGCAGGCGGGCACGTGGTTCGAGTTTTATGGCGAGCGGATCGCCCCGCCGATGCCGCAGGTCGGCATCGTGGTCTGGAACTGGGCCGAACTCGTCGTGCTGTATGTGCAGCACATCCTCGGCGTCCAGCCGGGTGAGAACGGTGTGCGCGTGCGGCCGCGCCTGCTCGCGGGTCTGCCCACGGCGGATGCAACCTTCACCATCCGCGGGCGGCGCCGGCGGCTGCAGGTGACGAGGCAGGGGCGGGGCGGCAAGTTGTCCGTCGCCCTGCGCGGCGCGGTCGCCACGAAGCCCGGGGAGTGGTGCCTCGGCTATTAAAATGTGCTATCGATAGAGGGGATAGCAGAGGCTGAATCGGTAGGGCGAATCCTCCGGATGAGCCG
>JAQSDJ010000267.1 GCA_029945855.1 Lacunisphaera sp.
CGTCGCCCGGGACGTCTTCAATCCCGAGACCGGCGGCTCCGTGATCTACACGATCACGGTGGGGCCCCTGTTCACGCGCGTGGGACTGGCCGGCGGGGACGATGAGGATTTTTTCCAGAACCAAAGCGGGCGGTCCGGCTATTTCGCCTACCAGCCGCGGCGGGATTACGTGGGTGAGGACGCGTTCACCTACACCGCGCGCAACGAAAACTCCGGCCTGGTTTACCAGAACAGGGTCGTGATCGACGTGAGACCCGCCCCGCCGGTGGTCCTGGACAAGTTCGTGGTCACCGGGGAGCGGGAACGCGCCATGGCGGAGCGCCCCGTCGTGCTGACCACCCGCCCCAACACCGCGGTCTCGCAGAAGGTCACCAGCCACGAGGATTTCATGAAGGCGGAGCAGCGCGCCGGCCTCGCCGCCCCGAAGGTGGTCTATGCCCTGAATGACGAGGTTCCGCCCCGGCACGGCACGGCCCGTCTCGACCCGGCCACCGGCCAGCTCACCTACGCCCCCAATCCCGGATTCATCGGCGAGGACCGCTTCAACTACTACACCTCCGACGAGCACAACGCCCAGCTCGGCGTGGAAAATGTCGTGATCGTCAGCGTCGAGCCCATTCGCGACCTGAAGCACCTCACCGCGGACCGCTCCAGGAGCCGCGAGGTCGACCTCGTGTTCGTCATCAATAATTCGCCCTCGATGGCCCCGCACCAGGGCCGCATCGCGGAAAATCTCCGGCGCTTCCGACAGCTCTTCGACGAGCGTCACCTCGACTACCGGATCGGCGTGCTCACGACCGATTTCGTCAACACGGGGCCGGGCCAGCGGTATTTCAAGAAGGTCCGCTCCGTGGAACTCGACACGGCGGGCCAGCCGGTGCTCGACCGCCGCCAGCGCCCGAAGCAAACCACTAAGCAGGTGGCGAGCAACGGCACGCTCGTGACACTCCCGGTGATGCCCCAGCCTTGGGTGACGCCGGCGACGCCCGACGGCGTCTTCGCCGAGCTCGTGAAGGTCGGCACGAACGGCGACAGCAACCGGACGGCCTTCACGGCGGTTTATAACTTCGTCGCGAACTACCAGCACCAGGACCACGCGCTGCTGCGGCCCGACGCCACCACGATCGTGGTTTTCTTCATGGACGAGGAGGAGACCCGCATGGCGACCTGGAAAAAGGAGGCCCCCATTCGACAGGCTCAGGGCGCCCGCCCCGAGCGGCAGGCGGAGTGGATTGAGGACGGCAAGCTGCCCGATCTGCTCGCCGAGTTCAACGCGCGCCACCCCGGGCAGCGCCAGACGCTCGCCGGCTACATCAACTACTGGGTGCTGCGCCCCTTCATCATCGTCAAAGGCAACAAGCGCGGAAAGATCGAGATGCATGCGGTGGTGGCGCCGGCCAACGTCTCGCACCGGCGCGCGGCCGAGCTCACGGGCGGCACGGTGCTGAACATCAACAGCGACTTCTCCGGGCCCCTCGCGGCGCTCGGCGACCGCATCGCCGACACTGTCGCCGTCGCGCTCGACCCGGTCGCTGCCGGCGCCTCCCTCTACAAAAAGAGCCTGCGCGTGCTGGTGGACGGCCAGGAAGTGAAGCCCGACCCGGCGAACGGCTGGGTCTACGACGAGCTCACGCACAGCATCCGCTTCCAGGGCGCCGCCAAGCAGCAGGCCTTCGCCGCCAAGATCGACATCACCTACGAGGAGCACCGGTAGGCGGGGTGGAAACCTGAGACCTGAGACCTGAAACCTGAGGATTAAGGCCCGACTCCGGACGGGCCGTGGTTGGATCGTTTTTTAATCACGAAGAACACCAAGATTCGCGAAGATGACGAAACAAAGCCCGCAGTGCCGATCCATTGGCACAGGAGGTAACGGAGAAAGGCAAAGGGGGCGGATGGGGTCATGATGTGACAATTGACAAAGCAGGGCTCGGATTTGGCGCCGGGCATGGCGGGGTTGGCGTTTCTGGCTGAGGGGACTTCGGTTCGCTCGCCCGGGTCGGCTTCTTGGCCGGTGATTTCATCGTGGCGTGGAACCCCATCGGTTTTTCCGGCCCGGGCGGAGTGGGCGGTGGATCGAGCAAATCCATAATACGGCGCAATACATCGACGATGGCCGTCTCGTGAAGATCGAGCCGGTTGGTCAGTTTCAATACTAGTTTTCTAAGTTCGAGCGCGAGTTCCTTGGGCCCAAAATAGGATCAGGTTGCGGATGTTGATATCGGCTGGGTCTATGAAGACGCGAAAGCCAAGAGTAGCGTATAGTCATTCCGGTCGGCAGCTTGCAGCGCGGAAATGTATTGCGCGCGGGCTGCGCCGGGTTGGACGAGGTCGAGGCGGGCGCCCCAGGTGAGCGGCGGGAGGCCGCGCGCCGCGACGAGGATGTCGGCCAGCAGGCGGGCGTGGCGGCCGTTGCCGTTGGGCCAGGGATGGATGACGACCATGCGGTGGTGCAGGCGCAAGGCGATCTCGGCGGGCGGATACGTGACGTGCTCCTGCCAGTAACGCGCATCATAGAGTAGCACGCGCATGCCTTCCGGAATGCGCGACCAGTCCCAACCGAGATTGCGGTCGCTGGTGCGGTATTTCCCGGCCCAGCGCCAGATTTGGTTGAACATCCGGCGATGCAGCTCACGGGCGAAGGCGTCGGTGACGAGATCAGGCCGCCGGAGGACCGCCTGGCGCATCGCCCACAGGCGCGCGGCGTGGAGGTTGAGGCGCTCGACTTCGTTGAGCTGCGCGCGGGTGGAAAGGCTGGGGCGCAGTTGGAGTTTCTCCTCCGCGGTGAGGGGAGTCTCGCCCGGTTCATCCAGCCAAAGGTCGTCGGACATGATTGATCAATCCGTGTTCATCCGGGCAATCCGTGGTCAAAACCGGGTAGGCTATTTCTTCTCCGGAGTTTGGGGCGGCGGCAGGTCGCCGACGGCCTGGCCTTCGAGGGTCATGGAATGTTCGCTGGCTTGCAGGTGGGCGAAGTTCGGATCGAATCGCGTGGCGAGTTCGCCCAGAGAACTGGCGCGAGGAGCCAAGTAATAGACGAGGTCGCATTGCATCGCGTCGGCGGCGCGTTGCAGGCTGCCGAGCGAGAGCGTGCCTTTGATTTCGCCGCGCTCGTATTGGGCGTAGGCCTGCTTGGTCACACCGGTGTTCTTGGCGACGTCGGCCTGAGCCTGGCCCAAGGCCTGCCGCACGGCGCGGAGCCAGCCACCGGACGGGCGGGCTGCGGGCGTTCGTGCGGCTGCCAAGGCGGGGAGTCTCGCCTGCAGATCGGTGAAAATGATTTGGCGGATGGAGTGTTTCAAGACAGGCGATATATTGCCATATATCCTAAAGAGACAAAATATATATTGCCAGTTATTGTATTATGTAAAGCTATAGAATGTCTGATTTGCGGCGAATAAAGGGATTATTCACCGCAAGGGAGACGCATGGCGATTTAAGATTATGGGTATTATATCTTAGCGCTCAGATGCTTCGGTTGTGGGCGCAAGCCGAGGCGCGAGCGAGCTCGCTGGCCCACGGCCGGAGGCCCTCCAAACAAAGCGCCCGGCGGTGAGGCCGGGCTAAGGGATAAAATTAAAGTCCAGTCCCCCGCGCCATAGGAGGACTACAATTGAAGTTGTGCCCGCGAGTGGAATTAAAGTGAAGTTCCACGTATACTTAAGTCAGCGTCTCCTGCGACTTGAGTCGTGGGCGGATTGATATCTCTGTTATGGCTCCTTCGATAAGAGGATTGATCCTGATGTTCGTCTGCTGTGTTCCTGCCGGCCGTCTACAGGGGCAACAGACAGCGGCGACATCGTCGTCGAAGTGAACTGGAGCCTACTGGTCCGGTTATACCGTCTTGAATGAGGATGGTTGACAGCCAGCTAATAGTAAGTAAGTAGTCACTTACTATGAGCGGTAACCCTACAGGCCTTCATCCCAAACATCTTCCGGCGGACGAGCGCAGATCACTCACCGTGGCGACGGTGATCGCATTAGCCGCCGAGCAGAACCCGGGTGAAATCACCACTAGCGCGATTGCCCATCGGATGAACCTGACCCAAGGCGCGCTCTTCCGGCATTTCCCCACCAAGGACTCCGTCTGGCAGGCCGTGATGGAGTGGGTGGCTGAGCGCTTGTTGGCGCGAGTCGACCAGGCGGCGCAGAAAGCCATTTCTCCCTTGGCGGCCCTGGAGGCGATGTTCATGGCCCATGTTGATTTCGTGGCCAAGCACCCCGGAGTGCCGCGCATGCTTTTTGGAGAACTGCAAAGGGCGGAGGCCACACCGGCCAAACGCATGGCGCAAACCCTGATCGCCCAATACGGCGCTCGTTTGCACACCCTCATCGAACAGGGGAAAGCCCAAGGTGAACTGGCCTCAGACGTGGATCCGAAAGCTGCCGCCACCCTGTTCATCGGATCGATCCAGGGCTTGGTCATGCAGTCGCTGCTGGCCGGAAATGTGCGCCGCATTCGCTCCGATGCTCCCGGTGCTTTTGCCATCTTTGCCCGGGGAATCAGGAGGTTGCCTTGAAGCTACCGCACATGAATCGGCGGACCTTGGCCCTGATGGGGGTGCTTATCCCCATGCTCGCCTTGTTCATTTATGTCGCCCTGCGTTCGGGACCGCTGGCCCCCGTTCCCGTAACCTCAACCACGGTGGAACAACTATCCATCACGCCAGCCTTATACGGCATTGGCACGGTGGAGGCCCGCTACTCCCACAAGATCGGACCGACCACCGCCGGGCGGGTCAAAGGAGTTTACGTGCAAGTCGGTGACCGGGTGACGGCCGGGCAATTGTTGGGCGAGATGGACCCGGTGGATTTCGAGGAACGCATCGCCGCACAGGAGGCCGCGCAAAAGCGTGCGGCTGCCGGGGTGCGGGCGGCGGAGGCACTGGTGCAAGAGGTCACGGCCCGCCAGGACTACGCCGAAGCCCAGGCCCGACGTTACGAGAGTCTGCTCCGGGCTGGCTCAGCCAGTGACGAAACGGTCGAGGCGAAGGCCCAGGAACTTCAAGTGGTCATCGCAAATCTGGCCACCGCACGAGCGAATCTGGAGGTCGCCCGTCAGGAGTTGGTGCGAATCGGTGCCGACCGCGAGGTCCTGATCCAGCAAAAGGCCAATCTGCGTCTGCTGGCACCGGCCGCTGGATTGGTGACCGTAAGGAATGTCGATCCTGGCACCACAGTAGTGGCGGGCCAACCGGTGGTGGAACTGATCGATCCGACCAGCCTGTGGGTCAATGTGCGTTTCGAGCAACTGCGCGCCACGGGCCTGCGCCCGGACCTGCCCGCCCGGATCGTGCTGCGCTCCCAAGCGGGTCGCACGATCGCCGGGCAAGTGCTGCGCGTTGAGCCGGTCGCTGATACCGTGACCGAAGAGACTCTCGCCAAGGTGGTCTTTAACACGATACCGGAGCCGTTGCCGCCGGTCGGTGAATTGGTGGAAGTAACCGTTGCCCTCGCTGCCCTGCCGCCGGCACCCGTGGTGCCCAATGCCAGCGTGCAGCGGGTCGGCGGGCGTCTTGGCGTCTGGCTCATTAAGGGTAACTCCCTCCAATTCGCGCCTATCAAGATGGGGGCCACAGACCTTGATGGCCGGGTGCAGATTCTTGAGGGCCTTGAGCCGGGCGCTCAGGTGGTCGTCTATAGCGTGTGCTCACTGGGCGCCCATGCACGGGTGAAACTGGTTGAGCGACTGCCTGGAGTATCACCATGATCAGTCTGGCCGGACGCGACATTCTGCACTCGTGGGGCAAGTTTGTCTTCACCGGTGTGGGGCTGGGCCTGTTGATCGGCGTCACGCTGACCATGGCGGGTGTTTATCGGGGTATGGTGGACGATGGGAAGGCCCTGCTCGACAACAGCGGGGCGGACCTGTGGGTGGTGCAAAAGGATACGCTCGGGCCCTATGCCGAGTCATCCAGCCTGTATGATGATGTGTATCGCGGGATCCTGGGCATGCCCGGCGTCGCGCGGGCGGCCAATGTGACCTACCTAACCATGCAGGTGCGGCACGGCGAAACTGACGTTCGTTCCATGGTCGTTGGCGTTGTGCCGGGTGGACCCGGCGAACCCGGTCAACCCGGATATTTGATTGCCGGAAGACAGATCACCCGCGGGCACTACGAAGCCGTGGCCGACGTGGCGACCAAGTTTCAACTCGGCGAACGCATCCAGATTCGACGCAACATCTACACGGTGGTTGGACTGACCCGCCGCATGGTTTCCTCCAGCGGCGATCCGATGGTTTTTATCGCGTTGAAAGACGCCCAGGCGGCGCAGTTTCTCAAGGATAACGACGCCATCGTCCATCAGCGGCGCCGCACGTCCGCCAATCCAACCTATAACCGGCCCGGCGTGCCCGGCTTGCTCAATTCGGTGATCGCGTCACAAAGCATCAATACGTCCGTCAACGCGGTGCTGGTGCAAATCCTCCCGGGCTTCACCCCGGCGGAAGTGGCCGAGCCCATTCGCCGCTGGAAACGGCTTCAGGTCTATACCCGTGCGCAGATGGAGGATCTCCTGATCCGCAAGTTGATCGCAACCTCGGCCAAGCAGATCGGCATGTTTCTGGTGATCCTGGCCATCGTCAGCGCCGCGATCGTCGCCTTCATCATCTATACGCTGACCTTGGGGAAAATTCGTGAGATCGCCGTGCTGAAATTGATCGGCACCAAAAACCGCACCATCGCCGGGATGATCATGCAGCAGGCGGTCGGTCTCGGCATGATTGGCTTCGTGGTGGGTAAAATAGCGGCCACCACTTGGGCACCGTTTTTCCCAAAATATGTCCTGCTCGAACCGGTCGATGCGGCCTGGGGCTTCTTTGCGCTGATGGTGATCTGTGTGTTGGCCAGCGTGCTGGCCATCCGGGCCGCCCTCAAAGTTGATCCCGCGGAGGCGATCGGAGGCTGATATGCACTGGCAAGGCATCAAGATCGAGGGGTTGCGCAAGCGCTACGGCGAGGGCGATACCGCCGTCGATGCGCTCAAGGGCGTGGACATGCGAGTCGCTCCGGGCGAAGTCGTCGGGCTGGTCGGCCCTTCGGGCTCCGGCAAGACCACCCTGCTCAAGTGCCTCGGTGCGGTCATCGAGCCGACCGCTGGGCGCATGTCGCTGGGCGAAGACGTGATCTACGACCAAGGCTGGAAGATTTCCGATCTGCGGGAACTGCGCCGGGACAAGATTGGCTTCGTGTTTCAGGCACCTTATCTGATCCCGTTTCTCGACGTTACCGACAACGTCGCCCTGCTGCCCATGCTGGCCGGCGTGCCCAATGAGGAAGCCCGAAAGCGGGCCGTGGAACTGCTCGAAGCGCTCGATGTCGCGCATCGCGCCAAAGCCATGCCGTCGCAGCTCTCCGGTGGCGAGCAACAGCGCGTGTCCATCGCCCGGGCGCTCGTCAACCGGCCCCCGGTGATTCTCGCTGATGAGCCTACCGCTCCCCTCGACAGCGAGCGGGCACTGGCGGTGATCCGCATTCTTAACGACATGGCCCACCGCTTCGAGACCGCGGTCATCGTGGTGACCCATGACGAGAAGATTATCCCCACCTTCAAGCGAATCTACCACATCCGCGACGGGGTAACCTACGAGGAGGCTGGAGAAGGCCGGGGATTTGAACCGGCTCTGGACAAATTCGCCGTTAAGTAAACCTATCTGCCGCACGTCGTCTGCCGATCCAAGCCCGCAAAATACCATGAAAACCCCTGCCCCAAAAAGCCGTTGGCCCCTCATATCCGGATTCCTCGTCATCGCCCTGGTCGGACTTTCCTACGCGGCCTGGACTAATTTGCATCACGGCCACGCCGGTGCCCACGATCACAGCGACCACGGCGCGGCGGCCCTTTCACTCAATGACGGCAAGCGTTGGGCAACCGACGAACCGCTGCGGATCGGAATGCAACGTATTCGCGACGCCGTCGCTCAGACCCTAGCCACCTCAGAACCCAGCGCTTTGTCGCCGGCCCAGGCCAAAGTCTTGGCGGACACTGTTCAGGAAAATGTCACCTACCTCATACAAAACTGCCAACTTGAGCCCAAGGCAGACGCGACCCTGCATGTGCTGATCAACGAACTCATGACTGGCGCAGCGGCGACGACCGCGAATCCCGCGTCTGGGGACGGTGCATTGAAGCTGGCTGAAGCGCTGCGCGAGTATCCGGAATACTTCGATCACCCCGGCTGGAGCCCGCTCCCCGAGCGGCAACCCTGAGCCACTATCCAGTGAACTTAACACCCAGACCATGAAGCCAAATCGAATCCTGAAAGGTCTCGCCCTTGCCGCCGTCGTGTTTGGCCTCGTCACCATTGTTAGCGGCGGCCGAGCCTTGTTTGGCAGCACGGAAGTTCGCGCCGAGATGGGCCACACGGTCCCCTTTGTGCTCTGGTTCAACTTCCTCGCGGGTTTTCTCTACGTCTTTGCCGGGGCAGGTTTGCTATGGGATAAACGATGGGCCGCCCATCTGTCGCTCCTGTTGGCGATCTCCACCCTGGCCGTCTTCGCCGCCTTCGGCATCCACGTCTTCGGCGGGGGTGCCTACGAGACACGCACTCTCGGTGCGATGTCCCTAAGATCGCTGTTCTGGGTTGCCGTGGCAGTGGTGTCGTTCAGCGCCAGAATGCCCCAAATTACAACGGAGAAACATAATTAAACGATGTGGTTGGTAAACAAAGCAGAGGAGCAGGCTTCGCCATGATTCCAGGACATGCCGACATTCTCACAGCGTCGTCCCCAGAAAGTTACGGATGGGTATAGTAAGTGTCCGCATGCCGCAGTTATTTTCAAGTCTCTGGCTAGAGCATGGGCCGGTGTGGTGAGCCATTCGGCTAGAGCCGCCTCTGAGTCGAACAACTCCAGGCCGGCCTCGAGAATCTCATTGTCTACTCGACCGAGCATCTGGCGCGATCTCTCCAGATGTTGAATTTGGTGGGCCAGGGCTTCGTCCATGCGGTGAACCGATTTTCTAAGGAGTGCGGACTGTGCTTTGGCTAGCAACAACTTCATGTCGCATGGTGGGCGACTTTGGCGCTCTCGGAAAACAAAAAGGAGCAGCTCGTTTGAGCTGCTCCCTCTGAATTACACCAGAATAAATCTCTCCGACTAGTGATTACAACACCGGCTCCAGAACTTAATAACACTGACTCCCGGTGATTATGGCACACTCCCGGTGATTATAACCCGGACTCAATCGTTGGGCGCTCACATTAATGTAGAGTCTTGCAGATCTCTTAAGTCGCTGGATTGCAGCGCAACCTCACATTAGACTCCACGAATCTCCTGCGATTAAAGAAGAGTCGTCCATTCACCTCGACCGCCCAGTCATGGCTACGGGATGACCCAACGTGGTTCTAGCTGACGACAAGGTTAGTGCGGCCGTTCTGGTGAGGTTACTGTCTCGGAATGAGCACGCAATTCTTGGTGCAGAAGGACCAGGGTATCAGGTTTTGGGGGCGTTCATGAAACGATACTTTCGGCCGATTCAGAGGCAGAATTATCTGAGGCACAGTAGAATGTAATAAAACACGTCGTGATAATGAAACGATACTTTTGCCTGGCGGACGGCGGGTGGGCCCCGCTCCTCGTCTCTGACAAGGTTATCGGCTGAATTACCGCTGACGAAGTTAGTGTCGTTCTGCGACACCAACCTCGTCATTCGCTAGGTTCATTCGACTCAAGTAATTCAAGTCTCGAACAAATGAGGGGGCAATCGCATTACGCAAAAGCGCGCAACGACAAAATCACTTCCGGGGTAACGTCAATTACACCTCCCTGTTGC
>JAQSDJ010000268.1 GCA_029945855.1 Lacunisphaera sp.
TGATGTGCACGCGCAGCTCGTAGAACTGGTCGGCGAACGAGGCCGGCACCTTGAGTTGGTTGACCAGCTGCTCGACCTCGTCGAGGCGCTGCTGCAGTTCCTGCACGCGCTCGGCGGTGAGTTCGCCGAAGAGATCGCGTTCGATGCGGAGCAGCGGGCGGTAGCACCGGTAGATGCGCAGGCGGACGCCCAGCTGGTAGACGAAGGGCAGCAGGCGCAGCACCGGCAGGACCACGAGGGCGAGCGGCACGATGGCCACGAGGAGGCGGTTCGTCAGGTTGGCGAGCCAGAAGTTGTCGATGACCTGGTAGGCGAAGCCCTTGCCGGATTTGTAGAAGCTCAGCGCATCGGGGCTGAGGGGGAACTCGTGTTCGAGCGGGGCGGGAAACTCGCCCCGCTTCTGGAAGAGGCCGGCCTTCCCGTGCACTTTCTGGGCGGCTTCCAACAGGAGGTCGCACAGGGCCGAGTTGAGGCCCGCGTGCGCCACGAGTTCCACGGTGGGGCCGACCAGCTCGACATCGGTGGTCGGCAGGTTCCGGCCGAGGTCGAACGAGCCTTCGGGCAGGGCGATCTTGTTCAGGAAGGTGTAGCGGCGGATGTAGGCGTCGGCCTGGCGGAAATCAAAGTGCTGGATGCCCGGGGTGCGGACCAGGGTGCGGAGGGTCTGGGTCGAAGCCGAGTCGCCCATGAGGAAGATGGCCTCGAGTTTCCCGTCGAGCAGCGCCGTGGTGGCGCCGGTGGCATCGAGATCGGAAAAGACCGTGGGTTCCCCCGTGAGACCATTGGCGGCAAGGAGCGTCGTGGCGATGGCACGCGTGGCGCTGCCCGGGCCGCCGATCGCCAGGCGCTTGCCGGCGAGATCGGACAGGCGCGTGATGGGAGTGGGCGAGCGGTAAAAGATCCAGAGCGGCTGATAGGCGATACTGCCCAGCGACTGCAGGCCGGCGATATCCTGGCCTTCGGCCACACCGCCGGTGACGAAGCCGATGTCGGCGCGGCGTCCGGCCGACTGGAGCAGCTTGAGGTTGTCGAGGGAGCCGGCGGAGGGGAGGACCGTGAGCGTGACGCCATCCTCGGCGAGAGCCTTTTGGTAGGCGCCGGCCCAGCGGGCGAACGAACTGCCCTCGGGGCCGCTGGCCAGGGTGAGGGTGCGGGGCGGGGCGGACCGCACGATCCAGACGGCGGCCAGGGCCAGGAGCAGGGCAAAGAGCACCACGACGCCCGAGGCCAGGGCGGGGCTGAAGCCAAAGGTCTCGACCAGCGTGGTGACGACGGCGGGCCGTTTGATGACTTTCGGAGGGCTCACGATCCCGAAAATTGCCAAGGCGGGAGGGGGAGGCGAGGCGAAAGGCAGGGAGGCCTTGGGGCGGTGCGGGTGCGCGGAGGCAAAGAACAGGCACGGTAGGGCGAGTCCTCCGGACGAGCCGCCGGCCCCGCGGCTCATCGGGACGATTCGCCCTACCTGGGTATACCCGCCGTCGCCCGTTGGGCTATGGCGCGGTTGGCGTCAGCCCCTGACAGACACCGTTGCGATCTGCCCATTCGACAAGCTCAGGGCCCCGAGCCTGTCGCGGGGCTGACCGCCCGGGGTTCGTCCTCAATTCTTGCTTCGCAAAATTGAGGCGAACAAAAGGCGCGACCCTTGCGGATCGCGCCTCCTTTGCTTGCCGGCCGGGGTAGTGGCCGGAAAGTGTGGACTCAGTGGCCGTGGCCTTTCTTTGCGCCCTCGGCGGCGGCTACCTTTGCGCCTTCCTGGGCGATCATGTCAGCCGGCACGTTGGCGAGGGCGTCCTCCATCGTGGTGAGGCCCATCGTGACCTTGAGCATGGAGTCCTGGTGGAGGGTCTTCATGCCGTTCTTCATGCAGACACGCTTCAAGTCGGCGACCTCGACCTCCTTGTTGATGGCCTCGACGATGTCCTCGCAGTTGACCATGAGTTCGTGGATGCCGACGCGGCCCTTGTAGGAGTTGCCGCCGCAGACATGGCAGCCACCGGGCGCGGCCTTGAAGATCTCGGGGACTTCCTTGAGATCGAGGGCCTTCTGGAGGATCTCCCACTCGCGGCCCTCGGGCTTGTATTTGACCTTGCAGTTCTTGCAGACGCGCCGGAGGAGGCGCTGGGCGCAAACACAGACGAGCGCGGCGGAAATATTGAAGGGCTCGATGCCCATTTCACCCATGCGGGACACGGTGGAGGGCGCGTCGTTGGTGTGGAGGGTGGAGACGAGCAAGTGACCGGTGAGCGCCGCCTCGCAGGCGATCTGGGCGGTTTCCTTGTCGCGGATTTCGCCGACGAGGATGATGTCGGGGTCCATGCGGAGGTAGCAGCGCAGGGCGCGCTCGAAGGTGAGCCCGATCTGCTTGTTCATCTGCATCTGGTTCAGGCCGGGCAGCGTGTATTCGATCGGGTCCTCGGCGGTCTGGATGTTGACGTCGGGCGTGTTGATCTCGGCCAGGGCGGCGTAAAGCGTCATGGACTTGCCGGAGCCGGTCGGGCCGCAGTGCAAAATCATGCCGTAGGGCTGGCGGACGCACTCGCGGTATTTCTCAAGGTTCTCCGCGGAGAAGCCCAGCTGCGGGAGCGGCAGGGTGGACTTCTGCTTGTCGAGGATACGCATGACCACCTTCTCGCCGTAGTTCATCGGGCCGGTGGCGACGCGCAGATCGATGTCGATGTTCTTCTTCGTGAATTTCTTGAAGACGATGCGTCCGTCCTGTGGCAGGCGGCGTTCGGAGATGTCGAGGTTGCACATGATCTTCAGGCGGGCGACCATGGCGAAACTGACCTGCTTGGGCAGGCGCATCTTTTCCGAGCACATGCCGTCCACCCGGTAGCGGACGAGCAGGTCCTTTTCCATCGGCTCGATGTGGATGTCGGAAGCGCCGGAGATGTAGGCGTCCTCGATGATGCGGTTGGTGAGCTGGATGATGGGGGCGGAGTCCTCGCTCTCGAGGTCGGCGGCCTTGACCTCGCCCGTGCCGCCCTCGGTATAGGCGCCGGCGATGAGGTCCTTGACCTCGTCGATGTCGACCTCCTCGGTTTCGCCGCCGACCTTCTTGCCCGCGGCCTCCTTGAAGAACTGCTTGAGCAGGGTGTCGAGCAGGCTGGCGGGGATGACCTTGACGTCGTCGATCATCAGCTCGGTCGCCTGCGAGAAGGATTCGCGCTTGGCGTAGTCGAGCGGGTTGGTCATCAGCACCGAGACGGTGTTCGTGCCGGTCTTCTTGTAGGGGAAGATTCCCTCGCGGCGGATGATGGCGTCGCCGGTGATCTCGACCAGCTTCTCGTCGATGTCGACCTCGTCGGCCTTGGTGACGAGGGGCAGCTCGGTGAACTTGGAGATGAACTTGGCGGTGTCCTCGGGGGTGAGCTGGAACTTCGGGTCCAGCATGCGCTGGATGAGGGTGGAGGAGTATTCGGCCACCTCGCGGAGGACGCTGAGGTCCTTGGTGGTGAACTGGCCGCCGGTGCCCGCGGCGGGCTCCTTGTTGAGCACCTGGATCGCGCCGATGACGATGTTGGTCTTGAGCGGCACGGTGAGCATCGAGGTCACCTCGAAGCCGACGTCCATTTTCTTGAGCGAGGCGGCGTCGGGGCCCTTGCCGCTGAAGAAGAGCGGCTCGCCGGTCTGGATGACCTTGCCGACGTTGCCCGTGCCGGCGGGGAGCTTGAGGGTCAGCAGCTTTTTCTGCGTCTCGCGAAACTGGACCTCCTTGCCCTTGTCCGCACCCCACAGGGTCGGCGAATAATAGACCTGCTTGAAGGCGATCTCGCCGCCCTCGACGAGGTAGAGGGTCATGGACTGGGCCTGCAGCGACTCGACGACCTTGCTGGCGGTGAGTTCGATGACGGTGTTGACATCCTCCCGGCTGGGCGCGGGCTTCGAAATGACCTTGATGAGCAGGGATCGGCGCAGGGTGCCCGTGAGATTGCTTGCGGTGGCCATGGAGGAGGGGAGGTGGGTTGCGGCGGAAAAATTGTGGCGTCGGTTCGACGGTCGCAGCCGGATTGAAAAACGAACTTGCTTGTAAGGGCAATATTTCAGGTGGTCGAGGGCGAACTTGCACATGATTGGCTGGATTCAAGATGTCTGGGACAAGCTCGCGCACCGCGAGGCACCGACCGCGAACGCGGCCGCCGGGGCGCGGGGCGAACAGGCCGCGGCTGACTACCTGCAGGCCCGCCACGGCTTTGCCATCGTGACCCGCAACTGGCGCAGCCCGCGCGACCGGCGCGACGAGATCGACCTCGTGTGCCGCGACGGCAAGGTGCTGGTGTTCGTCGAGGTCAAGGCCCGGGCCGAGGGCGCCCTCGTCAGCGGCTACCAGGCGGTGAACGAGCGGAAGCGGCGCGCGCTGCGCCGGGCCATCCACGCCTATCTGGGCGCGCTCACGCCCCCGCCGCGCACGTTCCGCTTCGACGTCGCCGAGGTCACCCTCAGCGACCGGCTGCCGGTGCAGGTGCTGCATTACGAGAACGTCCCGTTGTTTCCCGAAGGTTATTACCTGACGCGCCAGACCGGCTCGCTCGACGAGGTGGCGAAGTAGCGGAGGGGCCGGGGTGTGGGCGAGCGAGCTTGCTCGCGCCGGGTGAAGCGCGAGCCAGCTCGCGGCCCACGGTTAGGACACAGGCCTGGCAGTATTGCCTTGCGAGCGCCCGGCATCGCGCCGAACTTCCGCCGCATGGCAGAAGAAAACCGGCACCCGTTCCTGCACGGGCTCAGCAAGCACCGCGGCTCGCCGCCGACGGTTGTCGTCATCTTCGGCGCCTCCGGCGACCTGACGGCCCGCAAGCTCATCCCCGCGATCTACAACCTCGCGCACGACGGCCTGCTGCCGGCCGACTTCTACCTCATCGGCTTCGGTCGCAAGGCGATACCCGACGCCGAGTTCCAGCAGATGGCGGCGGACGCCATCAAGGAGTTCTCCCGTCGCGAGCCGAGCCCCGAGGTCTGGGCCCGCCTGGCGCCGCGCACGCTTTACGTCAGCGGCGGCTACGATGAGAAGGCGGCCTTCGATCGCCTCGGCGCGCGCATCGCCGGCCTGGAAAAGGAGATCGGCCAGCAGCTCCAGTCGCTGTTCTACATCTCCACGCCGCCGACCGTCTTCGCGCCCATCATCCAGAACCTCGGGGCCAGCGGGCTCGCCGCCCGCTACCTGCGCCAGCCGCACCAGTCGAAGGTCATCATCGAGAAACCCTTCGGTCGCGACCTGGCCAGCGCCCAGGCGCTGAACCGCGAGCTCACGACCGTGTTCGACGAGCCGCAGGTCTTCCGCATCGACCATTACCTCGGCAAGGAGACCGTGCAGGACCTCCTCGTCCAGCGCTTCGCCAACGCCATCTTCGAGCCGCTCTGGAACCGCAACTTCATCGACCACGTCCAGATCACCGTGGCCGAGCAGGTGGGCGTCGAGGCCCGCGCGGGCTACTACGAGCAGAGCGGCTGTCTGCGCGACATGATCCAGAACCACACCATGCAGCTCCTCGCCCTCACGGCGATGGAGCCGCCCGTCTCGATGGACGCCGAGTCCGTGCGCGACGAGAAGGTGAAGGTTCTCAAGGCCATCCAGCCGCTCCGGCTCGACGGCGCGCAGAGCGACGTGGCCCGCGCCCAATACGCCGACGGCGTCATCGGCGGCCAGCCGGTGCAGGGCTACCGCGCGGAGCCGGGTGTCGCGTCCGACTCGACGACCGAGACCTACGCCGCGCTGCGCCTCTCCATCAACAACTGGCGCTGGCAGGGCGTGCCCTTCTACCTGCGCTCGGGCAAGCACCTCGCGCGCCGCGTCAGCGAGATCGCCATCCGCTTCAAGCGCGCCCCGGGCCACCTCTTCGCCGACGACGAGCGCTCGCTGATCGCGCCCAACACGCTCGCCTTCCAGATCCAGCCCGACGAGGGCCTGAGCCTCATCCTCAACGCCAAGATCCCCGGCCTCGAGACCCGCACCCAGCCGGTGAAGATGAACTTCAAATACGCCACGACCTTCGGCTCCAACACGCCCGAGGCCTATGAGCGGCTCGTCCTCGACGCCATGATCGGCGACGGCACGCTCTTCATCCGCGGCGACGAGACCGAGCGCTCGTGGCAGCTCATCACCCCCATCCATGAATTCTGGGCCGCCCAGGGCCGCACCGGCCTCGACAGCTACGCCTCGGGCTCGTGGGGCCCGCCGTCCGCCGACCTGCTGCTCGGCGCCAAGGGCCATGCATGGAGGGAACCCTGAGCCGCGCTCCGCGCGGCAAACGCCAAAGTTCCAGACGCCAAATGCCAAACAAGGCCTCCAAATTTAGATACCACGCAAAACGCATGAGTCAGGAGTCTGCCTTTTCATCGTCTGTTTGTGATTTGGAGTTTGGCCTTTGGGATTTCCCTCTCGATGCCTGAAGTCTTTGATGCCCTTCCCGGAGTCGCGGTGCCCGTCGGGGGCATCAGCGACGGCTTCACCAAGCTTTGGGCCGACACGCCGGCCAAGGAAAGCCGCGCCGTGCAGCTCAACCTCGTGTTGCATTTCGGCCGCAACACCGTGCCGGCGGATGCCCTCGAGCAATTCGGTCACACGCGCTTGTTCGCCCAGCGCTACCCGTGCCGCGTGGTGGTGCTTTGCCCGGATTACGATGCGACGGCGCCGGCCGAGATCCGCGCGAAGATCTACGGCGAGTGTTTTCTCGGCAAGTCGCCCGGCGACATGCGCTGCGTCGAGTTCGTGCTCCTGCACTACACGGTGGCGGCCCGCTGCCACCTGGAGAACCAGGTCTCCGTGTGCCTTTCCAGCGACATGCCGCTCTACTACTGGGCGCACCGGTTCGCCGACGTCCGTCGGCTCGCCGACTACGACTACCTGCTGACCCGCTCGAAGCGCATCCTCTTCGACAGTGCGGTGGTGCCGGCGGACACCTTCACCTATCCCTGGCCCAACCAGTCCGCCGTGCGCGACCTCGCCTACACCCGGACGCTGCCGCTGCGGCAAAACCTCGGTCAATTTCTCAGCCGCTACACACCGGCGCTCATCAACACCGGGCTGAAGCAGGTGACGATCCGGCACCGGCAACAATTCGGCGCCGAGGCCGCCTGCCTGCTCGGTTGGGTAAAGAAAGGCCTCGTGCGCAGCGGCGCCGACACCGCCGCGATCACCTTCGAGGTGACGCCGGTGGACTGCCCCGGCTGCTTCTCCCTGGTTTTCGGCTACGCCGATACAAAAAAGTCTTTCAGCTGGGTGGCGGATCTCAGCAAGGACCACGCGGATTTCGCGGGCGACCTCGGCACCGGCCGGACGACGCTCGTGGCCGGCGCGCACTTCCTCGCCCCCGAACTCGCGCTGAGCGAGGCGATGTTCTTCTAGTTTTTCTTGGCCTGAGCTGATACACCAATCAGCAAATTCATGAATTCTTGGTATGGAATGGTGATGATTCTTGTCTCTGTCGCTTGTGCCTCGGCAGATGAAGGGGACAAGGCTTCGCGAGTGTTCCGGAACATCCAAGTAAAAGCGCCAGATATTTCGGGGGCTGTAAGCGCTCTCAAGCTTGAGCCACTGGCAGGCCAAGCCAGCAAATCGCGGGTGAGAATGATTGCTACGGGATGGTGGTTTTCCTCCGTGTCTATCGAGATTCCGGACGATGGAACGCAGGCCCCGATGGCTGAACAAAGATCTTGTGCCATGGATGCTAGCACCAAGCAGGCTGTGCTGGAAATTCGGCGTGCGGTTCTGACGGAACAGGAAATCACATCACTGAAAGCGGCGCTAAGGGCCGGTGGCGTATTCGCCAGCCCACTCGTGAAGAACAGTGCGCGTCCCCCGATAGATAGCGGCTGCTACTTCATCGAGACAGCGAGTGCGACAGATTATCGGTGGGTCTATCGGGCAGGTTTAATTGAAAGTTCACCAGATTGCCGGGAGTTGGCTACGATACTCTTCCGGATCTCCAGCCGCCTAGAGAGTTTACCTGATACCAGTAAGTAGCCCTGGGCAAGTTTGCGGACGTTGGCGGCCTTGCTCTTATGCTTTGGCGGGACGACGGGGCCGGGGGGGGCTCTTGTTGGCGGTTGGCCGTAACGCTTTATTCGTGTAAATGCCTCTGAAATACCTAACCAAAGCGAAAATTCTCACGGAAATACTGGAGAAGATCAGTCATGGGAAAAATCAGGAACCTCCGCCTCAGCCGCCCGCAGACCGCGCGGGCGGTCGCGCGGCGCGCTGCATCCGTGGAGGAGTTTGGGCTGAATCTGCGGGACTGGTTTCACGAACTTCGGCGCGTTTCCACGCGCGCTCAATTGCAGGAGGCGGTCAAGGTGCGCCCGCCCCGGCTCGCCCGGCGGTTCCCGCAGGGCGACGTGGCTGATGCCTTTTTGGCGTCGCAGGTGGAGTTTCTTTGCCGCCGCGCCGATGTCCGTCCCCCGCGCTGGACCCGTGATCCCGCCTACGTTTTGGACCAACCGTGGTTCTCCACTCCGGGACCGCGCCTGCGCACACATCTACTCCTGGACACACCGGACGAATTCAGGAACCGCAATGTCTTCACGACGCCCGAGTTCGTGTTGAAGATTCGCCGTGGCCGGCCGCGGGTGAGCCTGGCGGTGAAGCGGGTGAAGGCGCGGTTGCGGCAGCAACGCTTCCGGCAGAGGCGCGCCGCACTCGGCTGACTTTCGCCCGCAGTCCCTCTTCGGGGCGGCTCATGAATACGGGCACGAACTGGCGCTCTGAGCGAGGCCATGTTTTTCTGAGGGCGGAGGAAGGCAGCCCACTGGCGGGCGCGGTTGTGGCGCGAGCAAGCTCGCTGGCCCACGTCAACCCAGCACGCGCAGACCGCGCAGGGCGGACTCCACGCTGGCGAAGACGGGCAGGCCGGTGGCGACGAACGCCTGCCGGTAGTCTGCGTATTCGGCGCCGGCGTCGACGACCACGGCGATCGGTTTTTTGTGCACATCGCGCAGCCCGGACACGACGCGCGCGAGCTTGGCCCCGCCGGCGGGATCGGTTTCGAGCTGGCGGGTGAAGGGCACGATTCCCAGCACCAGCACGGCGGCTTCTTCAATCAGCAGCGAGGTGGCGGCGACGTAGGCGGAAGGGCCGGCCATCGGCGTCAGGTCCAGCGGCAGACGGGGGGAGACCAGGCCGGACAATTCGTGGCGCTCGAGCAGCGCGACCAGCGACTGGCGCGTCTTTTCATCCAGCTGGAGAGTGGGCAGGTTTTTGCCAAAAAGATCGCTGCCGTTCACGCTCTCGAAGCCGGCGTTGGTCACCAGCGCAACGGGGCCGGCCTTCAGCTGCGGGCAGGCGCTGAGCCAGAGCAGGGCGGCGTCAAAGTCGGCGATCGAATCGGCATAGCGGGCGCCGGCCCGTTCCAACAGGGAGCGTTCCAATAAAATGTCGCTGGCCATGGCTCCGGTGTGGCTGGCGGCGGCGGCCTGGCCGTCGGCGGTGCGGCCGGCGCGGTGAAGGAGCACATGCCGGCCTTGGGCGCGGAGGCGGGCGATGGCGTGGGCGGCGGCGAGCAACTGGCCCGGGCCGAAACCTTCGACGTAGCAGGCCACCGGGCCGCGGCCGGGTTCGTCGGCCAGCGCGGTGAGCATGTCGCAGAGCGCGACGTCCAGCTGGTTGCCCAGGGCGACCCCGAGGCCGAAGCGCAGCGCGGGCTGGCGCGAGCGGAGGCTCAGCAGGAAGGCGCCGCTCTGGCTGAGGAGCGTCAGCTCGCCGCCCGCGGCGGCGGGGGCGGCCAGCTTCTCCGCGGGGAT
>JAQSDJ010000269.1 GCA_029945855.1 Lacunisphaera sp.
CGTCGCCGGTGGGCTTGGGCAGCTTCTGCTTGAAGTAATCGGTCTGCGCGCCCGTGGGCGGATTGAAGTTGTCGGACTGGTTGTAGTAGAAGGTCAGCCCGCTGAGGAATTCCCCGGCGAGGGAGCCTTCGCTGGCGCGGCGCTCGACGAAGCTCCAGCCCTTGAGCGGCCGGAAAGCGGCGCCGACGGTCTTGGTGTCGCCGTCGAGTTTATCCCACGGAATCCAGCGGTCCATGAACAGGCTGCGGACCACCTCGCCGTCACGGTTCGGATACAGCTCGTTGGCCGTCAGGCCGGGGACGATCACGACGCCTTTGGCATCGGTGATGGCGCCGGCCGTGGTGTTGCGGGCGCGATAGGCGTCATGGCGGAAGCCGACGGTCGCGACGAGGCGGTCATTCCAGAGATAGCTCTGGGTCGCCAGATTCCAGCTCTTGACCTCGCGCTGGAAGTTGGCGCTGCCGGCGTCGGCGAACGAGGCCTTCTCCGTTACCGTGGCGTCCTTGAACTCGTTCGTGTTGAAATCATACGTGTTGATCGAGGTGGTGTAGGGCGAATCCCAACCCGGATTGCCGTAGAAGCCGAGGGAGTGGGTGACGGTGCCGGCGGGATCACCGGGGCTGGCCGCGTAGTAGGCCTTGCGGATCGTCGTGTTGCTCCAGTTGGCCTGGCCGTCGAGGGTGAAGTTACGCGCATAGCGCAGCTTGCCGATGGTGTCGCCGCCGGTGATGCCCATGCGCCAGCGCTCGCGGTTGCGCTTCACGTCCTGCTCGGAAACGATGCCGAGCAGGCGATGGCGGCCGAGCCACTTGAGCCAGCTGTTGCGCTGGGTGAAGTCCAGGTCGTAGGCGAGCATCGCCCGGTAGCTGTCCATCGTCTCGGGGGAGTAGAAGGTGTCGACACCGCCGCCGATGCCGAGCGGCACGAAGGCCAGGCCGGCGTAGGGATTGGGCTGGCCGTTCATCAGCTTGGTGTTGGTGTCCACCAGGACGGAATTGCCCTGCAGCTGGGAGAGGATGTAGTTCTCCGAGGCGTCGATGTCCTGGCGGAACCAGCCGGCGCTGAAGTAAAGGTTCGAGAAGATCTGCTGCTCGAGCTCGATGTTGTAGTTGCCCGAGTGCGTGTTGCCGAAATTCACCTCGTTGAGGTTGTATTGCGTGTAGTCGTAGATCGCCTTGTCGGAGACGCCGCGGGCCTGGTAGCTGGAATAGGAACCGGCCACGCCGTTGACGGTCACCGGCGGGTTGATGCCGAAGAACGAGGCGGTCCAGGTGCGGTCGGAGAGGAGGAAGCGAGGATCACCGGTGACGAAGCCCATGGAGGTGGCCGAGGGGGTCGTCGTGGCGGGATTCGTGTGCGCCGGCACGTAGAAGCCGATCGTGCGCTGGAAGTAGTCGATCCGCGTGCCGTTGTCGAAGCGTTCGACCGGGGAGCTTTGCGCGTTGTCCCAGGTGATGCCCATCGGGATGTAGAGGGGGGACAGGCTGTTGGTCAGGAGGGCGGTGCCATTGAGCGTGGTGACGGCCGCATTGTAGCCCGGGGAGCGGGTGTCGAAGTAATAGGGCCCGAGCACCTGGCCGGCGGCGTAGGACTTCACGGTGCCGTTCGGGAGGGTGATGTTGGCCGCGTTGGTGAAGGTGATGCTGCGGGTCGTGGCATCATACATGGGCTTGCCGGCCTGGAGCCACGGGGTCACGCCGTCGCGCGGCATGATGAAGTTCGGGCGGTTGGCCCGGTTGTCGTAGTTCTCGGCGAAGGCCCGGATGACCGTCTTTTTGAAGGGCTTGTAGGTGATCGCCGCATACTGCCGGCGGGTGAGCTCATAGGACGGTTTGCGCTCGAACTGCTGGTTGTTGTAGAGGAAGGCCATCGCGACGGCCAGCTTGTCGTCGATCAGCGAGCGGTTCAGCGCGAACGACGTGCGGAAGGAACCCATGTGGTCGGTGCGGACCGACACCGTGTTGGTGTTGCGATTCAGCGCCGCCTGCGAGGAGGACTGGTTCACGATGCCGGACGGGCTGCCCATGCCGAAGAGCAGGGAGTTCGGGCCGCGGCTGATTTCGACCGACTGCGTGTTGTAGGAGTCGAACGGGATGCGCGAGTTCGTCGGGTGATAGTTGATCGAGGCGTCGGGCGCGGCCAGACCGCGGACGCGGTTGGACTGGGCGTTGTTGGTCGAGTCGCCGTTGTTGCCGAAGGAGTAACCGCCGACGGTGTCCTTCACGGTGCCGCGGTCGGTCACCAGCGGGGTGTAGCTGCCGGAACCCTCGGTGCTGGCCTCATACTTGAAGACATCGTTGATATCCAGGGCCGCGGTGTCCTCGAGTTGCTGCTTCGTCACGACGGTGATAGAGGCGGCGAGGTCGGCGAGATTGGAGTTGAGGCGGCTGCCGGCCAGGGTGTTCTCGGCATAGTAGCCGGCGTCCTTGGAGGTCGTGACGACGAAGGGCGTGAGGACGAGGCTCTCGTCCTCGACCTTCTTGTCGGCTGTCACGACCGGAACCGGCTTGGCCGGGTCGGCCGGGGTGGTCGTGGCCGCCGGCGTGGTGGTCTGGGACCAGGCGGACGGGGCCAGCGCCATCGCGCAGGCAAGCGCCAGCAGGAGCCGGCGCGTTTGGGTAGCTTGGGGTGTTGGGTTCATGAGCATGCGGGTCTGGGTTTCAGTTCAGTCTAGAATCGGGTGCGGCAATTGCGGAAGTGCAGCAGCTGCAAGGGGGTGTCAGGAGTGGGGGCAGGGCGCGGAACGTGGTTCCTCGCGGGGGTATGATCGAATTCCACTGCTTTCATTGAACGACTTCAACGGAGGCGCAATCTTACAGTAAGACAAATCTCGGGGGATCGGGGTGTTTCGTATTGTGGCTGGCCCTGCCGAACGTGGGTTTGATGTAGGTCGGGCTTTACGCCCGACGATTGTATTATGGATGTCGGGCATAAAGCCCGACCTACCGGAACGCAGCCTATGCGGCATGGGCCCAGCGCCCCGCCGCCCTCCGTCCGCGGCCCGGTCGGCTTATGACAGTCTCCGTCTCCGCCCGCCGCGCGGCCCACTCCGCTCGTATGCGCCGGTGACAGCGGGCACTGTGCCGGTGTCGGACAAAAAACAGGGTTGCCAGCCCCGCCTCACCGCCACGTTGTTTGTGCTTCCATGCACGGGCGCAATCCACGGGCTCGCCCGGACCGTGGCACAGTAACAGCTGCACCCAATTTCCGACCCGGTAACCTCACCCGCCACCACGCCGCACCCACCGTTGGCCCCCGCGCCCGCGCCCCGTCCCACCTCCATGTCCAAACTGCACGCCACCACCCCCGCCGGCCGCCCCGGCAAGCAAGGCCTCTATGACCCTTGGTTCGAGCATGACGCCTGCGGCGTCGGCTTCGTGGTGGATATGAAGGGACGCAAGTCGCACAAGATCGTCGCCGACGGCCTCCAGATCCTCCGCAACCTCGACCATCGCGGCGCCAGCGGCGCCGAGGTCAACACCGGGGACGGCGCCGGCATCCTCATCCAGATGCCGCACAAGTTTTTCCTCGAGGTCTGCAAGACCACGCGCATCACGCTCCCCGAGGCCGGCCAGTATGGCGTCGGCCTCGTCTTCCTCCCGCGCAACCCGACCGTCCGCCGCAATGTCGAGGAAAAGTTCGAGCAGGTCGTCCAGGCCGAGGGCCAGACCTTCCTCGGCTGGCGCACCGTCCCGACCAACAGCGAGCTGCTGGGCGACACCGCGCTCTCCTGCGAGCCGTTCATGCGCCAGGCCTTCATCGGCCGCGACCCCGAGCTGACCGACGACCTCGCCTTCGAGCGGAAGCTCTACGTCATCCGCAAGCGCTCCTATTCCGAGATCCGCACCTCCACTTTGGCCGGCGCGGAATACTGGTATGTCGCGTCGCTCTCGATGCGCACCCTCGTCTACAAGGGCATGCTCACCACCGAGCAGGTCGACAGCTACTTCCCCGATCTCAAGCACCCGGCGCTGGAGTCGGCTCTCGCGCTCGTCCACTCGCGGTTTTCGACCAACACCTTCCCGAGCTGGGAGCGCGCCCATCCCTACCGCTACCTCGCCCACAACGGCGAGATCAACACCCTCCGCGGCAACATCAACTGGATGCACGCCCGCCAGGCCCTCTTCGAGAGCCCGGCCTTCGGCGACGACATCGCCAAGATCCTCCCGATCGTGAACCCCAACGGTTCCGACTCGTCGATGTTCGACAACACCCTCGAGCTCCTCGTCCTCGCCGGCCGCCCCCTGGCCCACGCGATGATGATGATGATCCCCGAGCCGTGGTCCAACCACGAGTCGATGGATCCCGCCCGCCGCGCCTTCTACCAATACCACTCCTGCCTCATGGAGCCGTGGGACGGCCCCGCCTCCATCGGCTTCACCGACGGCAAGCAGATCGGCGCCATCCTCGACCGCAACGGCCTGCGCCCCTCCCGCTATTACGTCACCGCCGACGGCCTCGTCATCATGGCCTCCGAGGCCGGCGTGCTCGACATCCCCGCCGACCAGATCGTGCAGAAGGGCCGGCTCCAGCCGGGCCGCATGTTCCTCGTCGACACCGAGCAGGGCCGCATCATCGAAGACGAGGAGATCAAGCGCACCGTCGCCGCCGCCCAGCCCTACCAGGACTGGATCAAGGAACACCTCGTCCACCTCAGCGACCTGCCCGACGCCCCGCGCAGCGAGCCGCCCGACCACGAGACGCTCCTCCAGCGCCAGATCGCGTTCGGCTACACCTTCGAGGACGAGCGCGTCGTCATCACCCCGATGGCCCGCGACGGCGTCGAGGCGATCGGCTCCATGGGCAACGACGCCGCCCTCGCGGTGCTCTCCAACCGCCCGCGCCTCCTCTACGATTACTTCAAGCAGCTCTTCGCCCAGGTCACCAACCCGCCGATCGACTCGATCCGCGAGGAGATCGTCATCTCGGCCGAGACCCGCCTCGGCTCCGAGGGCAATTTGCTCAACCCGCAGCCCACGGCCTGCCGCCGCGTCGAGCTGAAGTGGCCCATCCTCGACAACGAGGAGTTCGCCAAGATCCGCCGCACCAATCTGCCCGGCCTCAAGATCGGCGTGCTGCCGATCCTCTTCCGCGTCAACCGCGGCGAGAAGGGCCTGGCCAAGTCCATGGAGGAGCTCTCCATCATGGCCCGCCGAATGATCGAGGAGGACGAGGTCAACGTCATCATCCTCTCCGACCGCGGTGTCACCAAGGACTTCGCGCCCATCCCGTCGCTCCTGGCCATCGCCGGCCTGCACCACTACCTCATCCGCGAGGGCCTCCGCACGCGCGTCTCGCTCGTGCTCGAGACCGGCGAGGCCCGCGAGGTCCACCACTTCGCCCTCCTCATCGGCTACGGCGCCTCGGCCATCAACCCCTACGTGGCGTTCGAGACCATCGACGACATGATCCGGGAGAACATGCTCACCGGCATCGACCACAAGAAGGCCTGCGCCAACTACGTGAAAGCCGGCTCCAAGGGCGTCATCAAGGTCATGTCCAAGATGGGCATCTCCTCGATCCAGTCCTACCGCGGCGCCCAGGTCTTCGAGGCCCTCGGCCTCCGCGCCGACGTCATCAACCACTACTTCACCTGGACGCCCTCGCGCGTCGGCGGCATCGGCCTCGACGTCATCGCCCAGGAGGTCCTGCTGCGCCACCGCGCCGCCTATCCGGAGCGCCGCATCGAGAGCCACGTGCTGCCCGCCGGCGGCCTCTACCAGTGGCGCGCCACCGGGGAGAACCACCTCTTCACGCCGGAGTCGATCCACGCCCTCCAGAAGGCCGTCCGCACCAACTCCCAGCCCGCCTACCAGGCCTACGCCAAGCTCATCAACGAGCAGGGCAAGAATCTCTGCACGCTCCGCTCGCTGCTCGACTTCAAGGCCGGCCCGGCCGTCCCGCTCGAGGAGGTCGAGTCGATCGAGGCCATCATGAAGCGCTTCAAGACCGGCGCCATGTCCTACGGCTCCATCTCGCTCGAGGCGCACGAGACCCTCGCCATCGCCATGAACCGCATCGGCGGCAAGTCCAACACCGGCGAGGGCGGCGAGGACCCCGCGCGCTTCACCTGGACCAACGAAAAGGGCGATTCCAAGAACTCCGCCATCAAGCAGGTCGCCTCCGGCCGCTTCGGCGTCACCAGCGAATACCTCGTCAACGCCCGCGAGCTCCAGATCAAGATGGCCCAGGGCGCCAAGCCCGGCGAGGGCGGCCAGCTGCCCGGCTCCAAGGTCTACCCGCCCATCGCCAAGACCCGCGGCACCACCGCCGGCGTCGGCCTCATCTCGCCCCCGCCGCACCACGACATCTATTCCATCGAGGACCTCGCGGAGCTCATCCACGACCTCAAGAACGGCAACAAGGCCGCCCGCATCTCGGTGAAACTCGTCTCCGAGGTCGGCGTCGGCACCGTCGCCGCCGGCGTCGCCAAGGCCCACGCCGACGTCGTCCTCATCTCCGGCTACGATGGCGGCACCGGCGCCTCGCCGCAGACCTCCCTCCAGCACGCGGGCCTCCCGTGGGAGCTCGGCCTCGCCGAGACCCACCAGACCCTCGTCCTCAACAACCTCCGCTCCCGCATCGCCGTCGAGACCGACGGCCAGCTCAAGACCGGCCGCGACGTCATCATCGCCGCGTTGCTCGGCGCCGAGGAGTTCGGCTTCGCCACCGCGCCGCTCGTCGCCACCGGCTGCATCATGATGCGCGTCTGCCACCTCAACACCTGCCCGGCCGGCGTCGCCACCCAGGATCCGCAGCTCCGCGCCCGCTACGCCGGCCAGCCCGAGCACGTCGTCAACTTCATGCGCTTCATCGCCGAGGACATGCGCGAGACCATGGCCGCGCTGGGCTTCCGCACCATCGAGGAGATGATCGGCCGCACCGACAAGCTGGAGGCGCGCAAGGCCGTCACCCACTGGAAGGCCAAGGGCCTCGACTTCTCCAACATCCTCTACCAGCCCGACGTCGGCCCCGAGGTCGGCCGCTTCTGCTCGCAGAAACAGGACCACGGCATCGACCGCTCCTACGACATGACCACGCTCCTCGCGCTCGCGCAGCCCGCGATCGACCGGGGTGAAAAGGTCTACGCCGAGCTCCCCATCCGCAACGTCAACCGCGTCACCGGCACCATCACCTCCGGCGAGATCACGAAGAAGCACGGCGCCAAGGGCCTCCCCGCCGACACCATCCGCTTCAAGTTCACCGGCTCCGCCGGCCAGAGCTTCGGCGCCTTCGTCACGCGCGGCATGACGCTGTCCATCGAGGGCGACGCCAACGACTACTTCGGCAAGGGCCTGTCGGGCGGCAAGCTCATCATCTACCCGGACGCGAAGGCGACCTTCAAGGCCGAGGAGAACATGATCGTCGGCAACGTCGCCTTCTACGGCGCCAGCGCCGGCGAGGCCTATATCCGCGGCATGGCGGGCGAACGCTTCTGCGTCCGCAACTCCGGCGCCTCCGTCGTCGTCGAGGGGATCGGCGACAACGGCTGCGAATACATGACCGGCGGCCACGTCGTCGTCCTCGGCCGCGCCGGCCGCAACTTCGGCGCCGGCATGTCCGGCGGCATCGGCTACGTCCTCGACGAGGTCGGCGACTTCACCACCCGCGTCAACCCGCAGATGGTCGGCATCGAGCAACTCGCGGACGCCAAGGAGATCGCGCTGGTGAAGGCGATGGTCCAGCAACACCTCGACTACACCAGGAGCGAGCGCGCCAAGGTGATTCTGGCGAACTGGGACAAGTTCGTCCCGAAGTTCGTCAAGGTGATGCCGAAAGACTACAAGCGCATGCTCGCCTGCATCGAGCGCGCCCACGGCCAGGGCCTGACCGGCGACGAGGCCGTCATGGCCGCCTTCGAGGAAAACGCCCGCGACCTCAGCCGCGTCGGCGGAAACTAAAAGGCTGAATAACTGAAAAGCTGAATGGCTGAACCCAAACAACCTTTGTCACACTCCGTCCATCAACACCGATTCGAAATGACTGTTTCAGCCCTTCAGTCCTTCAGTCCTTCAGCCCTTCTATAGCCATGGGAAAGCCTACTGGATTCATCGAATACCTCCGCGAACTGCCCGTCGATCGCGCGCCCGCTGAGCGCGTCAAGGACTGGAAGGAATTCCATCACCACATGGACGAGAAGAAGCTGCGCACGCAGGGCGCGCGCTGCATGGATTGCGGCGTCCCCTTCTGCCACACCGGCAAGCTCATCAGCGGCATGGCCTCCGGCTGCCCGGTCAACAACCTGATCCCCGAGTGGAACGACCTCGTCTACCGCGGCCTCTGGCACGAGGCGCTTGAGCGCCTGCACAAGACGAACAACTTCCCCGAGTTCACCGGCCGCGTCTGCCCGGCGCCGTGCGAGGGCTCGTGCGTCCTCGGCATCAACGCCCCGCCCGTCACCATCAAGAACCTCGAGGCCTCCATCATCGACAAGGGCTGGGACGAGGGCTGGGTCGTCCCCGAGGCGCCCCGTGTCCGCACCGGCAAGAAGGTCGCCGTCATCGGCTCCGGCCCCGCCGGCCTCTCCGCCGCCGCCCAGCTCAACAAGGCCGGCCACACCGTCACCGTCTTCGAGCGCGCCGACCGCCCGGGCGGCCTGCTCATGTATGGCATCCCCAACATGAAGCTCGACAAGCAGGAGGTCGTCCTCCGCCGCATCAAGCTTATGGAGCAGGAGGGCATCAAGTTCGTCTGCAACGCCAGCGTCGGCACGGGCGACAACGACAACGTTGAGCCCCAGATCTTTTTGAAGGAATACGACGCCACCGTCATCTGCACCGGCGCCACGCAGCCCCGCGACCTGCCCATCGAGGGCCGCCCGCTCAAGGGCGTGCATTTCGCGATGGAGTTCCTCACCGCCAACACCAAGGCCGTGCTCGACGGCGGTGCGGACAAGACCCCGATCAACGCCCTCGGCAAGGATGTCGTCGTCATCGGCGGCGGCGACACCGGCACTGACTGCGTCGGCACCTCGATGCGCCACGGCGCGCGGAGCCTGCTGCAGATCGAGATTCTCCCCAAGCCGCCGTTGGAGCGCGCGGCCGACAACCCATGGCCCGAGTGGCCCAAGGTCTACAAGATGGACTACGGCCAGGAGGAGGCCGCCGCAAAGTTCGGCGCCGACCCGCGCATCTATCTCACCACGGTGAAGAAATTCATCGGCGACGCGTCGGGCAACGTGAAGGAGCTCGTCACCGTCGAGATCAAGTGGGGCAAGAACGACAAGGGCCAGTTCGTGCCGCAGGAAGTCCCCGGCACGGAGAAGACCCGGCCCGCGACGCTCGTCCTCCTCGCCATGGGTTTCCTCGGGCCGGAGCAGGCCCTCTTGAAGGAGATCAACGTCGAGACCGACGCCCGCTCCAACGTGAAAGCCGAGCACGAGAAGTATACGACGAGCCTCAAAGGCGTCTTCGCCGCCGGCGACTGCCGCAGAGGGCAATCGTTAGTAGTGTGGGCGATTAACGAGGGAAGAGGCGCAGCTAGAGAATGTGACCGCTACCTGATGGGATCGACAGACCTGCCTTAACCTTCAGGTTTCAGGTTTCAAGTTTCAGGTTTCTCGTCCCGGCGAAGGCCGCGGCGCCGCCCGCGAGTGTGATAGGTATTTGATGGGTTCGACGGACTTGCCTTAAGGTGGAGGGCCCGCGTCCCTGCGGGCCGCAAGGTAGGGCTGCCCTGATGTAGGTCGGGCTTTACGCCCGACAAGGT